>NZ_AUIQ01000015.1 GCF_000423785.1 Tetragenococcus muriaticus DSM 15685 | reverse complement strand
TGTACACCCAGAAGGTGAAGCAACTAAACTTTTAGAAAAATGAGCATACCAATGATTGAATCATTCTTGGAAAAATTTATAAATCATTCAGGATGTATTGATTGTTAAAAGAATTAATAATAAAAGCGTTGGTTTGATGACGTATTTTAAATGGATGATATCCGAGCGAGTAAGCTTTTGTCCAATAAAAATTCCGGCGGCGATTTGGGCAATTACTTTGACCTCTTGAGGGAAAAAAGCTTTATTTGTAAGTACAGAAAAAAGCATGACAGCTAGCATACTACCGATCATAAATGGGGCTGGGAAATTTAATCTTTGCCCAAGCTTTCCGCCTATGAAGGCGACAATAAAAGTAAAAAGCATGGAAATACCTATTGACAATAGAATAACCTCCATCAATAAAAACAAGTTTACTACAGCTACTGCTTCCTTATCGTTCGTGCTTAATTTCTTTCAAAAGTGTGTTCATTTCATCTGTTAATTCTATGCTTTCTAACATATCGGGCCTACGTATCCATGTACGTCGTAAAGCTTCTTTTAACTGCCAACGTTCAATTAACTTATGATTTCCATTTTTCAAAACCTCGGGAACTTCCATTTCATTAAAAACAGCGGGCCTTGTATATTGTGGATGTTCCAACAAACCTGTTGAATGGGAATCTGTTTTTGCTGAAAGCTCATTGCCTAATACTTCTGGCAATAATCGAACAGTGGCATCGATCATTACCATTGCACCTAATTCTCCACCAGTTAGCACATAGTCGCCAATCGAAACTTCATCTGTTACTAGAGAGCGAATACGTTCATCATAACCTTCATAATGTCCACAGATGAAAACCAGATGCTCTTCTTGCGCAAAGTCTTCTGCCATTTTTTGATTAAATGGAGTTCCTGCAGGGTCTAACAAAACGACTCTTTTTTTAGTGTCAGGTGACGATTTTTTTATGGATTGCAAGTTATCATAAATAGGCTGTACTTTTAAAAGCATGCCCGCTCCTCCACCGTAGGGATAATCATCTACCGTATGATGTTTATTTGCTGAGTAATCTCGAAAGTTCGATATGTTGATTTCCAAGTGTCCATTTTCTTGAGCCTTGCCAATCATCGATTCTCCCATAGGTCCTTCAAACATTTTTGGAAATAGCGTTAATACATCAATTTTCATCGTCTAACAACCCTTCTGGAATTTCAACATAAGCTTTTTGATTCTCTAGGTCAATTTTTTTTACTACAGAAGAAATAAAAGGAATTAAAGCATCTGCTTTCCCCTGTCTTTGAATTACCCAAACATCGTTTGCTCCAGGGGAAAGAATTTCTTTTACTTCCCCTAATTTTTCTCCGTTTTCTTCATAAATACTTAAACCTATGATTTCATAGTAATAATATTCATCTTCATTTACCTTTGAAAGTTCAGTTTTGGGCACCATTAATATACTATCACGAAAAACTTCAACGTCGTTGATAGAAGGATAACCTTCAAAAGACAGTAAGTCGAAATTTTTATGTTTTCGGTGGCTTGCGACTGTTAGTTCAATAGGTTCTTGATCCTTAAGAAAAACAGTCAACTTTGCTCCTTTGTGATAACGTTCTTCAGGGGCATCCGTTAACGACATCACACGGACTTCCCCTTTAATTCCTTGTGTATTTACAATTTTTCCTACTTCTAAATATTCAACCAATAGGCTCCCTCGTTTCGTATATAGTCTTATTTATTTTAGCATGCTCAGCTGCTGAAAGCTAGATTTGCTGACATGTATAATAAAATACTATGGTAATTATTTGCAGTAATGATATAATAAAGAAAAGAAGGAGGCGTTTACAATGCTGGATACTTACAAACGAATTTTAGTTGCTATTGACGGATCGGAAAAATCAGAGAAGGCTTTTAATGAGGCAATCGAAATCGCCAAACGAAATGATGCGACTGTTTTTTTGGCTTGGATTATCAATGATGTTGAACTGACCACTAGTGCTTATGCTTTTTCGCGGTTATTAAAAGATGAGCAACAAAGCATTGAAGAAGATATGGATGAGAAAATAAAAATTGCTGAACAAGCGGGAGTAAAAAGTATTGAGCGTATTGTAGAAATTGGTTCCCCTAAAGAAATGATTGCCATGGATTTATCGAAAGAGCACGAAATTGATTTAATTGTTATAGGCTCAACGGGTAAAGGGGCTATCGCTCAAGCTTTAGTTGGTTCTACAACGGCTTTTGTAGTAAATCATGCGCCTTGTAACGTAATGGTTATTAGATAATAATTTAAATAAATGTGTGGATAATTGCCGTATAAGTGGAAAAGCTTATGTGGCAATTATCTTTTTGTTTATATCTCAGTATTTTTAAATAGGTGTAAAAATGAAAGTTTCTTATGATAAAATACAGTTTAGGAAATTTCACTTATGTTACAATAAAGGAGATATAAGGGAGGAATAAACATGCGGGCAGTTTTAACTGTAATTGGCAAAGATAAAGTAGGTATCGTGGCACATGTAAGCCAACACTTGGCTGCGTTAAATATAAATATTGTAGATATTACACAAACAATTATGCAAGATTACTTTACAATGATGATGATTTTAGAAATGGATAAACAAGTTAATTTTGAGTCTATTCGAGACGAATTAGACAAAGCAGGTCAACAATTAGGAATAAAAATTAGCATCCAAAATGAAGAAATTTTTAATGCGATGCATAAGTTAGGATAGGAGATAGAGTATGGAAACCAAGCAAATCCTTGAAACCATTCGAATGATAGAAGAAGATAACCTAGATATTCGGACAATTACAATGGGTATTTCTTTGTTAGATTGTATTGATGCGGATGTTGAGATAGCTTGTGAAAAAATTTATCAAAAAATTACTCGTTGTGCTAAAAACTTAGTAAGTGTTGGTGAGCAAATCGCAACAGAATATGGCATCCCGATTATTAATAAGCGGATTTCTATTACACCTATTGCTACCATTGCTTCTGCTGCTAAAGCAACAAGTGCTGATTGTATTAAATACGCTCGAGCTTTAGATCGTGCAGCTAAAGAAGTAGGCGTAGATTTTATTGGAGGATATAGTGCTCTAGTGGAAAAAGGGTTTCAGGGATCAGAATTAGCCTTCATTGAATCTATCCCACAAGCGTTAGCTGAAACGGATTATGTTTGTTCTTCCGTAAATATTGGTTCAACGAAAGCTGGAATTAATATGAATGCTGTGCAAACGATGGGGGATGTGATTAAACAAACTGCGGAAAAATCTGACTTAGGTTGTGCTAAACTTGTAGTATTTGCAAACGCAGTTGAAGATAATCCATTTATGGCCGGTGCTTTTCATGGTTTTGGCGAGGAAGACGTTGTTATTAATGTAGGAGTGAGCGGTCCTGGTGTAATGAAACGAGCGTTAGAAAAAGTGAAAGGTGAACCTTTTGATGTAGTAGCTGAAACTGTAAAAAAGACAGCTTTCAAAATTACTCGTATGGGTCAATTAGTAGGACAAGAAGCCTCTAAGCGGTTAGGGGTTTCATTTGGTATCGTCGATCTTTCGTTAGCGCCTACTCCAGCTGTTGGAGATAGCGTAGCCGAAATTTTAGAAGAAATGGGATTAGAGACGGTAGGAACGCATGGAACAACTGCTGCGCTTGCTTTATTAAATGACGCTGTGAAAAAAGGTGGCGTTATGGCCTGTAATCATGTAGGAGGCTTATCAGGAGCCTTCATTCCTGTATCCGAAGACGCCGGAATGATTGATGGTGTGAAAGCAGGAAGTTTAAATTTAGAAAAACTTGAAGCTATGACAGCTATTTGTTCTGTTGGTCTAGATATGGTAGCAATCCCAGGGGATACATCTGCGGAGTCGATCAGTGGAATGATTGCAGACGAAGCAGCTATTGGCGTTATTAATCATAAAACAACAGCCGTACGCATTATCCCGGCTAAAGGTAAACACATTGGCGATCATATTGAATTTGGAGGTTTGCTAGGATCAGCTCCAGTAATGAAAATTAACGATGCTAGTTCTGCTGAATTTATACAGCGCGGTGGTAGTATTCCCGCGCCATTACATTCTTTTAGGAATTAAAATAAAGGAGAAAGATAGTTTATGGAAAATAAAGAAGAAAAACAAAAGTCATATGAAATGATGCTATCACAACAAGAAGAGCTGTTAAAAGATGAAACGCATTGGTTAGCCACTTTAGCTAATGCTACGGCTCTATTAAATATGACTCTTCCGAAAACGATATTTGCTGGATTTTATTTGTTTAATGAAAATGAGTTAATATTAGGCCCTTTTCAGGGGAAGGTTTCCTGCACGCGAATTCAACTAGGCAACGGGGTTTGTGGTGAAGCTGCTGCTGAAAAGCAAACAGTCATTGTAGGAAATGTCAAAGAACATAAAAATTATATCTCTTGTGATTCCGAGGCTTTATCCGAAATTGTAGTGCCTATGATAAAGGATGGGAGGTTACTTGGAGTTCTTGATATCGATAGCCAAGAACTAAATCGTTATAATCAAACGGATCAAAACTACCTTGAAGCTTATTGTGAAAAATTAGTCAACGTATTTTGAATGAAAAAAGCCTGGATTGTTATTTTTCAGCAATGGTGTTTAATAAGTTATCTTTCCTAGATTTGGAACTTTTATGATATAAAATCTAATAGAATGATAAAAGATAATTTATGAACGATTATTGTTGAAATTTTTAATCCAGACTCTTTTTAATATTTTTTCGAGCGGTTATTCAATAACTGCCACCAGAGATTTGACGATATAACCAATCGAATGGTGCAAAGAAAATATCTTCCATGTACTCGTCCCCCTCTAATTTAAATAATAACATAGGCATGGATTACAAAGAGATTGGTTTTTATTACAAATTAAATAAGTTATATTACACACAAAAGCTGTATAAGAGAAAATGACTTATGCATAACTTTATAGAAACCTATGATCTGAAAGGAGCTCAGAGCACAGATTTATCCTGGCTGTCTCCTTTTTTATCATAGGATAAATTTTGTCCTCTGTTTTTTATAAATGAAAAGTGAAATTGTATTTACTTTCGAAAAGAGACGAATTACTTGAAAAAAATACAAATTATGATAAAATAGTCATTGGTTATAGAGCCCTTTAATTAAGGGGACGTTACGGATTCGACAGGCATAGATCGAGCTTGAATTGCATTTCGTAGGTTGCGTCTACGTAAAAACGCTCAGTTAAATATAACTGCTAAAAACAATAACAATTCTTACGCTTTAGCTGCGTAAAAACAGCTAGCGTAGATCCTCTCGGCATCGCCCATGTGTCGAATCAGGGTCTCAACTTTAGTGGGATACGCATTGACTTTCCGTCTGGAAGTCAATGAAGAGATGATCAGACTAGCTTTATAAACGGCTTGTCGCATAGCGGTTTATAAAGCGAATTTAAATTTATGTGACTATGAGTGTAGATATTCAAGCGGCGATATGTCTGGACGCGGGTTCAACTCCCGCCGTCTCCATATGGAGATTTCAGAGCTTTGCAAAAAATACCCAAATCCTAATTGAAAAAGGATTTGGGTATTTTTGCTTTCGCTGGACTACTTAAGTTTAAAACTGGGTCGAAATCAAAGTAATCTTTACTATCGCCTTAATAAAGCTCAAACAGCAAAGAAACAGGTTCGAAGGTTGACTCTTTTGGAAAAATGAAGAAAGGGAACGTTTGATCCGTGAGCTCTAAAAATTGTACCTTTTGGATAACAGCGTCGTCAGCGATAGTTGTTCTCAATTTTTCTAATTCGGGGTACTTTTTATGGTCTAAAATAAAAGATTTCATTTTTTCAAAGGTTGAGGGCAAGTCTTTTTGTAAATCGTTTTGAATTTGGGGCTTATTGTAATCGGTCACGCCATTATAAGGCATTGTTCTACTGACAAATGATTCCTTGAAAGCGTATTGATCTTCTGGACTTATAAAAGGGGCAAAAAAAGATTCTTCAGAGAAAAATTCACCAGTAATTAAACGTCCGTTAACTTCAAATACTACACTTTGCTGAAGAAGAAAATCTCTGTCAAAAACTAAATCTTCCAAGAGGTATAAAAACAAAGCAGCTTGCTTTTGGTTCACTATTAGCACCTCCAAATCTAAATTTTGTAGCGCTTTCATATTTGCTAGTTTAATTATATCATATTTTATTAATAGAAGAGAAAAAAAAGCGATGTAGGAGCAAAAGATAAGGATGAAAAAAATCATACTTTCAATACAATTATTAAACAAATAAAATACAAAGGTTTCTCAAAGAATTAAATAATCGGTTGGTGCATTATTTAATTTGGAGTATACTAATAAAAGAGTAGCTAAAATTTACCACAATTTTTCTAGGTTAAATGCTATAATCTTTGTGGTAGAAAGAACTTGCCTTAGTGGTAAAATAAAAATAAATAGAAAAGATTAAGTAAAGTTCTTAGTTATTTTATGAATTATCTTTTTTGAGTAGATGAAACTAAGAAAAACATGAGTATAAAACAAGAGGTGGGCAACGTGAACATATTAATGATTGAAGATAATGAGTCAGTTTGTGAAATGATGCAAATGTTTTTTTT
This sequence comes from Tetragenococcus muriaticus DSM 15685, assembly GCF_000423785.1. GTDB lineage: Bacteria > Bacillota > Bacilli > Lactobacillales > Enterococcaceae > Tetragenococcus > Tetragenococcus muriaticus. The sequence goes on along the minus strand of NZ_AUIQ01000015.1, from coordinate 28,508 downwards.
GAATGAGGGGTGGGAAGTCTCTTATAAATATGATGGACAAGCTGGAATTGACGCTTTTTTAGAAGATCCACAAAAATGGCATATGATTATTTTGGATTTAAATTTACCAGAAGTAGACGGCATGGTCGTAGCTCGCAAAATCCGTGAAGTTTCAAGTGTAGTCCCATTGATTATGTTGACAGCTAGAGATTCTGAAAGTGATCAAGTGATCGGGTTAGAAATTGGAGCGGATGATTATGTGACTAAACCTTTCAGCCCCTTAACTTTAATTGCTCGGATGAAAGCTCTTCATCGTCGTAGTGATTTAACAAATGTGTCTTCTGATACGACAACACAAAGCGATGCAGAATTTGATGTGCAAACTTCTCATTTTCAAATGAATACAAAGACGCGAGAAGCTTTTTTGAATGGAAAAGAAATTAATGACTTAACACCTAAAGAGTTTGACTTGTTATATACTTTAGCAAATAAACCACGCCAAGTATTTTCTCGTGAAAAATTACTTGAATTAGTATGGGACTATCAGTACTTTGGAGATGAGCGGACAGTGGATGCGCATATTAAAAAGTTGCGCCAAAAAGTTGAAAAGATCGGCCCTCAAGTTATACAAACAGTATGGGGCGTTGGTTACAAGTTTGATGATTCAGGGGATGAATGATGCGCTATTTATATCAACAATTACTAGCTTTTTGGGTTGTAATCCTAGTAACATTAGTAACGTTAGGGATTTCTTTTACTCAAATGACAAAACAAACGATTGAAGAAAATAACTATCAACAACTTTTCGGTTATGCTGATGCAGTGGTAGAAGAAATCAATGAAAATTTACCAACCTATTCATTAGAATCAGTAACTCGGGATTCGCTGAATCGCTCTGAAGCCATATTGAATCAGCAAAATGTTCACTTTACGTTTATTACAGATGATAGAGAAGTTCTTTATCCTACTTCGACAGAAATGCCAATTACTTTTTCATTTGATGATTATTGGGAAAATTTGCGTGCGGGACAACAGCAGCAGGTGACAGCGAGTACGAATATTTTTGGAGAAGAGGAGGCAACATCCTATGCAATGATTCCCTTTAATTTGGATAATGAATTTTACGGAGCTTTAATTGTGACGCAGTCTGCTCAAAATGTGAAAAATTCGGTGGCAGAGTTTACTAATAATTTACTTAAGGGATTTGTCTTATCTGTTATTGTGGCCTTAATCATCAGTTTTTTATATGCTAAGATCCAAGTAAGGCGGATTAATCGAATGAAAGAAGCGACTCGAGAGATTGCCAATGGGAATTTTGATAATGTATTGCCATCACGTAATCGGGACGAATTTGATGAGTTGGCTGAGGACTTTAATAAAATGACCGATTCGTTAAAAAAATCCCAAGAAGAGGTTAATCGGCAAGAAGAACGACGTAGACAATTCATGGCAGATGCTTCTCATGAAATGCGCACCCCTTTAACTACGATTAATGGAATATTAGAGGGACTGCAATACCAAGCGATTCCAGAAGATCAGAAGGATAATGCGATTGGTTTAATGAAAAACGAGACAAATCGCTTAATTCGTCTAGTGAATGAGAACTTAGATTATGAAAAGATTCGAACCAACCAAATCTCTATAGTTGTAAAAAAATTTGATGGAACACAGGCATTACAATCAATATTAGTACAAATGGAACAAAAAGCAGAAGCTGCTAATGATCGATTAGTTTTAGAAACAACAGAAAATGTGCCGATTTTTGCTGATTATGACCGTTTTGTACAAATTATCGTTAATATTATTCAAAATTCTATTCAATTTACTGAAAATGGCGAAATTCGATTAAAAATCGAAAAGGGTTATTTAGAAACAACCGTTACTATCACGGATACAGGCGTTGGAATGACAGAGGAACAAGTAAATAATATATTTGAACGTTACTATAAAATTGACCCGTCAAGAAAAAATAAAAAATTTGGTGAATCAGGCTTAGGGCTTCCGATTGTTCAACAATTGGTTCATATGCATAAAGGTAAAATTGAGGTATACAGTCAGCCAAATCAAGGGACGAGCTTTGTTATCACTTTTCCTGATACCGATCCGGAGAAAGAAGCTGAATAATAGATAAAAAAATAAACCTAAATTAGTGGAATATGTCGACCTCCAAAAGTTAATTTTTGATCTAACTTTTTGGGGCCACTACAGACTTACGCTAATTTGGGTTTTTATGCAAATTCAGCTTATTAAAAAATGTCATCTATATAAGGGGATTGGAGAAGTTGCTTGTTTTGGCTAAATAATAAGATACATAGGGAATGTTTTTGGGATAAGTGAAAACAAAATTTTAAAAGCCACTGCACTTGATTAATAGTTAGTGAACCAAAGCAATCATGAAGATAGATGACAGAGGTACTTTTTAATAATAGGTGAACAAACTGCAATCTTATTTTATCAAATTGAGTCAGCTCCTTCTCTTTTTTGCTAAAGATTATTGAGTTAAGTTCAGTTAATTTAATATAAGATAAAAGTCTTGTTTGTTTAGGTTTGTCTACTCCCAAAAGGAGATTTTCTTTTAGGGATAAGTAAGGTAACTGTTCCCATTTCCCAGTAATTTCACCAATAAATTGTTTAGGTTGTTGAGCTAAGAGATTGTTTTGATACTTTTTTGTTGTAACAAGATAAAAACCAGCAGGTAATTGCTTTACATTCATCATTTGTTTCAAAGCTTATACCTCCAATAATAATACGTGCTTATTGTAATGATTTGGGCTGAAAAAAGTAAGAAAATAATATTTCGAATTGTTTTTCCAATAGACAAGAAAAATATTTTTGTCCATTCTTGACTAGGGAGTAAAATGGATTGAATCAACGCTTGGTTTGTACGGGGAAAACGAGTGACAAGCTGACCCAATTGAGTTTGCTCCAACTGTTCGGTGACAGTGTCTACATTGCTGACAGATTCAATAATTTTAAAATGTTGATATAAAATCATTTCGACAAAGTATCGTTGGAAAATCATAGTAAGTAAAATAAAAATCAAAATAAGAAAAATTAAGGGAAAAAATGATTCTAACAGGTTAAGGCGCAGCCAAGAAAACATTGTATTTCCTGAATGTTTCCATACAAGAAGTTCTTTATCTTTTACTAACTGACAAATAAAAAAATAAAGGACAAATAAAACGCTAAATGAAATAATGGCTATTTTTTTGAACAGATGGTAATAATTGTTCACTGTTTCAGTTGGTTCTTGAATAGAGGCCAAAATAGTTTGCCTTTCTAACGAGTATCCAGAAGAAGAAAGTAATCTTTCTACATGTTCATAGATATAAGGCAAAGAAATTTGTAAACTTTCAATGATGAAAAATAATATGAATAAAATGCTTAAAAAAAAGATATAAAAAGCGGTTATACGTCGATGATATTTTAAACTGGCTAGAGCAATTTTTGAAAAAGACATGAGTATCACCTTCTTGACCGCATTATATAAAACGAATTTGAAAAAAATATGAATAAGCTGTAGTAAAATATAAAAAAACACCCACATCATATGATGTAGGTGTTTCATTTTTTAAATTATTCTCTATCTTGACTACCATTATTGTTATTTTCTTCTTCTAGCTCTTCTTGTACTTCAGGATGATATTCTTGATAACTTTTTGACTCGTATTCATCTGCTGTCGATTCATTATTATTTTCTGAATAGATACTAGTAGAATCATCACCCAATTCTTCTTCTATGTTACGAAGACGTTCATCGATATTTGTGTAATCATAATCATTTGGATCGATTGGTTCAAGACCACTTTCGTTATGGAAGCGAAGGAGATCTCTTTGAGTTACTTTATCCGAAGTTTCCAATTGTTCATTGACAGTGTTTTGTAATTGGTCAACAGTTTCTTGCTCTTCTTCTGAAGGAGACTCGATAGGTTCTTCTGTTTCATTATCATAAAGCGTGCCAGAATAATTTGTATAGTCAGGGGACACAAAAGAACCATCGCGCATTGCAGCTATTTCTTGATGTTCATCTGATAATAAGTCTTGTCCCATTTGTATATAGTTTTTGGTATCTACACCTAGTAAATGTAAAAGGGTCGGCATGGCATCAACTTCGCCACCATAAGTATGATTGATTTCACCATTATCTTGACCAGGGATGTGAATCATATAAGGGACACGCTGCATTTGTGCATTATCATATTCATCCCAATCTTCACTATCTTTACCCAGCAACTCTGCCAAGTTTTCATTACGCCCATCAGAAATACCGTAGTGATCGCCGTATAAAACGATAGCTGAGTTCTCATACAGTCCCGATTCTTTCAGATAATCAAAGAATTCTTCGACAGCTGTATCTAAATAATTAGCAGTAGCAAAATATCCGTTAATCGTTTCATCTGGTGTGTCTGCCAATGGGAATCCAGCTTCATCATTAGTAAATTCAGCGTAAGGATAGTGGTTAGACACAGCAATAAATTTTGAATAGAAAGGCTGTTGTAAGTGTTCTAAATAAGGTACTGATTGTTCAAAGAATGGCTTATCATGCAAACCATATTGGAAAGAATTTTCGTCAGTTACATCATAATAATTACTATCAAAGAAATAATCATAACCAAAGTGCTTATAGACCTCATTACGGTTCCAAAAATTTCCTGCATTTCCATGGAAAACGGCAGAAGTGTAATCTTTTGTTTGGTTTAAAATGTTTGGAGCTGACTCAAAAGTATTTTTTCCACCAAATTGGGTGAAAAAGGAACCTTGGTTTAAACCAAATAGAGAGTTGTCCATCAATGTTTCAGCATCACTTGTTTTTCCGGCCGCCACTTGATGGAAGAAATTATCGAAACTAAAGGTACTATTATCATGATATAAACTATTAATAAATGGCATTACCTCGTGTTGTTCACCATTTTCGTCTTCTAGTTCGTAATCAATTAAAAATTGTTGTACACTTTCTAGATGGATGTAGATGACGTTTTTATCTTCTGCTATACCAAACAATTCATCATTGGGCTCAGCATAATGTTCATTCACGTAATCTTCGACTTCATCTATATCATTGGCGCTTGCTTGAGCACGTACTTGAGTTGTTTGATAAGTTTGAACGGCATCGTAAGCAGTAAAAGCATTAATCCCAAGGTACTTAACCAGATAATCGCGGGAAAAAGTTCGGGTTAATAATCCTGAACGATCTGTTTCCGCCAGAAATAAGTTGCCTGAAAAAACCATGACAGCAAGTGCTGTGACAGCTAAAGCTGTTCTAGCTCGTATGGGCCGTTGGTCTAACTTAATTTTTTTCATACCCAACGCAACGCCTAAAATAATAAAGTCAATAAAATAGAAAATATCGCTAAAATTTAATAATTCTAATGTACTACCTGCTAAACCACCAGCAACTTGACCAGCACCTAAAATCGTATTAATGGTAAGAAAATCGGTGAATTCACGATAATAGGCGATATTAGCAAAAAGTAAGACGGTAGTTAAGAAATAAATCAAAAGCATGGCAAAATAAGATGCTTTTGTCCTTCTTATATATAAAGCGATGGATAGTAAAAATAAAGTCGTCGCTATAGGATTGATCAATAAAATAAAGTATTGAATTGCACTTTCTACCCCTAGACTAAACTCTGTAAAATAAGCAGCAATATTTTTAGTCCATAATAAGATCGCTAATAGGCCAAAAAAGCCTAATCTTGTATTTAGAAGATTTGGTATCTTTACGTTCTTCAAAAGTTTGTTCCTCACTTTCTGACATACGTCGTGAAAACAAATTCAATTGTTTTCATTCATCAATATTATTCTACTAAAGTCTTTATTTGACTGTCAATAAAATTGGAAAGTAGAGGAACGAATTAAGTTTTTCTTATCAATTTTTTTGTAAAAGACAAAAAATGTAGGATTTGGTATACTTGTTTGTAAGAAAATAAAAATCAATAGGGTGAATACATGGAAATTAAAGTGACACAACAAGCGGCAAAGCGTATAAGACGTGGTTATCCATTATTACAAAAACGAGATCTGCTTGATCCAATAAAAGAAAATCAGTGGATCAATTTTGTTGATAAACAACAAAATTTAGTTGCTAAAGGATATCTTGGCGTCCAAAATAATGGTGTGGGTTGGTGCTTAACAACGAACGATCGCCCCCTTGATTACGCTTTTTTTGTAGAACTTTTTTTTAAAGCAAGAAAAAAACGAGAAAACTACTATCAAGAGGAAAAAACAAATGCCTTTCGTTTACTTAATGGGGCAGGAGATCATTTAGGCGGTGTAACAATTGATAAATATGCAGATTTTGCCGTTGTTTCTTGGTATAATCAAACTTTATATCATAAACAAGAGAAGATTATCACAGCCTTTAAAGAAGTGTTTCCTGAAATAAAAGGCATTTATGAGAAACTTCGTTTTCCTACAGATCAATCGCACTCACGCCTTCTTTGGGGGAAAAGCGCTCCTGAACCACTTTACATTAAAGAAAATAATATAAATTATGCTGTTTATTTAAATGAAGGCTTAATGACAGGCATCTTTCTGGATCAACGTGAAGTAAGAAAGCTATTTGCAGAAGGTTTTGCTAAAGATCAAGATCTTTTGAACATGTTTAGTTATACTGGGGCTTTTTCAATTGCAGCGGCAGCAGGGGGAGCAAACACTACTACAAACGTGGACTTAGCTAAACGTAGTTTAAAAAAGACACAGGAACAATTTTTAGCTAATCAAATTGATCTTTCTAAACAAACAATTCATGTCATGGATACCTTTGCGTATTTTAAATATGCAAAGAAAAAACAGCTTACTTTTGATTGTATTATTTTAGATCCACCTAGTTTTGCTAGAAATAAGAAAAAAGTTTTTCGTGTGGCTAAAGATTACGGAGAACTAGTTAGGTCTAGTATAGCTATTTTAAAAGACCAAGGTGTGATTATGGCTTCTTCTAACGCAGCTAATGTGACATCAAAAAAATTTCAAAATATGATTGAAAAGGCCCTGCAAAATGAAAATGTTAGCTATAAGCTAATTAAAAAATTTCGTCTTCCTCAAGATTTCGTCGTTGATTCGGCCTATCCTGCGGGAGACTATTTAAAGGTTTATTTTTACCAAATCAAAAAGGATTAACGGAGGTGTGCTTCTTGTTAGAGTTAAAAAATGTAAAAATAGGGAATGGGGCTCCTAAAATGTGTGTACCTATTACTGGAAAAACGACAGAAGAAGTAGCAGAGCAAGCGAATCTCGCGAAACAATCTGTAGCTGAGATTGTAGAATGGCGAGCAGATTTGTTTAGTGAGAGCGAAGAGATTGAAGAGATAATGGAAACTTTGGATATGATTGCTGGTATTTTACCAGAAAAAATTCTTTTGTTTACTTTTCGTTCGGTAGAAGAAGGAGGGAGTCGTCCTGTTTCTTTGAAAATGTATCATGATTTATGTTTAACAGCCGCAAGTACACAAAAAGTGGATTTGATGGATATTGAATTTGGAAAAGTCGAATTTTTAGGGCGTAAATTCGTCCAAGACTTAAAAATTCAAGGAGCTAAAATTATTATGAGTAGCCATGATTACAAAGAGACGCCCGAAGATGCAACAATGATTTATCGAATTGGGGTAATGAACCAATTTGGGGCAGATATTGGAAAAATTGCTGCTATGCCACACAGTTTAGAAGATGTTTTGCGCATGATGAACATTGTTTCTAAAGCTAGAGCCTTTAATGAATTACCAATTGCAACGATATCCATGGGGGATCTTGGGAAAATCACGAGGATTGCAGGCGAAGTCACTGGCTCGGTTCTTACGTTTGGATCTTTGGAAAATGGACAAAATTCAGCGCCCGGACAAATTCCAATCGATGAGCTCCAATTTAATTTGGAAACTTTACGTATAAAAGAAGATTCAGCAATTAGTCCATTTTAGCAAAATGAATGATTAGGAGCATTTCATTGAGTAAAAAGAAAAAAGAAAAGACAAATGCTATTCGTCTAATTGAACAACGTAATATCTCTTATAAAGAGCATGAATATCCTTGGACAGAAGACCAATTAAGTGCTGCGCATGTCGCTTTAGAGCTTGATCAAAGGATAGAAAAAATTTTTAAAACCTTAGTAGCTGTAGGAAATAAAACGGGCATACTTGTAGCTGTGGTTCCTGGTGATGAAGAACTAGATTTAAAAAAGCTTGCAAAAATAAGTCAAAATAAAAAAGTAGAGATGCTACATTTAAAAGACTTAGAAAAAACTACTGGGTATATTAGAGGTGGATGTTCACCAATTGGAATGAAAAAGAATTTTCCAACGTATATCGATTTATCCGCGCAAGACTTTGATACGATATTGGTTTCAGCAGGTAAACGTGGTGTGCAAATCGAACTAGCACCAGAAGATCTCATTTCTGTAGTGGCAGGAACGATGGCTGATATTACCGTATAAATTTAGCTTAGTTATTTGGGTTAACTTTTGAATGGGACACTGGTTTCCAGTTTTAGCTCAGAAGATAGCAAATAATTACTATGAAGTCATTTATGTTTACCAACGATAATTGATTTCATAGTAATTATTTGAAAATTGCAAAAATATGATGCGCCTAAAAAAGTTTTCTGCTAAAATGATAAAGAACATTAGGAGGTATTTTTATGACAAAAGCAAATGATGCAATTACTGCGGTACAAAAAGCAATTCATAATAAAGATCCGTACCAAACTGAGTTTTTACAAGCGGTAGATGAATTTTTATCTACGGTGGAACCATTTTTAGATAAACACCCTTCTTACGAAGCCGATCAATTGTTAGCAATGCTGACAGAGCCTGAACGCATTTTGCAATTTCGCGTTCCTTGGCAAGATGATGAAGGAAACTGGCGGGTTAATCGAGGTTATCGAATTCAATTTAATTCAGCCTTAGGACCTTATAAAGGAGGATTGCGTTTCCATCCTAGTGTGAATTTAAGTATTTTGAAGTTTTTGGCTTTTGAACAAATTTTTAAAAATAGCTTAACTGGTTTACCTATTGGAGGGGGGAAAGGTGGAAGCGACTTTGATCCTAAAGGAAAATCAAACGCTGAGATTATGCGATTTTGTCAAAGTTTTATGACGGAATTAGCTAAATATATCGGCCCGAATACTGATATTCCAGCTGGAGATATTGGTGTAGGTCCTCGTGAAATTGGTTATCTATACGGCATGTATAAACGCATAAAACAATATGACGCGGGCGTCTTAACTGGAAAACCATTAGATTTTTGGGGTAGTAAAGGCCGAACAGAAGCTACTGGCTATGGAACAGTCTACTTCGTTAAGCATTTGTTAGCTGATCGAAATGAAAATCTAAAAGGAAAAACAGCTGCAGTCTCTGGGAGCGGTAATGTCGCGATTTACGCAATTGAAAAAATACAAGAACTAGGTGGCAAACCGGTTACTTGTTCAGATTCCAATGGCTACATTTATGATGAAGAAGGAATTGACTTAGCCTTATTAAAACAAGTGAAAGAAGTAGATCGCGATCGTTTGACTGCCTACGCGCAAAAACGTCCACAAGCCCAATATCATAAAGATGAAAACGTATGGGATTTAAAAGCAAATTATGACTTAGCTTTCCCATGTGCTACGCAAAATGAAATTGATGAGACTCAAGCACAAACAATGGTATCTAACGGTGTAAGAGTTGTTGCAGAAGGTGCGAATATGCCTTGTTCAATAGAAGCTGCTGAATACTTTATGGCACAAAATGTAGTCTATTGCCCAGGAAAAGCAGCTAATGCTGGAGGCGTTGCGGTTTCAGCATTAGAAATGAGTCAAAACGCACAGCGCTTACAATGGGAAAAAGAAGACGTAGATAAACAATTAAATACGATCATGAAAAATATTTATGAAAGCACTCGCGATGCTGCTAAAGAGTATGGCTCAGAAAAGAACTTTATGCTCGGAGCGAATATTGCTGGTTTTAGTAGGGTTGCCAAAGCTATGACAGAACAAGGTCTTGTTTAAGATAGTGTGTACTTGAAAAAATATCAAAAAAAAGGTAAAGTAGTAATGTACATTACTACTTTACTTTTTTAGGAGGAGGTAACATGGGACATATTTCATTTGATTATTCAAACGTAGCTCCTTTTGTTAACGAACATGAACTTGATTATATACAAAACCAAGTAACTGCAGCAGACCAAGCATTAAGAAACGGAACAGGCGCAGGAAATGATTTCTTAGGTTGGATTGATTTACCGGAAAATTACGATAAAGAAGAGTTTTCTCGTATTAAAAAAGCGGCACAAAAAATTCAATCGGATTCAGAAGTTTTAGTCGTTATTGGTATTGGCGGCTCTTACCTAGGCGCCCGTGCGGCGATTGATTTCTTACAGCATTCTTTTTATAATGCACTATCAAAAGAACAAAGGAAAACACCACAAGTGATTTTTGCTGGGAATTCAATTTCTTCTACTTATCTAGCAGATTTAATTGAAATGATAGGAGATCGAGATTTTTCAGTAAATGTGATCTCAAAATCTGGCACAACGACTGAACCAGCGATTGCTTTTCGTGTGTTTAAAGAATTATTAGTTAATAAATATGGTGAAAAGGAAGCAAATAAACGGATTTATGCGACAACTGACCGTAAAAAAGGTGCTGTAAAAGAAGAAGCAGATGCACAAGGTTGGGAAACTTTTGTCATCCCAGATGATGTTGGCGGACGTTTTACGGTATTAACACCTGTTGGATTGCTGCCTATAGCTGTTAGCGGAGCAGACATTGATGCTTTGATGCAAGGAGCTGCGGATGCCCGTAAAGAGTATTCAGATGCTGATTTGAAGAAAAATGAAGCCTATCAATATGCTGCTTTACGTAATATTTTACACCGTAAAGATAAGGCGATTGAAATATTAGTTAACTATGAGCCAGGAATGCAATATTTTTCCGAGTGGTGGAAACAATTATATGGTGAATCAGAGGGAAAAGACCAAAAAGGGATCTATCCATCTAGTGCTAATTTTTCGACGGACCTTCATTCAATTGGACAAACAATTCAAGATGGCACACGTAATGTGTTTGAAACGGTTGTCAAAGTGGAAAAACCACGCAAAAACGTAACAATTCCAACACAAGAATCTGATTTGGATGGTTTAGGTTATCTAGAAGGAAAAGGCATCGACTTTGTGAACACTAAAGCCTTTGAGGGAACCTTGTTGGCGCATACAGATGGGAATGTTCCAAACTTAGTGTTGAAGATTCCAGAAATGAATGAGTATACATTAGGATACATGATGTATTTCTTTGAAATTGCTGTAGGAATCTCAGGTTATTTAAATGGTGTCAATCCATTTGATCAACCTGGAGTAGAAGAGTATAAAAACAACATGTTTGCCTTGTTAGGTAAACCGGGCTACGAAGACTTGGCAGAAGAGTTAAACGAACGATTGTAAATCAATGCTTTTAATGTGTTAAATACAATTTTGTGATCAAGAGAGGTTTGCACTAAAGTAAAAAAGATGATATTCAATAGAAAAGGCGTTCCTTGAGCGTCTTTTTTTGTATACAAAAAAACTGTTAGCAGTAAAAACAAGGCGTTACTACTAACAGTTTCAATAGGAAGAAACAGTCGCATTCATATGTGGGCGTCCTTTCTATACGTGAGATTTTTCAGCGTTTAGATTTTTGATTGCAAGTTCAATCGTTACACCATAGGCTACATGGTCTTCATTTTTCGAGTCGATTGCCATAAATTGATTTGTATTCGTATCAAAAGCGATTCGATAAGCCAAATCTTCTTTTTTAAACGTCATATACATCCCTCCTTTAATTTTTTTATAACAGCTACCTCATGTACTATAGCATGATTTTAAGTGACTAGCAAAAATTTTGTTTAGCATGTGGTTATAGCTTGCCATTTTTTATCGCAAAAATTGAAAAATTTGTTCACTTCCATATATTAGAATAAAGCTATACAAGAAGACAGAAACTGGTTTGGCTAACAAAATAATCCAAGTAAATTTCTTTAGAGAAATTTTGGTTAAACTGGCCATTAAGCATAAAGCATCATCAGGAGCGATAGGTAAAAATATAGCTACAGTAAAAAGACGATCAAAACGTTTTTGGTTGTCTAGCCAATGAATATATTTATAATAAGTCTTTCCATTTATTAAACGTAATACAAGCGGCTTGCCGTATTGCCGTCCTAGCCAAAATAAAATTAAAGAACCTATACAAATCCCTATATAATTATATAAAAAACCTATTAAAGGACCAAAAAGCAATACGCCAGCAGCTAATGAAATACCACCTGGAAGAATTGGAATAACGACTTGTAAAATTTGAATCAAGATAAACAAAAAGGGAGCCCAAAATACGGCTTGACCAACAAACTCTTGTAAACTCTGCAGACTATCAAAAACTCCAGTCTGGTAAAAATAAATCGCTATAAAAATTAGAGCAAGAAATCCAGAGATGGAAATTAAATGCATCAGTCTTCTTGATGTTGTAATGCTCAATGTATGTCACCTCAATTTTTATCACTTAATTATTATTATAACCGAAATTATAATAAAAGCATGCAACTAGCGACCGATTTAAAACAATTAGGAATTACTTATTCTTTTTTGAGAGTAACCATTTATTAATTAATTGTTCTACAAAACTAGTTACTAATAATCCTCCCACAATACTTATGGCTGTAGTTGATACTACCATCAATTTTTGGAATCCGATATTTGGGTCTCCTAAAGCAAAAGCGCGGACCGCTTCATAAGAAGGCCCTCCCGGAACTAATGGAATTAAACCAGGAATATAGAAAATGATCATTGGCATTTTTTGTTTCTTTGAAAAGAAGATACTCAAACACCCAATCATAAAAGCTGCGACGAAATTAGCTGAGGCAATACTATGAAAAATTTGGTCTAAATAAAAATAGATCATCCAACCAATGGCTCCAGTAAAACCACTGGTTAAAAGCGCACGACGGGGGATATTTGCTATAATACCAAAGGCTGCGCTGCTGAAAAAGCTAAGAGAAAACTGAAGAAAAAATGTCATGGAAAAAGCCCCCCAAAAATTGAAAGAACACAAGCAATTCCAATAGCAATAGAGGCTGCTACTATGATCGCTTCAGTTCCTCTGACAAGTCCGCTAACTAAATGCCCTGCTAGAATATCTCGTAAAGAGGCTGTAATAGCCACCCCTGGAACTAAAGGCATAACAGCTCCAATACACATGTAGTCAAAACTCAGCGCAAGTCCAGTTCGTGTAAAAAGCAGAGCAAGTATACCAATAAGAAATGAGGAAATAAAAATATCAAAAAAACGTAAATCAAAATGTTGTTTGACTTCATGTTTTATGAAAAAGCCAAACCCCCCAATGAATAAAGTTGGGATAAAATTTATCCAATGACCGCCGAATAAAATCATTAAAAACGCACTTAAAAACGCAGCACTAAGTACTTGTAATATTAAAGGAAATTCAGGTGTTTCTTTATCAATTATTTTTAATTGCTGATAGAGCTTTGGTAGGTCTACACTTTTTTCGGCGAATTTTCTAGACAGTTGATTTACGGCTTCGACTTTTTCTAAGTTAATATTTCGTTCTCCTACATTTTCAATTTGAGTATAGCGACTACTTTTTAGGCCCATAAATATCCCAGTAGCTGTTACATAACTTTTGCTATTTGGTTCGTTAGCATTCTCAGCAATCCGGTTCATCGTATCTTCTACACGATATACTTCAGAACCACTTTCCATCATGATTTTGCCAGCTAACAAACAAGTATCTATTAATAGATCTTTTGTTTTTTCCATGATATATCTCCTTGTGAGCACTTGCTTTAGAATAGCTTATTCTCCATTATTCTATCTGTTTGTCATAAGACTGACAAGGAAGATTTTTTAATAACTAAGCGGTAATGGAATATTTTTATCTCTACTTAAAGTTTCACTAGCAGTGGCAAAATTTTAAGTAGAAGAAGAAATTCTATTTTATTGGAATAACAGTTATTTGAAAATAAACAACGTATTTTATAATTTGGGCAGAAAACACTTTAAAATTCCGAGATTCTCGGTTAAAATAACAATATATAGCTGTAAAAAAGTAAGGAGGTTGTGTTATGAGACATAAAGTGTATACAAGAAAACATATTTTAAATGCTGCTTACGATTTGATTGAAAAAAATGGGTTCAGTAACTTTACAGCTCGGAACGTGGCAGCTCAAATGGGAGTGTCTACTCAGCCAATCTATTTAGAATTTGAGAATATGGAGGATTTGAAACAATCATTGATCGAATCAATAATGGATGAGTTAACACAAAAGGTATTCAGCGTTGAACATACGGGAGACAAATTGTTTGATATTAGTATTAATTATATCGAGTTTGCACAAAAGAAGCCACGATTGTTTATGGCCATGTATCTTGATGAAAAGGGCGGAGGCAGCATTATGTATGATCGCTCTTATCAGTTCTTCAAGGAAACTATTCTACAGCAAGAAGAATATAAGGACTTAACGGAACAATACATTGAAGCACTATTCCATGCTACTTGGATCACGCTGACTGGTCTAGCAGCACTCATGATATCAAAAGTAGTAGTGCCAACTCGTCAACAAATCATTGCAATTATAGAACAAAGTGTAAATGCCATTTTAGAAAGTAATTATGAAGAGAATACTTTTGGTGATATAAAGAAGTAAAAAAAATTATATATCGGTTATCAGCTTAGTTAGAGCTAAATGAATGCGCTTTATTTGGGACTAGCTAAGTTTTTTTATAAAAGAAAGTCTACAAGCTTTTTCACTTGTAGACTTTCTAATTTACATATAAGAAAGTGCTATTATAAAAATTATGTACGCCCCCAGCGCAAAATACTAGGTAAAAAAATTAAAACACGTTAGAAAACACGTTAAAAAAGTAAAAGAAGAGCTAAAAAAGCTGATATAACAGCAATTCTACCTTTAAATAAGGAGAGTACGGGATTTGAACCCGTGCGCCGCTTTTAAACGGTTCGCTGGATTTCGAGTCCAGTGCATTACCACTCTGCCAACTCTCCGTATCCGCAAATAGTATTCTCTCATTTTTTTATAAAAATGCAAGAGATATTTTTTTATTTTCTAGAAAATATCCAATAAAAATCGCAAACAAAAGATACCAGAATCGCTTGCTATTGTAAACACCTACGAATGATTTACTAGTGATACTGGTATCTTTTTGTAAAAGCTAAATAGCTAATAATTCTTCTAGATAATCAACCATACCTTCTTCATCATTCGTTTTGGTTGTCACATCATTAGCTACACTTTTTAATTGATCTGTTCCGTTTTTCATTGCAACACCCCAACCAGCATACTCAAGAAGTTCAACGTCGTTATGTTCATCACCAAAGGCAACGATATCTTTCTGTTTTATTTGCATTGCTTCAGCTACTAAGGACACGGCCATTGCTTTTTGTACACCTTTTGGCACGACTTCTAAAATTGTATCTTTCCCGCCCCATGTTTTTACGTCAATTTCATTAGAGAATTGTTGTGCTAAAGCTTCGGTTACAAAACTTGCAAATTCGTTTTTAGTTTTAAGCATGATAGAAGTAGGATTTGTTTTTAATTGAGGAAATAAGTTTGCTTCAGTGGCAATATCTGTAGCAAAAAATTCTTTTTGAAAATTTTCTAGTTTATCGATAAAAAACGTTTGACGGTTTTCGGCAGCAACAAAGTCTAGATGTAACTGTTCTTTTTTCTCTAATATCTCAAAAGCAATTTCGCGAGGAACAGAAAATTCCTTTTCATAGGTCCACTTTTCTTTTGGTTTATGAATTAAGCTCCCATTGAAATTAACCATAGGTGTATCTAAATGTAGTTGTTGGTAGTAATGAGCACTCATACGGTAAGGTCGACCTGTGGCAATACTAATAATATGTCCTTTATCGCGAGCTTTTTGTAAAATTTGAGCTGTTCTAGAAGAGATCAGCGAAGCATTATTTAATGTTGTTCCGTCTAAATCGAGGGCGATTAATTTTTTTGGCATAAAGTTCTCCCTTACTAATAATTTTTTCTAGTTTACCATAAATTCGCTTTTTTACAAGCGAATATAGACAAAGAACATTTTTTCTTTGGGTAAAACACGAACATTATATTCTTATTTATTTATTTTGTTAAGAAATTATTGAACTATAGAGCGAAACTATCTATAATTGATATTTGTTCAAGGTAAAAGTGGAATTTATGAGCTGTTCGCATTTTCATTGGACATGATATTTTCTAAGGAGTGAAAGAAAAAATGGAGAGACTTTTCAAGTTACAAGAAAATGGTACTAATGTTTCAACAGAAATCATGGCAGGGGTAACAACATTTTTTGCTATGAGTTATATCCTATTTGTAAATCCTACGATATTATCAGCTTCTGGTATGCCATTTCAAGCAGTTTTCTTGGCCACTATTATTGCTGCTATCATTGGAACTTTAGTAATGGGTCTATTTGCGAACGTGCCTTATGCTCAAGCCCCTGGTATGGGATTAAACGCTTTTTTTACCTACACAGTTGCTTTTGGTCTAGGTTATAGTTGGCAGCAAGCACTAGCGATGGTATTTATTTGCGGTTTGATCAATATTTTTATAACAATAACAAAAATTCGGAAATTGATTATCCATGCTATTCCAGAAAGCATGCAACATGCCATCGGCGGAGGTATTGGAGTTTATGTTGCTTATATTGGTTTGAAAAACGCTAATTTATTAACTTTTTCAGCTGATTCTGATTCCATTATTGGCGCAACAATAGAAGGTGGGGAAGTCGTTAGTGCTGATATTAACGGAGGAATTGTTCCTGCTTTAGTTAACTTTGATAATCCTGCAGTTGTTCTGTCACTCATTGGTTTAATTTTAATGACAATTTTAGTAGTAGCCAATGTACGTGGGGCTGTATTCTCCATCCACAGTTTTGCCTTTACGTCCTTTTAGTAGTAGCCAATGTACGTGGGGCTGTATTACTTGGGATTGTCGGGACGACGATCATTGGTATTCTGATGGGTGTAGTTGATTTGAGCGCTGTTGATTTGAGCGATAACTCATTAAGTCAATCTATCAATGAACTAGGAACAACTTTCGGTGCCGCTTTTGGTCAAGAAGGTATGCAGTCATTATTTAGTGATTCAGGTAGAATTCCGCAAGTTATTATGACGATTATTGCTTTTAGTTTAGCTGATATTTTTGACACAATTGGTACATTTATCGGAACAGGACGTCGCACAGGTATTTTTTCAAAAGAAGACGAAAATGCTCTGGACGACAGTAAAGGGATGAACACTAAAATGGATCGTGCTTTATTTGCTGATGCGATTGCTACCTCTGTTGGAGCTATTTTTGGGACGTCAAATACCACGACTTTTGTTGAATCTGCAGCAGGAATTGGCGTAGGAGGAAGGACGGGGTTAACCTCTGTGACAGTGGCTGTTATGTTTGCCTTAAGCAGTCTGTTTTCTCCTCTAATTGCGATTGTTCCGGCCCAAGCAACAGCTCCGGCATTAGTATTAGTGGGAGTTATGATGCTTTCTTCTTTTAAAGACATTGATTGGACGCGCTTGGAAGATGCAGTTCCTGCTTTTTTTGCTTCGATTTTCATGGCGTTGTGCTATAGTATCTCTTATGGTATTGCCGCTGGATTTATTTTTTATTCTATTGTAAAAGTTGTTAAAGGAAAAGCCCGGGAAGTTTCCCTCATCTTATGGGTTATTGATTTATTATTTATTTTAAATTTTGTGATTTTAGCTTTTCTTTAAAAATCATATGATTCTTATAAAATGGTATAAGTGTTTAAAATCAAAAGCAATTGGTTGAAAAGAATAAAAAACCCGTTACAATAAATTGTAGCGGGTTTTTAGTCGTTAATGGGATTGTTTATTATTAGGATAAACGATAGCTCCTATAGCCATAACGATTACAGCAACAATTAGAGAACAGATTGTTGTCAAAACAAAATCGTAATTTGTACTCGTTAAGGCACTGCCGATAAAACCAACAACTTGTCCTAAGATTAAAGACCAAATAATCGTAATAAGGTAGCGCATTGCTACACCTTCTTTCACATTATACATATTCGATTTTAGTTTATCATAATTTAAAATCTTGTAAAGTTAGAACCATTGATTTATTAGTTTCGGTTAACTATTTTAAGGGAGAAATGAAAATGAGTAACGTTCAATTAACAACACTGACATCTTATTCTTTATTAGAAAGCACAATTGAAATCACTCAATATGTGCAATCGGCAAAAAAATTGGGATATGATTATTTAGGAATTACAGATCGCAATAACCTTTATGGAGCTTTAGAATTTATGAAGGCTTGCCAAAATGCACAAATACATCCAGTTATTGGACTGTTGCTTGAATACTACTCTTCTCAAACACAAAAAGAACATGAGATTTTCCTTTTTGCCAGAAATGAGGAAGGTTATAAACAACTCATGCGCCTTTCGAGCCAAAAAATGAGTGATTCGCAGATTTTGTTGGAAGATGCTACTTCTTTAAACGACATATATGCTATTTTGCCAGATGAAAATGAGTTGGCTGAATTATTAAAAGAAGAAAAAAAAGATCTAGCCAAGCAAAGAGCGACTGAATTACAAAACGTGTTTGGAAAAAGACAATTTTTTTATGGCATTGCTTATCAAAAAGATCTAGCAGCTGATGTAAACAGATGGATGGAAAAACAAGGAATACAACCTGCAGCGTATCAATTAATTGATTCGCTTCACACAGAGGAAGCTTTTTCAGTAAAAGTTATGCACCATATTAAAGAAGGCGAGAAAATTGATAATCTGCCACAAGAGATGCAACAACTAACTGTTTCAAACAGTTTAGAAGCTTATGAAAAAAAGAAAAAATGGTATGAAACACATGCTCCAAACGCTTGGGAAAATACGGAAAAAATTGCAGAAAGTTGTCAAGCAGAAGTTCCTTTGCAACAGAAATTATTACCGCACTATCCTTTACAAGAAGGAACTAGCGCTAGTCAGTTTTTAAAAGAACTTTGTGAGAAGAAATTATCTCAACGAGTAGAAAGGGTAGACCAACGTTATCAAGAACGTTTAGATTATGAGTTATCTGTTATTCACAGGATGGGTTTTGATGATTATTTTCTAATTGTTTGGGATGTAATGGATTTTTTACATGAAAACAACATTGTAACAGGTGCAGGAAGAGGATCTGCGGCGGGTTCTTTAACTGCTTACGTTTTATCGATTACTGATGTTGATCCGATTAAGTACGATCTATTGTTCGAACGATTTTTAAATCCTGAACGTAATACAATGCCTGACATTGATTTAGATATTCCTGATAATCAGCGAGACACGGTTTTGCAATATGTGAAAAACAAGTATGGACAAAACCACGTGGCTCAAATTGCGACTTTTGGTACAATGGCTGCCAAAATGGTTTTGCGTGATACTTGTAGAGTTTTTGGGTTATCACAAAGTGAAGCAAATCGCTGGTCTAATGCAATCCCTAAAAAAATGAAAATCACTTTAGAAGAAGCTTACCAACAGTCAAAATCATTACGCGAATTAGTGAATATGAACGAACGCAACAAACAGCTATTTCAAGCTGCTCAAACTTTAGAAGGACTTCCGCGACATGTATCTACACATGCTGCTGGTGTAGTGATTAGCGACCAGAATTTATTAAACCTTGTTCCTTTACAAGAAGGGTCTGAAGGGATTTGGTTAACACAATTTACGATGAATGACGTAGAAGAAACAGGTTTGTTGAAAATTGACTTTTTAGGACTACGCAACTTATCGATTATTGCTGATACGTTACAAGGAATTCAAAAAGTAGTAAAACAAACTGTGACACAAAAAGAGATTCCCTTAGATGACCCCAAGACGCTACGTTTGTTTCAAAGAGGGGATACCACCGGAATTTTTCAATTTGAATCAGCGGGAATTAGAAGCGTATTGCGAAGGCTAGAACCTGAAACCATCGAAGATGTGGCAGCTGTTAATGCATTATATCGACCAGGACCAATGCAAAATATTGATACATTTATCAAGAGGAAACACGGAAAGGAACATATTGAGTATCCAGATCCAAGCTTAAAATCTATATTGGAAAATACTTATGGCGTCATGGTTTACCAAGAACAAATTATGCAAGTTGCTTCGCAGATGGCTGGATTTACTTTAGGGCAAGCCGATATCTTACGTCGTGCCATTAGTAAAAAGAAAAAGAGCGTATTAGATCAACAGAGACGCTATTTTATTGCGGGAGCCAAAGAAAAAGGATTTACCGAGGAAAAAGCAAATCAAGTTTACAATTATATTGAACGTTTTGCTGATTATGGTTTTAATCGTTCTCATGCCTTTGCTTACTCCTTTGTTGCTTTTCAAATGGCTTACTTAAAAGTTCATTATCCAGCTCCTTTTTTTAAAGCATTATTACGGTCAGTTTTGCATAATCCTAAAAAAATGAAAGAATATCTCAGTGGAGCTAAAAATGCAGGAGTTAAAACTTTATCCCCTTCTATTAATCAAAGCTTTTATTCTTTTTATTTAAATTCGTTACAAGAAATCCGATTTGGTTTGGGTGGCATTAAGGGAATTCGGCGAGATTTTATTTACGATCTTTTGGATGAAAGAATGGAAAATGGAAATTATACTTCGTTAAATCAGTTTTTAACGCGTATGAACCAGCGGAATAGTAAGTGGTTAAAAGAAGAAAATATTCGCCCGTTACTCGCTATTGGAGCTTTTGATGAACTTGAACCCAATCGTCGTCAAGCGCTGTCCCAATTAGAAGGAAAAATTCAAAATGTGCTATATAGCGGGGGGAGTCTCGATTTATTAGATATGATGGCTCTAAAGAATGAAACGTTGCCTGATTTTAGCCTTGAAGAAAAGTTGAAACTAGAAGATGATTACTTAGGCATTTATTTGTCAGGGCATCCTGTAGAACAATTCAGTAAGATTAAACGTAGAAAAAAAACTACTGATGTTTCTGAGTTAATTGAAAAAGCGACAGCGAATATTTTAGTTTATTTAACAGAAATTAAAGAAATTCGGACAAAAAAAGGAGAGCAGATGGCCTTTTTAGAAGGAAATGATCTTACTGACGAAATCTCTGTTACAGTTTTTCCACAGCTGTATCGCAAAATTAGAAATCAACTTGTAGAAAACCAAGTTTATTATATTGAGGGAAAAGTAGAACGCAGCAATTATAATGATCAGTTACAAATGATTGCCAACCAAACAATAGTGGCGAAAACTTTAGCAGAAACCATCGCAGATACAACTGCTTATTTGAAAATACCTACAAATGTAGAACAAAAACAAGCTTTATCAGAATTATACGCTGTGTTTAAACAATCCAGCGGAAATGTTCCAGTGGTCATTTATTATGAACAAACGGATGACACCCGTCTTCTGCCTGAAAAAAATTGGGTATCAAATACTGAAGAGTTACAAGAGTCATTAGAAAAAATTTTAGGGAAGGGAAATGTTATATTTAAGTAATATTTTTAGAATACTTTCATTAAATGTTTTCATAGTTATCTTTTTTTCTTGTTTAACCAAGACATTTGAGCTAATTAATGATAGAATATTAAGCGAATTAGAAGTTTTAAGACAATCTTTTAAATTTGTTAGACTATATTATTAATGAGGTGAAGTAAAATTATGAAGCGCATTGGAATCTTAACTAGTGGTGGAGATGCCCCTGGTATGAATGCGGCAATTCGAGCTGTTACACGTAAAGCAATCTATAATGGAATGGAAGTTTATGGTATCAACTACGGTTTTGCTGGGTTGGTAGCTGGAGATATTCGTCGTTTAGAAATTGCTGATGTTGGAGATACGATTCAACGAGGGGGGACTTTCCTTTATTCAGCTCGTTATCCAGAATTTGCTACTGAAGAAGGGCAACTAAAAGGAATCGAGCAGTTAAATAAGTTTGGTATTGAAGGCTTAGTAGTTATTGGCGGGGACGGTTCTTACCATGGAGCTTTGGCTTTAACAAGACATGGGTATCCAGCAGTTGGTATTCCAGGAACAATTGATAATGATATTTCGAACACTGATTTTACTATTGGTTTTGATACAGCAACAAATACAGTATTAGATTCATTGGATCGTATCCGAGATACAGCAACTTCTCACGTTCGCACATTTGTCATTGAGGTTATGGGTCGCGACGCAGGTGATCTTGCGTTATGGACTGGCGTAGCTGGTGGTGCAGATGAGATTATCATTCCTGAACATGACTTTGACATGAAAAATGTTTCAAAACGTATTCAAGATGGACGTGATCGTGGGAAAAAACATTGTTTAATTGTTTTGGCTGAAGGTGTTATGGGCGGCAGTGAATTTGCGGAACAGTTAAAAGAATATGGTGATTTCCATACAAGAGTTTCCATCCTCGGACATGTTCCTCGTGGTGGATCACCAAGTGTTAGAGATCGTGTGTTAGCAAGTAAATTCGGCGGTTACGCCGTTGAGCTTTTACAAGAAAACAAGGGTGGTTTATGTGTAGGAATGGTAGATAATAAACTTGTGGCTTCAGATATTGTCGACACTTTAGAAAATGGGAAACACCACCCTGATCTTACGTTATATGACCTAAATCATGAGTTGTCGTTCTAACTCTTTTAGAGAAGGTAAGCGAGAATAGTAAATGCGTTTAAATAAATGAATAGGAGTAGGTTATTAATGAAAAAAACAAAGATTGTTAGTACGTTAGGGCCCGCTAGTGATTCAGTAGATACGATTACTAAATTGATTGAATCTGGTGCTAATGTTTTTCGTTTTAATTTTTCACATGGTGATCATGATGAGCATTTAGGACGAATGAAAATGGTCCGTCAGGCGGTTGAAAACACGGGCACGGATGTGGGGATTCTTTTAGACACAAAGGGTGCTGAAATACGTACAACAGCACAAGCAACAGAGTCTGGTAAAATCCCTTTTGAAATTGGAGATACTGTACGGATTGCAATGGATGCAAATCTAGACGGTACAAAAGAAAAGATCTCTGTTACTTATGAAGGACTTTTTGATGATGTTCATGAAGGTGGCCATGTCTTATTTGATGATGGTCTAATTGACATGTTAATTTTAGAAAAAGATGAAACAAACAGAGAACTAGTTACTGAAGTACAAAACCAAGGGATTTTGGGCTCTCGTAAAGGTGTTAATGCCCCAGGCGTTTCGATTAGCTTACCTGGAATTACGGACAAAGATGCAGCTGATATTCGTTTTGGATTGGAACACGATATTAACTACATTGCCGCAAGTTTTGTGCGTAAAGCTCAAGACGTATTGGACATTCGAGAAATTTTAGAAGAAACTGGTATGACTCATGTTCAAATTTTTCCTAAAATTGAATCTCAAGAAGGCATTGATAATATCGATGAGATCTTGAAAGTTTCGGATGGAATTATGGTTGCTAGAGGTGACATGGGAGTTGAAATTCCTTCGGAGTTAGTGCCTATGGCCCAAAAAGATATCATTAAAAAGTGTAATGCTGCTGGAAAAGCTGTTATTACAGCAACCCAAATGTTAGAATCAATGCAAGAAAACCCACGTCCGACACGTGCGGAGGCTTCTGACGTAGCCAATGCTGTATTTGACGGAACAGACGCAACGATGCTTTCTGGGGAATCAGCTAATGGAAGTTATCCGGTTGAAGCTGTTACTACAATGTCTCGTATTGATGAGGAAGCAGAAAAATCGATGTTGAGACTTGGCTCTTATCAGATCAATCAATTTGATAAGACAGATGTTACTGAAACTATTGGGCTTTCTGTAGCTCGCGCAGCAAAAAATTTGGGAGTTAAGTGTATTGTTGCGGCTACAGAATCCGGTCATACTGCTAAAATGATTTCGAAATATCGCCCAGATGCTGATATTTTGGCAGTGACTTTTGACGATCATACTAAACGTGGTTTAATGTTAAATTGGGGCGTTTATCCAACAGTTACTGACAAACCTGACACCACTGATGATATGTTTGAACTAGCTACGAAAAAGACACTAGAATTAGGTTTCGCTCAAGAAGGCGATCTAATTTTGATTACTGCTGGTGTTCCAGTAGGAGAACGTGGCACGACAAACGTTATGAAAATTCAAATGATTGGTTCGAAGTTAATTGAAGCTCAAGGTGTTGGAGGTCATTCTGTAGTAGCTAATACAGTAGTTGCTAAGAATGCTGAAGAAGCTATTGCCAAAGCAAAAGAAGGAATGGTTTTAGTCGTTCCATCTACTGATAAAGAATACATGCCAGCTATTGAAAAAGCATCTGCCTTAGTTGTTGAAGAAAGTGGATTAACTTCTCATGCAGCAGTGGTTGGAGTTGCGCAAGATTTGCCAGTCATTGTAGGTGCTAAAGATGCTTTAAGCGTTATTAATGATGGAGAGCTAGTTACAATTGACTCGCGTCGTGGCATTGTCTATCGAGGAGAAACAATGGCTATCTAAGTAGTGAGGATGCTGACAAGAAATTTTCGTTGACAAAGGAAATTTCGCTTTGTATAATAGCTTTTGTTGCTTAGGGGTGATACAAATGAAATGGTCTTTAGTAGAATTAGAGAAATATCAAGAAACACCACTGCAGTTTAGCGAAACCCTTGATTTAAAAAGGGAACTGATGAATAGAGATAAGCAAATCTTAGATCTGTCGTCAGTGAAGGTTGAAGGAATGGTAGTAGTAGAAGATACAGATTATATCTTACATTATACTGTTGAAACAACGATCACTTTACCTTCTTCTCGTTCACTTGAACCAGTAGAATTACCAATGAATTTTTCAGTGGATGAAGTATTTATGACGCCAGAACAATACGAACGATTAGATGAGTCTGCTCAAACGGAAGATATTTTAATCTTAGAAAAACAGCAGCTAGATTTAAACGATTCAGTTATGGATAATATTTTACTCAGGATTCCTTTACAAGTATTTACAGAAGATGAGAAACAACTTGGTACGATGCCTTCAGGTGAAGATTGGGCAGTAATTTCTGAAGATGAGTATAATCAACAAAAAGAAACGGAAAAAGAGGAAACAGTCGATCCTCGAATGAAAAATTTGTCTTCTCTTTTAGAAGATTTAGAAGAGGATGACTCCTAAGATTAATTTAAGCAAACCCTGAAATAGCAGATATTACTACAAGGAGGTGCAGGAAATGGCAGTACCAGCTAGAAAAACTTCAAAGTCAAGAAAAGCAAAACGCCGCACTCATAAAAAATTAACTATCACTGGATTGAATGAATGTCCAAATTGCGGCGAAATGAAAAAAAGCCACCATGTATGTGCAAACTGCGGCTATTATGACGGTAAAGACGTTACCGCAAAAGAGGAAGCATAATACATTTTGATCACGAAACCTTAGGCTAAGTTTAGTCTAGGGTTTTTATTATAGATAAAGTTTTATAGAAAAAGAGATAAATATCCATTGTTTTCTTTGAATGGAATTTATTTTACGCTATAATAAAGTTGCTTTATCAATTTTAGAAATTTTTAGGAGGGTCACAAATGACAAAACAACAAGTTGGCGTTGTTGGTATGGCTGTTATGGGAAAAAATTTAGCCTTAAACATTGAAAGTCGCGGCTATTCTGTTGCACTTTATAATCGTACTGGATCAAAAACCGAAGAAGTTGTGGAAGAAAATCCAGATAAAAATTTACAAGGTACGTATAGTGTGGAAGACTTTGTTAATGCTATTGAAAAACCTCGTAGAATTCTTTTGATGGTGAAAGCTGGTAAAGGAACGGATGCAACGATACAATCACTTTTACCTTATTTAGATCAAGGGGACGTATTAATTGATGGTGGAAATACATTCTATGAAAATACTATGCGAAGGAATTCTGAATTAGCTGATTCAGGAATTAACTTTATTGGCACTGGTGTTTCTGGTGGAGAAGAAGGGGCTTTAAAGGGACCTTCCATTATGCCAGGTGGACAAAAAGAAGCCTATGATTTAGTAACTCCAATTTTAGAAAAAATTGCTGCTAAAGCTGACGATGGAACGCCTTGTGTGACTTATATTGGTCCTAATGGTGCTGGACATTATGTAAAAATGGTCCATAATGGTATTGAATATGGGGACATGCAGTTGATTGCAGAGTCTTATGATCTAATGAAAAATGTACTAGGACTCTCTGTTGAAGAAATGGCCGATATTTTTGCTGAATGGAATAAAGGTGAACTAGATAGTTACTTGATTGATATTACTGCAGATATCTTAACGCGAAAAGATGATAAGGGAAGTGACAAACCTATCGTTGATATGATTTTAGATGCAGCAGGTAATAAGGGGACTGGTAAATGGACGAGTCAAAGTTCATTAGACTTAGGGGTACCTTTACCTTTAATCACTGAGTCTGTTTTTGCTCGTTATATTTCTTCCTATAAAAATGAACGTGTTCATGCGAGCCAAGTATTACAAAAAACACCAGAATATAATTATACTGGAGATAAAAAAGAATTGCTTGAAAAAATACGCGAAGCTTTGTATTTCAGTAAGATCATGAGTTATGCACAAGGATTTGCTCAATTGCGGTCAGCTTCGGATGAATACGATTGGAACTTACCGTTTGGTGAAATTGCTAAGATTTGGCGAGCAGGGTGTATAATCCGAGCTCAATTTTTACAAAAAATCACAGATGCTTATGATAAAGATTCAGATATAGATAATTTGTTATTAGATGATTATTTCAAGGAAATTGCAGAAAAGTATCAGCAAGCTGTACGTGATGTTATAGCTGTAGCTGTTCAAGCAGGAGTGCCGGTACCAGCTTTCTCCTCAGCTATTGCTTATTTTGATTCTTATCGTGCAAAAAGATTGCCTGCTAATTTGATACAAGCACAACGTGATTTCTTTGGTGCCCATACTTATGAACGAGTGGACGAGGAAGGTATTTTTCACTATTCATGGTATGATGAAAAATAAGAAAAAATAATGCAGAGAAAAGAAAGAGATGAGTCCCTTCTAATTTTTTGGGATGAATCTCTTTTTTATTTTATATAGACGTGATAAACTATTATATAGTGTTTTGCTGGTAATTCAATAACGGGAATGAAAAAAGGAGAATATAATTTAATGAGCGACATTCTAATAATTGAAGACGAAAAAAACCTAGCTCGGTTTGTCGAATTAGAATTAAAACATGAAGGATATGAAACTGAAGTTCATTATAACGGACGCACAGGATTGGATGCAGCATTAAATAACGATTGGGATGCAATTTTGCTAGACTTGATGTTACCAGAGTTAAATGGCTTGGAAATTTGCCGTAGGATTCGCCAAATTAAGAATACTCCTATTATTATGATGACAGCTCGTGATTCTGTGATTGATCGTGTTTCTGGGTTAGATCATGGAGCAGATGATTATATTGTAAAACCATTTGCGATTGAAGAATTGTTGGCTCGTTTACGTGCTTTGTTGCGACGGATAGATATTGAAGGAAATAAAAATACTGGGAAACAAACGACACTTAATTATCGTGATTTAGTAATTGAAAAAGAAAATAGGGTAGTGAAAAGAGACTCAGAAGTGATAGAATTAACGAAACGTGAATACGAATTATTATTTACTTTAATGGAAAATGTAAATGTTGTTTTATCTCGGGAGATTTTATTGAAAAAGGTTTGGGGCTATCAAACAGAAATTGAAACAAATGTAGTGGATGTTTACATTCGTTATTTGCGCAATAAGATAGATCTTCCAGGCGAGGAAAGTTATATACAAACTGTACGCGGTACTGGATATGTGATGCGTTCATGAAAAAACATGTAAGAATGAGGGGTTAAAAACTTTCTGATAGTAAAATGAGTTTTTATAAGAACCACTTTATGAAAAGGCCCATCTTTTACTTTAGCTTACTAAGCAGTTTGGATAGTTATCTTCTGGAGAAAGTAGGATAAGGGGAAGTGCGATTTTAGGATGATTTTTCCCTTAGCAAATGAAAGCAATAAGTGATTAATAGGATAACTAAGAAAAGAAATAATAACAATTTAACGAACTTTAAACCGAGAATTCTAGAGAAAATTCGTTTCTAGTTTTTTATAGATTTTATCTAATTTTATTGTTGATTTTTATCTAAATAATTGCTATATTAATAAATGTTCTCTTTACGTTAATGATTTGTTTTTACTAAGTTAAAAAAGTTATTGACTAATTTAAGAACAAGTGATATTATAACAGAGGCGTTAAATTAATGGTTGTGATTCAAAAGAAATAAATATTTTTTATCATTAAAAGACCATTGACAATAACTGATTCTCTTGATAAGATATAAAAGTTGCTACGGCAACGCCAAAGAGAACAAAAGACGTAGACCTTTGAAAACTGAACAAAGCAACCAACGAACCAATGTGTAGGGCGTCTCGATTCAAGAGGCAAACACAAGAAACAAACAAACGCAAACGTTTGAAGAGCACAATGATCAACGGTGTGTTGATCGATCGAATTCTCAAGATGAGAGTTTGATCCTGGCTCAGGACGAACGCTGGCGGCGTGCCTAATACATGCAAGTCGAACGCTGCCCCTGTTCCCCTTCGGGGGGAAGAGG
>NZ_AUIQ01000014.1 GCF_000423785.1 Tetragenococcus muriaticus DSM 15685 | reverse complement strand
GCAAATTCACTTATCAAGTACAAATGTTTACAATACACTTTTTTGGGAAGTCCTTACACGAATTCAGCGATTGAATCTCTAGTTTACTTTTGCCCTTTTCATCCTTATAAAAAAGGCTTGGCTTTCATTCTCTAGGAAGAATTTTATCTTTTTTTAGCGTCGTTCGATTATCCCTTCCTATTCTTGATTAAAAAGTGGCGATAAAAAGGGAAAATAACATAAAAGTCACCTCGTTGATCGGTCGAATGCGTTATCCACAAATTTTTATAAATCATTCAGGGCATTTTTTATTTTAAACTTTTGTTGATTTTTTTAACAAATTTTTCTTACTTTATTCTTTTGTCGGCTCTTCTAATTTTTCTAACTCTTCAGAATCGACTGTTGCCATAGTAACAACCTTTGCGTCTTCTTCCATTTTCATCAGCCGAACACCCAACGTAGATCGTCCAGTTTGCGAAATATCTTCAACACGGAATCGGATAATAACGCCTTTATCGGTAATTACCATAACATCTTCATTACCAGAAACAGTCGTTAGCCCAGCTAAAGGACCATTTTTTTCAGTAATATTCGCTGTTTTGACTCCTTTACCGCCACGTCCTTTGACTGGATAATGATCCCCTGCGGTACGTTTGCCATAGCCTTTTTCAGTAATGACTAGAACTTCATCATTTTCCCGAATGACCGCAGCGCCAACCACGTAATCTTCAGGCCTTAAACGAATGCCTCGTACACCACTAGCCGTTCGCCCCATATCACGCACAGCTTCTTCTTGAAAAGTAACAGAATAGCCTTTGTGGGTACCTATAATCATCACATCATCCCCACAAGTACTCAAAACATTGACTAATTCATCTTGATCTTTCAATCCTATCGCAATTAAGCCATTACTACGTACATTTTTAAAAGCTTCTACTGAAGTACGTTTAACTATCCCATATTTCGTAGTAAAGAAAAGATATTTTCGTTCTTGTGTATCATTAGATAAAGCGATCACTGTTTGAATTCGTTCGTTTGAATCAATCCCTAAGAAATTAATAACAGGGATTCCTTTAGCTGTACGCCCGTATTCTGGAATTTCATACCCTTTAGCTTTATAAACTTTCCCAGCATTGGTAAAAAATAATAAATTGTCATGTGTAGAACAAGAAACCAAAGTAGTAACAAAATCTTGGTCATGAACACCCATGCCTTGTACGCCACGTCCCCCACGATTTTGTGTACGGAATTCGCTATTCGCTGCTCGTTTAATATATCCGTTATTCGTTAAAGTAACTACAATTTCCTCTTCTTCAATTAAATCTTCATCTTCTAAACTTAAAACCTCACCAACGAGTAGTTCAGTACGACGCTTATCCCCGAAACGTTGTTCAATTTCATGTAACTCCGTTTGGATAATTTCGATCACTCGTTCCGGTCTGGCTAAAATATCTGCGAGATCTTCGATTTGTTCTAACAAATCTTGATATTCGCTTTCAATTTTATCTCTTTCTAATCCAGTTAAACGACGTAAGCGCATATCTAAAATCGCTTGAGCCTGGCGGTCAGAAAGCTGGAATTGTTCCATCATTGTTTCTTTAGCTTGAGCGTCGGTCTCAGAACCACGAATTACCGCTATAATCTCATCGATATGATCTAAAGCAACCCGTAATCCTTCTAAAATATGAGCTCGAGCTTCTGCTTTTTGTTTTTCAAATTTCGCTCTGCGCGTAATAACACTTTTTTGATGCTCTAAGTAGTCTTCTAAGATTTGTTTTAAATTCAGAACTCTAGGCACACCGTTTTCAATGGCTAACATATTAAAGCCAAAAGAAGATTGCAAAGCAGTCATCTTGTATAAGTTGTTCAAAACAACCGAAGCACTCACATCTCGTCTAACATCAATGACAATTCGCATTCCCTCACGTGAAGATTCATCACGTAAATCCGTAATCCCTTCAACTCTTTTATCTCGATGGAGTTCTGAAATTCGTTCAATTAGTTTCGCTTTATTTACCATATACGGCAGCTCTGTTACTAAAATTCGTTCTTTTCCATTAGACATTTCACTAATTTCTACTTTAGCACGAACCGTAATGGATCCTTTACCTGTTTCATATGCTCGTCTAATCCCAGATTTTCCCATAACTAATCCGCCAGTTGGAAAGTCAGGTCCTGGCAAAACTTCCATCAGTTCATTTGTCGTTACTTCAGGATTTTCAATCAGACGATCAATTGCAGCAACAACTTCGCTTAAGTTATGAGGTGGAATATTGGTGGCCATACCTACGGCTATTCCAGTAGTTCCATTAACCAACAAATTAGGAAAACGCGAAGGCAATACTTCTGGCTCTGTCTCGGTATCATCATAGTTTCCAATAAAATCAACTGTATCTTTATTTAAATCGCGTAACATTTCCACAGATAGACGGCTCATACGAGCCTCTGTATAACGCATAGCTGCTGCGCCATCGCCATCGATAGAGCCAAAATTTCCATGGCCGTCTACTAACATATTACGATAACTAAAAGATTGAGCCATTCTTACCATAGATTCGTAAATAGCACTATCTCCATGAGGATGATATTTTCCCATAACATCCCCAACAATACGAGCAGATTTTTTATGAGGCTTATCAGGGGTTACCCCTAATTCACTCATCCCATATAAAATGCGACGATGCACTGGTTTTAACCCATCACGAACATCAGGCAAAGCTCTAGCTACAATGACACTCATGGCATAGTCGATAAAGGAGCCGCGCATTTCACTTGATAAATTAATATCATGAATATGATTTTCTTGATCTCTCAAAATTTTTCCTCCTTTACGATTTAAATATCAAGGTTTTGAACATATTGCGCATTATCTTCTATAAAAGCACGTCTAGGCTCTACATGGTCGCCCATTAACATTTCAAAAACTTGATCTGCCTCAATCGCGTCATCAATACTAACACGCAACATTAAACGATTTTCTGGATCCATCGTTGTTCGCCACAATTGATGCTCATCCATTTCTCCTAGACCTTTATAACGTTGAACAGAAGGTTTAGGGCTTTGCGGAAGTGAGTCAATCACTTCTTGTAATTCTTCTTCTGCATGATTCCCAGGTTGGATATAAGAAATATTTTTTCCTTGTTTAACTCCGTACAATGGGGGTTGAGCAATATAGACATAACCTGCTTCTACAATTGGACGCATATAACGATAAAATAAAGTTAACAACAGAGTTCGGATATGGGCGCCATCAACATCCGCATCGGTCATGATAACTAATTTATGATAACGTGCTTTAGCTATATCAAACTCTTCGCCAAAACCAGTCCCCATAGCAGTAAACAAGGAGCGAATTTCATCATTAGCCAAAATTTTATCCATACTTGCTTTTTCAACGTTTAATATTTTTCCACGTATAGGTAAAATTGCTTGAAACTCACGACTCCGTCCTTGCTTAGCCGATCCACCGGCTGAGTCACCTTCGACAATAAATAGTTCGCTTTTTTCCGGGTCTCGGCTTGAACAATCGGCTAATTTTCCTGGTAAGTTACTAATCTCCAATGCGCCTTTACGTCGTGTGACTTCGCGAGCTCTTTTGGCAGCTTGTCTAGCTTTTGAAGCTAGCAAACCTTTTTCTACAATCCGACGACCCACTGTTGGATTTTCCAATAAAAATTTAGCAAAATGCTCAGAAAAAAGACGATCTGTCACTGTTCGTACTTCAGAATTCCCTAGCTTTGTTTTTGTTTGTCCTTCAAATTGCGGGTCAGGATGTTTAATAGAAACGACCGCAGTCAGACCTTCTCTAACGTCTTCTCCAGAAAGATTGTCATCATTTTCTTTCATTAATTTTTGCTTCCGACCGTAATCATTAATTACCCGTGTTAATGCTGTTTTAAAACCGGCTTCGTGCGTTCCGCCTTCATAAGTATGAATATTATTGGCAAAAGTCAACAAATTTGTATGATAACTATCCGTGTACTGTATCGACACTTCTACATTAATATCTTGTTGTTGACCTTCCAAATAAATTGGCGCAGGGAATAAAACTTCTTTATTTGCATTTAAATGTTCTACATAACTTTTTATTCCGCCTTCGTAATGGTATTGTTTGAATGCTGTCTCTTCAAAACGTCTATCTTCAAGCGAAATATAAAGACCCCGATTCAAAAAAGCCAATTCACGAACTCGAGTAGCCAGCTTATCAAAACTGAGTTCGATCGTTTCATTAAAAATTTCTGAATCTGGTGTAAAATGAACTTCTGTTCCGTTAAGTTCTGTTTCACCAATAATTTGTAATTCCTCTGTAATTTTTCCGCGTTGAAATTTTTGGTAGTAGACATTTCCATTTTTATAAACTTTTACTTCTAATTCTTTAGACAAAGCATTAACCACTGAAGAACCTACACCATGAAGCCCTCCAGAAACTTTGTAACCACCACCACCAAATTTGCCGCCAGCATGAAGAATAGTAAATACTGTTTCTACAGCAGGTCTTCCTGTTTTATTTTGAATATCTACTGGGATACCTCGTCCATTATCTGTTACAGTCACGCTATTATCTTTTTCAACAATTAACTGAATTTGAGTGGCAAAACCAGCAAGCGCCTCATCAATCGAATTATCTACAATTTCCCAAACCAAATGATGCAGACCTTCAGAACTGGTAGAGCCTATATACATCCCAGGTCTTTTTCTTACAGCTTCTAATCCTTCTAAAACCTGTATTTGGCTGGCATCGTATTGTTTTGCTTGTTCACGCAAATTTTCGTTTTCTTCTGCCACTTATACATCTTCTCCTTCTAATTGTCCTTGATTGATATAAAAAATTTCCGGTTCAACGGACATTTTATCTTTTACTTGTTTCAATGTAGTAGTTGTCAAAAATGTTTGTATTTTACCTTCAATCGTTTCTAATAAATGCAATTGTCTAGCATCGTCTAATTCACTCATTACATCGTCTAACAGTAACACCGGGTATTCTCCAGTTTCTTCTTTTATAAGGTCAATTTCTGCTAATTTCACACTTAAAGCAGTCGTTCTTTGTTGACCTTGAGAGCCAAAGGTTTGTACGTCTTTTTTATTTATAAAAAACGACAAATCGTCTCGATGCGGGCCGACCAATGTTATTTGTCGTAAACGTTCTTTACTTTTTACTTTTGCAATTTCTTGGGCAAAAGCATCTTTAACTGTTTGTTCATCTGACCAGTCTTTACAAGTAACGCTAGAACGATACATAACAGTTAAATGTTCCTTTGATTGACTAATCTTTTGGTGAAGCTGATTTGCCCAGTACTCCAAACGCTTAACAAACTGTTGGCGTGCAAATAACATCTTGCTTCCATGTTCGATCAATTGTTCCGATAAAATATCTAAGTATAATTCATCTGTTTGTTTATGTTCAGCCAATTGTTTAAGATAGAGATTTCTCTGTTTTAAAGTTTTTTGATATTGTACTGACTCATAAAGATAGACCGGATCAATTTGACCGATCTCTATATCTAAAAATTTTCGTCTTACTTGTGGACTGCCTTTGACTAAGGAAAGATCTTCTGGAGCAAACAAAATAACGTTTAACTGCCCAATATAGCTGGAAAGCTTTTTTTGTTCTATATGGTTAATTTTCGTTTTTCGTCCTTTTTTCGCCAAGAACAACTCAAGAGGAAGCTTGGTGTACTTTTTTTGCACATTTCCTTTGACAAACGCTTGCTCTTTCTCCCATTGAATCAGTTCTTGTTCATTATTCGTTCGAGGACTACGTGTTAAAGCTAAAGCATAAATACTTTCCAAAAGATTGGTTTTTCCTTGGGCATTTTCTCCTAAAAAAATAACAACATTTTTATGAAAATCTACAGATAATTCCTCGTAATTACGAAAATTTTTGATATGTAGATTAGTCAGACGCATCTTTTTTACCCTTTTCTTTCATAAAAAAAGTACCTATTTCAGGTATTTCAATCATTGTTCCAGCGTAAAGTTTTCGTCCTCTACGTGTTTCAATTTCTCCATTTACAAACACTGTGTTTTCTTGTAAATATCCCTTTGCTTGACCACCACTTGCTATGATGTCAATTTCTTTTAACAATTGGGCCAGTGTCATATATTCTGTTTCTAAAATGATTGCTTCTTTCATTTTATCCCTCTATTTTTTCAGCATATACTTACATTATACCCTTTTTAAGTAAATAAGACAAATAAATCCCTCTATTTTTCTTTCTCAGAAGTTTTTATTTATTTGGGCAATTTTCATTTAAAACCAAAAAAAAGGCTTAGAATTTAAACTAAGCCCCTTATAAGGAAAAATCTATTTTTATTTTTTAATTGGTACGTACCGGTGTAATGAGTTGTAGAAACGCTCCTTGCCCTTCGGTAGGCTCTAAAGTAAATGGTCGTACAGCAGAGATAAAACAAATCCGGATAGACGTTTCGCCAAAAGCTCGCAATGCATCCTTCATATAATCAGGATTAAAAGAAATTTCTAAAGGTTCCCCTGAAACTTTTTCATATTTCAAGTCCTCCTCAACTTTCCCAACTTCTGGCGAATTTCCATGTAAAACAACACTATCATCAGCAATTTGTAAGCGAACAATATTATTACGACTTTCATGTGATAACAAAGAGGCACGCTCAATAGCAGCTAAAAGATCTGTTACATTAAATTCGATTTCTGTATTAAAAGAATCTGGAATTAAACGATCTGTATCTGGATACTTGCCTTCTAGTAAACGAGAATAAAATTTCATTGTGTTAGTTTCAAACAAGACCTGATTTTCCATAATACTAATTTGTACCGTTTCTTCTTCATCTGTTAATGAACGTGATAATTCCGTTAAACTTTTTCCTGGGATAACAATGTCAAACGGTTCGTTATCATTTTCTAAAGGAATAATACGTTGACTTAGCCGATGAGAATCGGTAGCTACTGCTAACAAACGGTGATTTTTTAACGTAAAGTGAACTCCTGTCAAAATAGGGCGACTTTCATGTTGAGAAACTGCAAAAACTGTTTCATTAATTAACTTATTTAACATATCCACAGGTAATTGAATTTCTTGCTGACTATCTACTACCGGCAAGTGTGGATAACTTTCTGCATCTAGTCCATTTACTAGAAAATTGGCTTTGCCTGAAGTAATTTCAACTTGATTGTTATCCAGTACTTCTAAAGTAACGTGATTTTCCGGTAAACGACGGATAATTTCACTAAAGAAACGTGCTTGTAATACGATACTACCAGGACTTTCAATCTTCATTTGAGCCTTTTCGTCTTCAGAGCTTAAAAAAGATTCAATTGAAATATCAGCATTACTTCCTGTTAAGGTTAATCCTTTATTAGATAAATCAATTTTTACACCTGTTAGGATTGGCATAGTTGTTTTAGTTGAAATAGCTCGTTGCACAGTTTGTAGTTGTTGAGTAAAGCTTGTGCGATTTAATGTGACTTTCATAAAAGATGCTCCTTTTTATATTAAATTAATAAAACAAAATCGTGGTAGTAATAGGGCAGTGAATATTGTGGATAACTAAAAAAATCTCAAGAAATAAGACTTTTTCACCTGTGGAAAAGTTGTGGACGATTTTTTTGACTTTTCCACAATTATCCACATTACTCCATTAACAGATTTTTTATTTCTTTGACTTCATTTTTGATGGTTTCATTTTCTTCGAGCAGTTGATTGACCTTTTCATAAGCATGAATAACTGTGGTATGATCTTTTCCCCCGAATTCTGCTCCAATTTTTGGCAAGGAATAGTCTGTTAAATTGCGACATAAATACATTGCAATTTGACGAGGCACAACAATCCCCTTCGTTCGTTTTTTTCCTGTTAAATCAGTTGTATTGATGTGATAATACTCGGCTACTTTTTCTAGAATTTGTTCAACGGTTAGTTGACTTAAGTTTGTCCCCACTTTAAGAGCTTTTAATGCTTCAGCTGCTAAACTAGTGGTAATATCAGAACTTTGAATGGCAGCGTAAGCTTGGACTCGTACCAACGCTCCTTCTAATTCACGAATATTAGAATCGATTTGTCCTGCGATATAACTTAATGTATCGTCAGGGATTTCTAAATTTTCAGCTTCTGCTTTTTTACGTAAAATAGCTGTCCTTGTTTCCAAATCTGGAGGAGTGATATCTACTGATAAACCCCAAGCAAAACGAGAAACAAGACGTTTAGGTAAGTTAGGAATTTCATTTGGTAAACGGTCGCTTGTTAAAACAATTTGTTTATTATTACGGTATAGTTCTTCAAATGTATTAAAAAATTCCTCTTGTGTTCCTTCTTTATTGACTAGAAATTGTACATCGTCCACAAGTAATAAGTCCATTGTTCGGTATTCATTGCGAAATTCTTCCATTTTATTATTTTGGATAGAATTAATAAAATCATTTGTAAAATTTTCGCTTGAGACGTATTTTACTTTTGCGGTGGGATGAATTTCTAACATTTGATGACCAATGGCTTGCATTAAGTGTGTTTTACCTAAACCTACACCTCCATAAAAAAAGAGAGGATTGTAAATAGCCCCTGGGTCTTCAGCAGTAACTAAAGCAGCAGCATGAGCCATCTGATTTCCTTTACCAATAACAAATGTGTCAAACGTATATTTGGAATTAAGCATTGTTTTATGTTCAGGAAACTTGGGAGTATTTTCCTCTTCTTTTGGTTCTTCTTGTTTATAACTTTCTGCTTCATCTGGGGTAACAAAAGTAGGAAGAATTTCTTCTCCGCTCATCATAAAGAACGTTTCGAGAATCTTTCCTGCTAAATTTTTTTCCCAATAATTTTTTTGTACGGTTGTGGGAACTTCAATGATTAATTGATTATCATAAAATGAAATAGGCTTTGCAGGTTCAATCCAAGTATTATAGCTAACTGGATTCATCTCTTTTCTATAACTTTCTTGAAGTTCTTTCCATATCGTTTCTAGAGATGGCATAGCAAATCCTCCTGTAAATATATTCATCGAGATAGTATCAATTTATCATGGATTTTAAAAGTTTTCCACAGATAGAAAGAAAAAAAGCAAAGGAAAAAATTTTTTTCCACAAAATACACAAGAAAAGAAATAAAATATATCCTCAAGGTGAAAAATAAATTATCCACAAGCGGATTTTTTTGTGGATATTCTTTTTTTTGATTTCTTTTTCCACAAAAAAATTTACTGAAAAACTTGCTTTTATAGGGGATTTTAAGAGATATTCACAGATTTGTTCGCAGATGTGGATAGTTTTGTTCACATTTGTTGATCTGTGGAAAAAAAGGGGAAAACTATGGGGATAGAATAGCTGTGGATAAAATGAAAAAATTTTTTCCGCAAGATTATAAACAAAAAATTGTGGATAATTACTAGAAATATCTAAAGAAGGCCTTAGAAAGCCTGTATTTTTTATTGACAAAATAGGGGGATAATCGGTATACTGTCAAAGTATGTCGTGTAGACTTAAATTAGAAATCTTGTTGGAGGTGGAGTTAATGAAAAGAACATATCAACCTAATAAACGTAAACATCAAAAGGTTCACGGTTTTCGTAAACGTATGAGTACAAAAAATGGACGTCATGTACTTGCTAATCGTCGTCGTAAAGGTAGGAAGAAGCTTTCAGCTTAAACCACTGTTGTTCAGTGGTTTTTTTTATTCTTTTTTGTTATAAAGGATGATTCCCTTTTGTAAGATATGGTATGATTTAGAAGTGAGTAACTAGATATAGAAGGAATTGATGAAAAGGACATGAGAAAATCTTATCGTGTGAAAAAAGAAAAAGAGTTTCAGTACGTTTTTAAAAATGGGAAATCTTTTGCAAATAAAAAATTTGTTGTTTATCGTTTGTCTAAGGAGCAATCTCATTTTCGCGTAGGAATTTCTGTGGGAAAAAAAATAGGAAATGCTGTGGCCCGTAATGCAGTTAAACGCAAAATTCGTGCAAGCATTTATGAGATGAAAGATAGCATTGATCCATCCATTGATTTTCTTGTTATTGCCCGTCCGTCCGTTTCAAATTTATCTTCCAAGGAAGTGTACTCGAATTTATTACATGTCTTCAAGTTATCGAAGATTATCAAATAAACGAAAGGAAATTGTATAGTGAAAAAAAGTAAACGTCTGTTACTAATGTTAGGACTAGTTTCATTAGTCATATTATTGTCTGCCTGTGCTACAACTAGTGAAGTAACTTCTGAAAGCACCGGCTTTTGGGATCGTTATGTGGTTTATTCTTTTGCGCAAGTGATCAGATGGCTTTCACTTGGAGGAAATCGTGGCGTAGGAATTATCTTATTTACGTTAATTATCCGCGTTATTTTGTTTCCTTTAATGAACTTCCAAACAAAAAGTATGCGTAAAACGCAAGAATTGCAGCCTAAAATTACTGCATTGCAAGAAAAATATCCTTCAAAAGATACTGAAACGCAACAAAAATTTCGAGAAGAACAACAGAAACTGTATCAAGAGCATGGCGTCAACCCTTATGCCGGCTGTTTACCCCTTTTGGTCCAAATGCCTATATTGATGGCAGTGTATCAAGCAATTTCTCGTGTTCCTGCTTTAAGGACGGGTAGTTTTTTATGGATTGATGTATTAGGAGAACCTGATCCATTATATATATTTCCTGTTTTAGCTGCAATTTTTACGTTCTTAAGTACCTATCTTTCTAGCATGAGTCAAGCCAATTCAAATTCTAGTATTAAAATTATGAATTACGTTATGCCGATAATGATTTTAGTCATGGGTAGTAATTTGCCTGGCGCTCTTTCTTTGTATTGGGTTGTTTCAAATGCCTTCCAAGTTGGGCAAACATTATTGATTAATAATCCATTTAAGATTCGCCGTGAACGTGAAGAAGCAGAACAACAAGCTAGACAACGAGAACTTGAGCTGGAAAAGGCTAAACATCCAAACAAAAAGCAAAGACATAAAAAACGTAAATAACCCTGAAAGGAGCTTTATTTATGCCAATTTATGATGGACAAAATACTGAAGAAGCGATACAAAATGGGCTTAGAGCACTAGGAGTCACACAAGATGACGTAAAAACTACTATTCTTGAAGAAGGAAAGAAAGGTTTTTTAGGTGTAGGTAAAAAAAATGCACGTGTTTCTTTAGAACTTATGGAAGATAAAGTCTCTGAAAGCCAAACAGGAAATGTGACCGAAAGCGACATTTTCGTAAAAGAGAGTGATGAAACGAGCGAGGAATATAAGACCGTTGAAACAGAGGAGTTTATTGAAGAAACAAATGAAGTAGATTCTTCTACAAAACCTCAAACTCAAGCAAAGGAAGCACAAGGTCTTGAAGATCAAGAAGCATTAAGACAATTAGATATTTATTTGACAGATATTACTAAAGCTTTAAACGCACCAGCAATGGTAACAACTACCCGCGATAATGATCGAATTATTTTTGATTTAGACACTGACAAAAAAGGAATACTAATTGGTCATCACGGAAAGACCTTGAATGCTTTGCAATACTTAGCACAAGTTTATGTCCACCGTATTGCTAAAAATAAACTTTCTATTGAGGTCAATGTAGGCGATTATCGTCAAAAACGTCAAGAAGTTTTACAAAAATTAGCAGAACAAACAGCAGAAAAAGTAAAACATACGAAAAGAGCTGCTTTTTTAGAACCGATGCCAGCTTTTGAAAGAAAGCAAATTCATTCAGTTTTAAGTAAAAATAAGGACATTACAACGCATTCTGAAGGCGATGAGCCTTATCGTTACTTAGTTGTTGAACCTGTGAAAAAAAGTTATTAAGCCTCATTTTTTAGAGCTTATTTTAAGTAACACATTTTGTTTTCCTTGGATGTTTGTTTGACTTCATTTGTTTTTTTAAGTATAGTTTGAATAGATCATTCTTATCAGAGTTATCACTTTGATAAAAAAGAACCTGTATTTTCGACAGGTTCTTTTTTTACATTTTAACTTCTGTATCTTGATAATTATTTGAGTAAATTGGACGACAGTTTATAAAAAGTTAAAATACTTGCTAATCCAAATAAAATATGCTAATCTGAGTCCACAATTTTATAGACAAGCAGTCAAAGTGCGAAGTCTGTCCACGTAAAGAGTAAAGAAGTGGGGGGAGTAGGCACTTTTTTTTGTGTGATAAAAAATAACTGATTTGTAAGGAGGAGTAAACTTGGTAGAGGTATTGCAAGAATTTGATACGATTGCCGCGATTTCCACCCCACCAGGTGAAGGGGCCATCAGCATTGTTCGTTTAAGTGGTGAAGAAGCTATCGCGACAGCTGACTACGTGTTTAAAGCTAAAAAGTCCTTAGATCAGGCAGATAGTCATACGATTCATTACGGTCATATTGTGGATCCTAAAACCAATGAGATGTTTGATGAAGCGATGGTTTCAGTTATGCGAGCTCCTAAGACGTTTACTCGGGAAGATATTGTGGAGATCAATTGTCATGGCGGAATGGTCGTTGTTAACCAAATCTTACAGCTATTATTAAGAAGTGGCGCACGCTTAGCAGAACCTGGGGAATTTACTAAACGTGCGTTCTTAAATGGGAGAATTGATTTATCCCAAGCTGAAGCAGTCATGGATTTAATTCGAGCGAAGACAGATAAAGCAATGAGCGTTGCTTTAAATCAATTAGACGGAGATTTATCTCGTTTGATACGATCTTTAAGACAAGAAGTTTTAGACACGCTAGCTCAAGTGGAAGTCAATATTGATTATCCAGAATATGATGATGTCGAAGAAATGACAAGTAAATTATTATTGGAAAAGGCAAAACAAGTGAAACAACAAATTCAAAGTTTACTAGCGACAGCCCAACAAGGCAAAATTTTGCGAGAAGGGTTAAATACTGCCATTATTGGCCGTCCTAATGTTGGTAAATCTAGTCTACTGAATCAATTGCTTAAAGAAGAAAAAGCCATTGTCACTGAAATTGCTGGAACGACACGCGATGTCGTGGAAGAATATGTGAATGTCCGTGGTGTTCCTTTACAATTAATCGATACTGCCGGCATTCGTGATACAGAAGATACAGTGGAAAAGCTAGGCGTTGAAAGAAGTCGCAAAGCTTTGTCTGAAGCAGATTTAATTCTTTTAGTTTTAAATCAAAGTGAGCCTTTAACTACAGAAGATAAACAACTGCTGGAAATGACAAGTGGAGCCAAACGGATCGTTTTGCTTAATAAAACAGATCTTACACCTCGTTTAGATGTCGAAAAATTAAATGAATTTCTCTATGAAGATGAAATGTTTGAAGTCTCTGTTACGAATAATACAGGATTAGACCAATTAGAAGAGGCCATTTCGAATTTATTTTTTGGAGGACAAACACAAGATAAAGATGCGTCTTATCTTTCAAACACGC
The DNA here is from genome assembly GCF_000423785.1 of Tetragenococcus muriaticus DSM 15685. Lineage (GTDB taxonomy): Bacteria > Bacillota > Bacilli > Lactobacillales > Enterococcaceae > Tetragenococcus > Tetragenococcus muriaticus. Next base: position 22,299 of record NZ_AUIQ01000014.1, on the reverse strand, counting down.
GGCATATCGCATTATTGGAAAATGCTTCTTCTGCTTTAGATGAAGTCATTGCTGGTATTGAAGCTGGCATGCCTGTAGATTTAGTACAAATCGATATGACACGTTGTTGGGATGATCTGGGCGAAATTGTAGGCGATAGCGTACAAGATGAATTAATCACTCAATTATTTAGTCAATTTTGTTTAGGAAAATAGGAGGAAAAACCAATGCAAGAGTATCAAGCTGGTTTTTATGATGTGATTGTAGTCGGGGCAGGACATGCTGGAGCAGAGGCAGCTCTTGCGGCTAGTCGCATGGGAAATCAAACATTACTTTTAACAATTAATATGGAAATGGTGGCGTTTATGCCATGCAATCCCTCGATAGGAGGGCCAGCTAAAGGCGTTGTGGTAAGAGAGATTGACGCACTTGGCGGCGAGATGGGAAAAAATATAGATAAAACCTATATTCAAATGCGGATGCTTAATACGAGTAAAGGTCCAGCAGTAAGAGCTTTACGGGCTCAAGCAGATAAGCATGCCTATTCGGCTGAAATGAAACATACAATTGAAAAAGAGGAAAATTTAACCTTACGTCAAGGAATTGTTGAACGTTTAATCGTGGAAGATAATGTCTGTAAAGGGGTCGTGACAGCTACCGGCGCACGGTATGAATCCAAAGCCGTGATTATTACAGCAGGTACGGCTTTGCGCGGGGAGATCATCATTGGAGAATTGAAGTATTCTTCTGGTCCTAATAATTCGCAACCTTCTGTTAACTTAGCTGATCATTTGGAAGAATTAGGATTAGAAATTGATCGATTTAAGACAGGGACCCCGCCTCGTATAAAGGCGAATTCCATCGATTATGATAAAACAGAAATACAACCGGGTGACGAAGTAGCGAATCATTTTAGCTTTAGCACGCCAGAAAGTGTTTATAAAAAAGATCAAATTCCTTGTTGGTTAACATATACAAACCCTGGTACTCATCAAATTATTCGCAATAATTTAGATCGTGCGCCAATGTTTACCGGAATTGTTGATGGCGTCGGCGCTAGATACTGCCCATCAATTGAGGATAAAATTGTTCGTTTTGCAGATAAAAAACGACATCAATTATTCTTAGAACCTGAAGGAGCTAATACGGAAGAAATATACGTCCAAGGTCTTTCGACTTCATTACCAGAAGGTGTACAAAATGATGTTCTTCATTCGATTGAAGGCTTGGAAAAAGCTGAAATGATGCGTACCGGCTATGCCATTGAATATGACGTTGTGCTTCCTTATCAATTAAGACCAACTCTTGAAACAAAGGTTATTGACAACTTATTTACCGCAGGCCAAACAAATGGGACAAGTGGTTATGAAGAAGCAGCTGGACAAGGCTTGATCGCTGGGATTAATGCTAGTTTAAAAATACAAGAAAAAGATCCCTTTATTATGAAACGTAGTGATGGTTATATTGGTGTCATGATTGATGACTTAGTGACAAAAGGAACGAATGAACCTTATCGCTTATTGACTTCGCGGGCAGAGTATCGTTTGCTTTTGCGACATGATAATGCGGATTTACGTTTAACACAAATAGGGTATGATCTTGGTCTTGTAGGCGAACAACAGTATCAAGCTTATGCAAAGAAAAAAAATGCGGTTGAACAAGAAATCGAACGGCTGAAAACAGTACGTATTAAACCAGCACAAGTTCAAAGTTTCCTTGAAGAAAAGGGAGCGAATCCTTTAAAAGATGGTGTATTAGCTAACGAGTTTTTGCGACGTCCTGAAGTAAATTATCAAGATCTTTTACAATTTATACCAAGTAATGAAGAATTAACAACTAAAGAAGTTGAACAAGTTGAAATCCAAATTAAATACGAAGGATATATCCAAAAAGCGATGACTAAAGTCGATAAATTAAAACGAATGGAAGCTAAACGTGTTCCTGAAAATATTGATTACGAAGCAATTGACGGTTTAGCAACAGAAGCCAAGCAAAAATTACAAAGAATCCATCCCGAAACAATTGCTCAAGCGAGCCGTATTAGTGGTGTGAACCCTTCCGATTTAAGTATTTTAATGGTATACATTCAAGAAGGGAATGTAGCTAAACAATCGTCTTAAATGTTTTTTGTTTTAACCCTTTAAACTTACTGCTCTGTATAACACAGAAGCAGTAAGTTTATTTTTTATAAGCGTTAAGAACGCTATTTTTGTAATGAAAAGAAAATGACTGAATGGTATAAATATTTTCTTTGGAAAAAACGGTTGTTGTCCTAGTATAATAAAATTGAGGAGGGTAATATATGCGAGAAGAAACATTTAAATATCCAGATACACAAGCCTATGAGTTTGTGACACAAGAACTAAATAAGCGCGGTATCAGCTATCAAGATATTGCTCAAATGGCTTATAATGTGGCTTATGAATTTATTCCTGAGGCAAAACTAACTGAATTTGAAACAGCAACGATTGATGTTTTGCATAAAAGAGAAGTCCTTAATAATGCGATGGTGGCTTTAGACTTGGACCGTTTATCAACTGAAGGTCAGTTAAGCCAACCTCTACAAAAGATTATAGAAAATGACGCTGGGGTTTTTGGTGTCGATGAAACTCTTGCAGTGAGCATTGCCAGTATTTATGGCACGATTGGCGTCACGAACTTTGGTTACCTTGATCGAGTAAAAAGCGGGGTTATTCGTAAGTTAGATACAGAAAAAGATGGGCGCGTCAATACCTTTATTGATGATTTAATTGGTGCGTTAGTAGCAGCAGTCGCAGGCAAAATGGCACATAAATACGCCTGATCATTATCAGACTTTTTATAAGTTATTAGAGAGTTTTTCATCCTAAGAAAGGGTGTTTTGTCATGTTATTTCGAAATCGAGAAGATGCAGGAAAACGCTTAGCAACAGCTGTGGAGTCGTTAAGCAATAAGAACCTTATTATAGCGGCTTTACCAAGGGGAGGTATCCCTTTAGGAGTGCTTATAGCAAAAAAACAGGCTGTACCGTTTGATGTAATTTTGGCAAAAAAGATTGGTCACCCTACAAATTCTGAATACGCCATTGGAGCTGTTGCAGAAGGAGGAGCCCCAATTTTAGGTGAGGGCTATGTTGAGCAGCTGCATGCTTCTTGGGTAAAAGAAGAGGTCCCGCGTATTCAAAAAGAGATGACACGTAAACGAACTTTATATAGAGAAGATTTAGAAAGTGAATTACTAAAAGGAAAAGACGTTTTGATTGTGGATGACGGGATTGCTACTGGTTTAACGATGTTTGCTGCAATACAAGCAGTTAAACAACAGGAAGCAAAAAGCGTACAAGTGGCCATTCCGGTAATCCCTAAAACTACTTACCAACAATTGAAACAAAGAGTAGATGGTGTTTATGCTTTAGAAATCCCAGCCCATTTTTTGGGTGGAATCGGAGCTTATTATGAAAACTTTCCACAATTAAGCGATGAACAAGTAAGAGAGTGGTTAAAGAGTAAATAAGGCAAATTCTCTGAAAGCTAAAAGAAAGATATCAGTTTCATGTGAAACTACAAGAAAAAGTTCGATCAGTTAGAAAACGATGAGTCATAGTATTTCTTATAATAAAATATCCGTACCATAGAAGGATCAGTTCTGCCATTCAAGTAAGATATTGATTGAGGCAGTTGCTTACCATTAATGAAACTTATTATATAGTTCGGATATTTTTATGTTGTTTTTATTTATTTCAAATTTTTCACGAAGTTTGAAGTTCAGAAGTATTTTGAATTAGTGTTTGATTAAATTTTTGTTGTAATGGATTTACTGCAGCATTTTTATTTACAATCAAATTGATATAAAATTGCGGAGCATTTTTTAAAGGACGCGTAACAATATCTGTACGGTTTTTGACAAGTAAATCGATCATGATCCCCACTGAAAGCCCGGAAGCAATGAACGAACCAGCTGTTTGAATCTCTTTAGTATAAGTAACTTGATTAGGGTTAATTTGGTTTGTTTTAGCCCAATTCTCAAATATTGCATGATGTGTATAACCTTTATCTAAACAAATGAAAGAGTAGTTTGTTAACATTTTTGAAGTGATAAAGGGTTCTTTGGCTAAGGGGTGATTTGGCGCTATACAAACTTGAAGAGGGCGCTTATCAATCGGATATTGCTCTATCCAAGGCTCTTTAAACCTTGGCGTTTCCGTCCCGCTAATGGCTATAGATAATTTATTTTCATATAATAAATTCATCATCACTTCAGAACTTTCTTCTTCCACTAAGTGTAAATTAGAGTTGAATTTACTCATTGTTGGTAACATTTTAGGAAGATAGAAACCGCCGATTGTAGGTAAGAACCCCAATTGAACGGTTTGGGTTTCAAGATTGTCCATTTCTTGTTTTGTAGCAGTTAGTAGGTCGATAATTTTACCGGCATTTTTATATAAAATTTCCCCTTCAGGTCTTAGTTGAAAGTTTCTAGATGTTCTATCTCGTGTAATTAACTGTACATTAAATTCTTCTTCTAACCTTTTTAAAGTAAGCGAGATGGATGGTTGGGATACAAAAAATGTTTCGGCAGTTTTTGTAAAACTAGCACTATCGACTAGGTGTTTAAAATAAATGAGATCCTGTATTTTCATCGAATTCTCTTTCTTATAAATTTTACTTATAATAGCATAAAGAATCTATATTTCACAAAGAAATTGCTTATGATATAGTAAATATAAACAAATAAAAAAAGCGTTTACAATAAGCTTTATAAAGAATATTTTTTACTATTTTAATCGGATAAGCTAAAAGTTTGTTCACCTTTTATTTGTTTTAGTAAAATGAGAAAGGAGAATTTTGTGAAATATATCAAGCAGATTTTCTGGATCTTTTTGTTTGCGCTTGCAGGAGAAGTGCTGTCGTTACTTATTCCTATTGCTATTCCTGGTAGCGTGATTGGAATGGTATTGTTATTTTTTGCTTTACATTTTGGTTGGCTAAATATGGAAAGAGTTGCTGATGTAGGAAATTTCTTAACTGGAAATATGGCAATCTTTTTTGTTCCAGCAGGAGTGGGGTTAATGGCTCATTTAGATATTTTAGCTTCTATTTGGGGACGACTTTTATGTATTATCGTTATTTCCTTAATTACGGTTTTGACCCTAGTCGGTACTATTGTGCAAAAAGCGAAAAATAAAGTGGAAAAGAATAAGGCAATAAGGGAGGTAGAAGAAAATGCTTGATGCATTTGTTAGCGATCCATTTTTCGGGATTTTTTTAACGCTTTTCTTTTACCTTCTTGGCTTAAAATTACATCAAAAATGGCAATTGGCGATTTTTACCCCGTTGATTTTTGCAATTATATGTGTCATTGTTTTTTTATTAGTATTTGATATTCCTCAAACAGCTTATGATAACGGCGGACAATTTTTAAGTATTTGGATCACACCAGCAACCGTTTGTTTAGCGATTAAGTTAGAAAATAACTATCAGTATTTAAAAGAGAACTATATCCCTATTCTTACAGGGATTATTTCTGGTGTGTTGTTGCATACGATTTTGATTTTAGCTCTTTACTTACTTTTCTTTTTTGATGGAGAGCTCTTTGCAACACTTTATCCAAAATCAATTACTACAGCAATTGCTGTAGGTGTATCAGAATCATTGGGAGGTTTGGAATCGTTAACTGTGGCGGTTGTGGTCTTTACTGGGATCTTAGGAGCGGCTATTGGCCCCGGCTTATTTAAAATCATGAAGATTAATGATCCAGTAGCACAAGGGATTGCACTTGGAACGGGGGCTCACGCCATGGGAACAACAAAAGCGATCGAGATGGGAGAAGTTCAAGGAGCAATGTCGAGTTTGTCTGTTGTAGTTACTGGACTTACTGTCGTTCTTATATCTCCCATTGCGGAGATTTTATTGAACATATTTTTTAGATAAAGAAATGAAAGAAGGAGAATTAGAAATGGCAAAAAAAGATATTACAGAAGAAAATAAAGAAGACGTAAATAACGGTGGTTATGATGCGCCAAAAAATATCAATGAAGTCGAAGTAATTAATACTTATGAATTAGAAGAAAAAGCAAAAGAAGTGGTTCCTAAAGGTGGTTTTGATTATATGTCAGGAGCATCTGGGGACGAATTTACCTTAAAACAAAATACAAAAGTATGGGATAAAAAAGGGATCTTACCTCGTGTATTAGCAGATGTAGAATTTCCTGAAACCAGCACCTCGATTTTTGGCGAAGAATTAAAAGTCCCTTTTGTTATGTCGCCGATTGCCGCTCATGGGTTAGCACATCAAACGAAAGAAGCTGGAACAGCAAGAGGGATCGCAGAGTTTGGTGGATCTATCATGTCGATTAGTGCTTATTCTGGTGCTAGTTTTTCTGAAATAGAAGAAGGACTAAAAGATAATAAACGCTGGTTCCAAATTTACATGTCAAAAGATGATGAAATGAATAAAAATATTATTGATGAAGCTAAATCCGATGGTGCTAGTGCCATTATTTTGACAGCAGACGCAACATTAGGCGGAAACCGTGATAGAGATGACCGTAACAAGTTTGTGTACCCATTTGGCATGCCGATTGTTTCTCGCTATTTAAAAGGTGACGCTAAAAATATGTCGTTAAATAATATTTATGCTCAATCTAAACAAAAAATTAGTACAGATGATGTTCGTTTCCTAAAAGAATATTCTGGTTTGCCAGTATTTGTCAAAGGAGTACAAACGCCAGAAGATGCGATGTCAGCGATTGGAGCAGGGGCTGATGGCATTTGGGTATCAAATCATGGGGGCAGACAGCTAGACGGTGCTCCAGGTTCTTTTGAAGCCTTAGAAGCTATTAGCCAAGCAGTCCAAGGTCGTGCGCCTATCGTTTTTGATAGTGGTATCCGCCGCGGTGAACATATGTTTAAAGCTCTAGCTGCAGGTGCAGATATCGTAGGTATCGGTCGCCCTGTGTTATATGGCTTAGCTTTAGGTGGATGGCAAGGTGTGAAATCTGTTTTCGAATATTTCGAAAAAGATTTAAAACGAGTAATGCAATTAGCCGGTACGCAAACCATTGAAGATATCAAGAAAGCACGTTTATTTGATATTAAATAATAAAAAGATATAACTTAGAAGTATATAGCGAAGAAATGCTTATTTTAGCAATTCTTCGCTATTTTTATTGCTTTTATGTTCCTTTATAAATAAATGATCTTTTTTAACTGATTTTAGTAACCTTGGAAATGCCAATAAGCCAAAAGTAATACACAAAATCCCATTTCCCATGAATATATATGGGCCAAACGTTATACTATCAAATAAAAAGGTATAAATTAAAGAACCGATGGGCAAAAGAGCCCGATTAGCCGTAGTAAGAATGGACATGACGCGACCAAGAAATTCCGTTGTGATTGTTTTTTGTAAGTAAACCATATTGTTCACTTCTATGATAGCTAAAGAAAACCCAATGAAAAATGAAACAATACCTCCGTATAAAGTGATTGAGAATAGTTGATCCATATTTTGGAAAAGAATTCCCAATAATAACACTTCTATCCCCAAGGAAAATACTGAAATCATTATTTTTAAAAAGGTCCCTTTTTTTGCAGGTAAAAAATTCATAAATAAACTTAATGAGAGCCAACTTGATTTAGAAGGAAAAATTACGCTAAAATTTTGGTTAGCAATATATGAGCTTTACTTTGGTGATTTTGAAGGCGGGGAGGAAACGATTCATCAATTAGAGAACGCTCAAAGATTACTTTCCGATAAGGGAAAATTGAATATAAGAACGATTTTTGATATTCGTAGAAAAGATGCGCTAAATTACAAAAAAAATAGTGATGATTGATAATTAAAAATGATATGAAAAATATTCAGCAAACCATTATTGTTCTGGTATTTTTCATGAAATAAACAAATTCTTCAAACATTCGTAAGAAAAAAATAAGTTTCTAGTGCTATAATGAAAAAAACAAAGGAGGAGCATTTACATGAAAAAGGTACCACCGATTCTAAAGCCATTTGCGCTGGTGACTTTTTCTCTTATCATCGCAACAGCTACGGGAGTTGTTAATGGGAGAAGCTATCGTCAACCAGTAGCAGAGACAGAGACAACGACTACTGAAACCACTACAGAAGTTTCTGTGAGTACAGATGATACAGATGGAGGAATTGAAACTTCCGATACAGCATCTTTGGATGGAAGCGAAGATAATAGCTTACAACAAACACAAGAAACGGATAATGGTCTTGAAGAAGGTTCTGCAAATACAGGGGAAGGTGTACAACAGGAGACTGAACCAAGCTCCTCAGCTGAACAAACGCCAGACTCTGGGGAACAACCAGCAAGAAACCAACAGGAGTCTCCAAGTAACCAGCAAGATAACCCGGAACAAGAAAATGAACCACAAGAACAAGAAAACCAAGGCGAACAACAGCAAAATCAACAAGATTCGCCAGAGAACCAACCAAATCAACAACAAACGCCTGAAGAAGGTGATGAACAATGACCTTTTTATTAGATATTATCAATGGATTTCATAAGTTTTTGTGGTATTTGGATATTAGCCCGAAATATTTAAACCGCGCTTATACGATATTAAGTCTTTTTCCTACACTTTATATCTTACGTATTGTGTATGGGTTATGGGTAAATCAAAATTATATCCAATTTAGTCTATACCTTCTTGTTTTTGTTATTTTGTTTTATTTCGTGGTTTTAAATTTCATTTATTATTTTTTTGATAAAAATGTTAAGGGCGACATCACTCAACTATTTGCTAAGTATTTGCCAGAAGATGCGTTTAATATTGAAAATGATAGCCAGATCTCGCAAAATTTGATGCCGAATACGAGTGAAGTAGCAGTAGATTTTGTTGACCATTATGAATTGCAGTTAGAAGAAAACATTCAATCTTTGATTAGTGAAGAGAAAATACCTACGAATAATTTAACAAATAGCGATGGCTTTTTACTTATGAAAAATACATTGCACCCTTACTATTATTTGAAAAAGATAGAAGACGATCAATATGAATTACAAATCGGTACAAGCTATCGAGATTTAGAAAAAATTGGAATCATCCATCAAACAGAAGCACTGGATCCAGTAGGTTTGTTTATTGTAGGTGGAGATTTTGTCAAAAATGGCATTCGTTATCATGAACGATATCGTTTGAAATTACTAGTCAAAGATAATCCTTCCCAAGATGTAAATACGAAAAAAATAAAGAACGAAGCAGAAGTAAGCAGTGAAGTGGGGAGTCGTAGTCAACGTCATAAAAAGAAAAATTCTAAATAACTTTTGATCCATGATGTCAACTATCTTGATATCATGGGTTTTGTATTTTTGCTAAGACAATGATAAACTTTATCCAGTGAAAAAAATAATAAGCGGAAAAGAGTGAAGCAAATGTCTAAAGATTTATCTTTTGCAGATTTGGCTAACTTTGCAGATGACTTAAAGCAGGTGCCAGCGAGTCATGTGATCGCTCGTGCTGTGCAAGAAAATGGTGTGAATGCTACTAGCAAAAGTCTTGATGCAAGGGCAGCCTTAAATCGGGTGTTTTCTGTTGAAGTGGAAACGGGCGATGTAACGCATCAAAAGCAAAGCGGACGGTGTTGGCTGTTTGCTACTTTAAATACTTTGCGCCATGATTTTGCTAAAAAGTATAATTTAAAAGATTTTCAGTTTTCACAAAACTATCTTTCTTTTTATGATCGCTTAGAAAAGGCGAATAAAATGTTAGAGTGGGCGATTCAGCTAATTGATCAACCAGAAGATGATCGCGAGTTTTTAGCTATGCTTGAATGGGGAGACAATGACGGGGGACAGTGGGCAAATGGTCCTGCATTGATCAATAAGTATGGTCTAGTCCCTAAAAGCGCTATGCCAGAAACTTATAATAGCGATAAAACAGCTGAGATTTCTTCAATGATTAATTTGAAATTGCATAAAGCGGTAGCGCATATGAAAAAAATGGTCGTTACTCCGACTCATGAAGAGGATTTACGTGCTTATAAAGTAGATTGCTTACGTGAAATTTACCGTATGTTGGTTTATGCTTTTGGTACACCGCCGGCTTCTTTTGACTTTGAATATCGAGATAAAGACAACAACTATTATAATATTCGAAATTTAACACCAACTACTTTTTTTAAAGACTATGTGGCTGTTGACTTTGATCAATATACGGTCTTAGCAGATGCTCCTGATCACGAATATGGGAAAAAGTATGGATTGCCAAGCCAAGACTATATATTTTCTGGGAAAAAGATAGAATTAGCTAATGTGGGAATTACTGCTATGAAAAAAGCAGTAATAGCTTCTTTAAAAGACGGGCAAACGGTGTGGTTTGGTTGCGATGTAGTAAAAGATATGGACCGTAAAGAAGGAATTTTAGATCCAAATTATTTCAAAAAAAGTGAACTTTTTGATACAGATTTACATCTGAACAAAGCAGAACGTTTAGCCACACGCGATGGAGAAGTAAGCCATGCAATGACAATGACGGGCGTTGACCTTATTGATGACCAACCAACAAAATGGAAAGTAGAAAATAGTTGGGGAGAGAAACTTGGAGATAAGGGTTATTTTATTATGTCAGATGCTTGGTTTGATGATTATGTCTATGAAGTCGTTGTTCAAAACAAATACTTACAAGCAGAAGATAAACATGTTGCCGCTAAAGAGAAAGAAGATCTTGCTCCGTGGGATTCGTTACGTTAATAAAAAAGAGCCTGTGACATAAATCCTATTAATAGTAAACTATTCGAACTATAGAGAGATTTCTCCTGCGGTTTAGCAGGTCTTCGTCGCAAATCCGCAACGATTAACAACGTCCATCCAATATAGCGGGAATGTTTGTTTCACGTGAAACGGATCATTATTGCTGATGTTTTTTTATGAATCACTATTATATAATGAAGTTTGGACGTAAATACTGCAAAGATTGAAGGAGAAAAGCGAATGCAAATCAATTTACTTTTTTCGATCGATGATAATTTTGTTGAACAGATGAAAACGACCTTATTTTCTATTTATCAAAATGCAGCTTATGAACATCATTTTACGATTTATGTTCTACAAAAGAAATTATTAAAACAAACAGAAGAGGTTAAAGAATTTTGTAAGCGATGGGAAATGGAATACATTCCACTTGTGATCGGAGAGGATCGATTATTTGATAATGCTCCTATTTCTTCTCGTTATCCAGAAACGATTTATTATCGTCTTATGGTACATAAATACTTGCCTAAAAGCGTGAACAAAATACTTTATTTAGATGCAGATGTGTTATGTATTAATGATTTTTCTAGTTTGTATGAACTTGATCTTCAGGGATATTTGTATGCAGCAGCGAGCCACAAAAAATTAACTAATGTAACAAAAATGATTAATCAAGTGCGATTAAAAAATTATGAAGCAGAAGGCTATTATAATTCAGGAGTTTTACTCATTAATTTAGCAAAAGCTCGTGAAGAGATTCAGGCAGAAGATATTTTTCAATTTATTGAAGATAATCAATACAATCTTTTATTACCAGATCAAGATATTTTAAATGGGTTGTATGGAGATAAAATCTTGCCTATTCCTGATGAAATTTATAATTACGATGTAAGAAAAAACGCTACTTACGATACAATTAGTAGAGGTGAATGGGATCTAAATTGGGTGATCTGTAACAACGTTTTTTTACATTTTTGTGGGAAAGAAAAACCATGGCAGGAAAAATACCGCGGACGTTATGCTTCTTTATATAAATATTTTTGGTATAAATCTGCTCGTGCATAAGACGTACACACTTGTCTTTATTTAAGGCAAGTGTGTTTATTTTTCAAATAGGGGAAATAAATGCATGGTCGCCTATTGCGAAGATAAATATTTTACGTTACAGTAGAAAACAGTTCGTGAAACAATGGCTGTTTCACAATTAAGAAAGGGATAAATATGTTACCTGAAGAATTTCGGCAAAAACTTCGTGAATATCATATTGAACTATCTTCAAAACAAATGGCCCAATTTGAAGATTATTATGAGCTTTTGGTAAAATGGAATCAAAAAACCAATCTTACGACAATTACGGATAAAAGCGAAGTTTATTTAAAACATTTTTATGATTCAGTAGCGTTAGCTTTTTCATTTGAATTAAATCAAGGAGCTTCTATCTGTGATATCGGTTCTGGTGCAGGCTTCCCAAGTATTCCTCTGAAAATCATTTTTCCTGAATTAAAAGTAACCATTGTTGATTCATTAAATAAACGAATTAATTTTCTGCGTGCATTAATTGCCGAATTAGATTTAAAACAAGTCGAATTGTTTCACGCTCGTGCGGAAACATTTGGTCAGGAAAAAAATCATCGGGGTTTTTATGATTATGTAATGGCAAGAGCCGTCGCGCGATTAGATGTATTAAGTGAGCTCTGTTTACCATTGGTAAAAAAAGACGGTTATTTTTATGCGCTAAAAGCAGCTAAGAGTCAAGAAGAATTGGTAGAAGCTAAAGGAGCTATAGCCCTCTTAGGGGGGAAGTTCATAGAAGATAGAGAAGTTTATTTACCTAATACACAAGACCAACGACATGTCTTAGTTATTGCAAAGAAAAAGGAAACTCCAAAAAAGTATCCAAGAAAACCAGGCTTACCGAATAAAAAGCCGATTAAATAATCATTTAAAGGCAAGGTGTGAGGGAATTTCTCCTTTACCAGCCTCTATTGAGGAGGAAAGTTTTTATGGCTCGTATTATTTCTGTGGCAAACCAAAAAGGCGGTGTTGGTAAATCGACTACCGCGGTTAGTTTAGGCGCGTGTTTGGCTTATTTAGGAAAAAAAGTTTTACTAGTAGATATCGATGCGCAAGGGAATGCGACAAGTGGTGTAGGCATACGCAAACCTGATGTAGTACAGGATGTTTATGATGTATTAATTAATGAAATTAATATCGAAAATACTATATTACCTAGTACTCGCTCCAACTTGGATGTTGTCCCAGCGACTCTCCAATTGGCAGGAGCAGAAATTGAGCTAACTTCGTTAATGGCTAGAGAGTCTCGTTTGCGAACAGCGATTAATGATATTAAAGATCAATATGATTTTATTTTGATTGATTGCCCTCCTTCATTAGGGCATTTAACCATTAATGCATTTACAGCTAGCGATGCCATTTTGATCCCTGTTCAGTGTGAATACTATGCTTTAGAAGGTTTGAGTCAATTATTAAATACTGTACGTTTGGTACAAAAGCATTTTAATCCCGAATTGGAAATCGAAGGTGTTTTGTTAACCATGTATGATGCCCGTACTAATCTAGGTGTAGAAGTTGTTGAAGAAGTTCGCCGTTATTTCCAAGAAAAGGTCTATCATACGATTATTCCAAGAAACGTTCGTCTATCTGAAGCCCCTAGTCACGGATTATCTATCGTTGATTATGATTTACGGTCCAAGGGTTCTGAGGTCTATCAAGCATTAGCAAAGGAAGTGTTGGTTCGTGAAAAAGCAAAATAAAAGTTTGGGAAAGGGAATTAACGCATTGTTTCAAGATCTGTCAGATATTGAAGAGGTAGACGTAGCAACGGAAAAAATCGTTGAACTTTCATTAAATGAGTTACGTCCGAATCCTTATCAACCGAGGAAAACATTTGAAGAAAAATCGTTGCAAGAATTAGCGAATTCGATTGAAAAATCAGGGGTCTTTCAACCTATTATTGTACGTAAATCGACAGTAAAGGGATATGAAATCATTGCAGGAGAGCGTCGTTTCCGAGCTTCTAAATTAGCCAAAAGAGAAACAATTCCTGCGATCATTCGTGATTTTGACGAAGAAGCAATGATGCAAGTGGCTGTTTTAGAAAACTTACAGCGGGAAGATTTGAATCCCTTAGAAGAAGCAGAAGCTTACGAGATGTTAATGAATAATCTTCATTTGACTCAAGCAGAAGTCGCTGAACGCTTAGGTAAAAGTCGTCCTTATATTGCTAATTATTTACGCCTATTAACTTTGCCAAAATTAGTAAAAGAAATGGTACAAGAAGATCGATTATCTATGGGACAAGCTCGAACTTTATTGGGATTGAAGGATAAAGAGCAGATGTTAAAGCTTGCCAACCGTTGTGTGAAAGAAAATTTGACTGTTCGGCAATTAGAACAATTGGTTATAGACGCAAATGAAGTCAAAGATAAGAAAAAAGTTCCTCGTGTGGTGAAAGAAAAACCTTACTATTTACGAGAAAGTGAAGATCGTTTGATGGACAAGTTTGGGACTAGTGTACAAATTAAAGAAAGAAAAGGAAAAGGAAAAATCGAGATCGATTATTTATCGCAAAATGATTTGACGCGTATATTGGACATTTTAAATATTCATTTTGATGAAGAATGATAAGGAGAATGCTTATGTATGACTTAGGTGATACTGTAGAAATGAAAAAGCCTCATGCTTGTCAGACTAATCGATGGCAAATCATACGCATGGGAGCTGACATTAAGATAAAATGTGAAAATTGTGGGCACATTGTCATGATGACACGTCGTGAGTTTGAAAAGAAAATGAAAAAGGTTATTGAAAAGAAAAAGGAAGAGTGAGAGTAGATGGCATTAACTGCTGGAATTGTTGGATTACCTAATGTAGGAAAGTCCACTTTGTTTAACGCAATTACAAAAGCTGGGGCAGAAGCAGCAAATTATCCTTTTGCAACGATTGATCCCAACGTAGGGATGGTAGAAGTACCTGATCGGCGCTTGCAACGGTTAACTGATTTGTTTCAGCCTCAAAAAACGACCCCTGCAACATTTGAATTTACTGATATTGCTGGTATTGTTAAAGGAGCAAGTGAAGGGGAAGGCCTTGGGAACCAATTTTTAAGTCATATTCGACAAGTAGATGCGATATGTCATGTGGTCCGCTGCTTTGAAGATGAGAATATCACTCACGTAGAAGGGCAAATTGATCCTTTAGCTGATATCGAAACCATTAATTTAGAGTTAATTTTAGCTGATTTGGAAACAGTAAACAAGCGATATAATCGCGTTGAAAAAGTAGCTAAAACAAAAGATAAAGAAGCTATAGCTGAATTAGCTGTTTTAGATAAGATTAAATCCACTTTAGAAGCAGGAAAATCAGCACGAACCATTGAGTTTTCTGAAGAAGAGCAACCTATTGTAAAGGATCTTTTCTTGTTAACTATTAAGCCTATTTTATATGTAGCTAATGTGGCAGAAGAAGATGTACAAGATCCAACAAATAATCCTTATGTGCAAAAAGTACAAGACTTTGCAGCTACAGAAAATGCAGAAGTTATTACCGTTTGTGCTCAAATCGAAGAAGAAATTGCTGAGTTAGATGACGAGGATAAGGCAGAATTTCTAGAAGATCTAGGGATTAAGGAAAGCGGGCTAGATCAGTTGATTCGTGCTTCATTTAATTTAATGGGATTGGCGACTTATTTTACTGCTGGCGAACCAGAAGTTCGCGCTTGGACATTTAATAAGGGCATTAAAGCTCCACAAGCTGCAGGAATCATCCATTCCGATTTTGAACGTGGATTTATTCGTGCAGAAACGGTATCTTTTACAGATCTTGATAAGTATGAAAGTATGCATGCTGCTAAAGAAGCAGGACGTGTTCGTTTGGAAGGTAAGGACTATGTCGTCCAAGATGGCGATGTCATGTTATTTCGTTTCAATGTATAATAAACTATTACAACAGGTATGAACTATGTTAGAATAACTCTTGTCAAATGCTTGTTTGATCAGGCAAGAAGGGAGAAACAAAGACCATGGAAGCAGAAAAGCTGCGAGAGTATGCGGCAGAAAATCGTGAATGGGAACAAAAATTAACGAAAAGAAATCAACAGTATATTTTTGATTTGAATAAGGCGCTTGATGCTGCGAATCTCTCAGAAGAAGAAAAAGTACAAGCTCTACATGAGATGTTACCAGTGTTAGTGCAGGAGCAAAGCACTGGCCGTACAGCTCGACAACTTTATGGAACGGTTTCAGAACGAACGGAACAAATTTTAGCTACGCCAAGTAACAATCAAGATAATACGACGAACCCAGTTTTAATGTGGGTAGATAATACGTTATTGATTTTAGGTGTCTTTGGATTAATGATGGGGATCATAGGGTTATTTTCTAATCAAAATAATCAAGTTTATGGGATTATTACATTAATTTTAATGGCAATGGTTGGTGGCTGGGTCTTTTATTTAATGTACAAGTATATGTATCAATATGAACGCCCGGGAGCTGATAAAAGTCAACGGCCCAAGTTATGGAAATCAATATTGATTTTAATCGCTTCTTTTTTTGTATGGACAGCAGTGATTTCGTTATCCGCCTTATTGCCAGGCGCAATTAATCCAGTACTAGATCCGTTCTTTTTGGTTCTTCTCGGAGGCGCTGCTTTATTGCTTCGTTATTATTTGAAGAAGAAATACAATATTGTTGGCAGCTTATCGATGCCTAGAAAGTAAACGAACAAGGACTCTTCATGAGGGTCTTTGTTTTTTTATGATAAAAGATAAAGTAGTTGACTTCATGGGTAAATTTTGCTATTTTCATTAAAATAAAATATTTGGTGGGGTTAGCTAGTAGTGATGGAAAATTTCCACTAATTTAAAATTAAAGGAGTGTTACAAGGAATGTCCAACTGGGAAACGAAGTTTGAAAAAAAAGGAATCACGTTTGATGATGTTTTACTTGTCCCTCAAGAAAGTCAAGTACTACCAGATGATGTTGATATGCGAGTAAAATTAGCTGAAAATATACACTTAAATATCCCTATTTTAAGTGCCAGTATGGATAGTGTAACAGAAAGCAATATGGCTATTGCAATGGCTAGACAAGGTGGACTTGGTGTCATTCATAAAAATATGTCCATTGCCGCACAAGCAGATGAAGTACGCAAAGTAAAACGTTCTGAAAGTGGAGTAATTATAGATCCGTTCTTTTTAACTCCTGAACATCTTGTTTCTGAAGCAGAAGAATTGATGAGTCGTTATCGAATTAGCGGGATTCCTGTAGTAGAGACATTAGAAAATCGAAAACTCGTTGGGATTATGACCAATCGGGATTTACGTTTTGTTACAGATTATTCAATGACTATTGGCGAGATTATGACAAGAGAAAATTTAATCACGGCTCCTGAAGGAACTTCGTTGGAAGATGCAGAAGAAATTTTGCAGGTTCATAAAATTGAAAAATTACCTATTGTTGATGATAGTGGTCGTTTAAGTGGATTGATTACCATTAAAGATATTGAAAAAGTCATCCAGTTTCCTAATGCTGCGAAAGATCAGCATGGACGATTGTTGGTTGCTGCAGCGGTAGGGATTACTAGTGATACTTTTGAGCGAGCCCAATCCCTATTAGATGCGGGAGCTGACGCTATTGTGGTGGATACTGCACACGGACATAGTGCTGGTGTTTTACGTAAAATTAAAGAAATTCGCACACAGTTTCTACAAACGACTTTAATTGCTGGCAATGTGGCTACAGCCCAAGGAACAAAAGCTTTATATGATGCTGGGGTCGATGTGGTAAAAGTAGGGATCGGGCCCGGATCTATTTGTACGACTCGTGTTGTTGCTGGTGTAGGTGTGCCCCAATTAACAGCTGTTTATGATGCAGCTTCTGTGGCACGTAAGTATGGAAAGACCATTATTGCTGATGGCGGGATTAAGTTTTCTGGTGATATTGTGAAGGCATTAGCAGCAGGTGGACATGCTGTAATGTTAGGTAGTATGTTGGCAGGTACAGAAGAATCCCCTGGAGAATTTGAAATTTATCAGGGGCGTCGTTTCAAAACTTATCGAGGAATGGGATCCATTAGCGCGATGGAAAAAGGTTCGAGTGATCGTTACTTCCAGGGTGGTGTTAATGAAGCGAATAAATTAGTTCCAGAAGGTATTGAAGGTCGCGTCGCTTATAAAGGTCGTGCAGCAGATATTATTTTTCAAATGTTAGGCGGATTAAGCTCTGGTATGGGTTATGTAGGAGCGGCAAATTTAAAAGCTTTACGTGATGATGCGCAATTTATTCAAATGAGCGGTAATGGGTTAAAAGAATCGCATCCGCATGATATTCAAATTACGAAAGAAGCACCTAATTATTCATTTGAACAATAAGGAAAAAGGCTAGGGTCAAATAAGATAAAAATTCCGAACTATAGAAAGTTTCTCCCCGCTTTTGAGCAGGTTTTACGAAGAGAATCTTATCTATACAGTTCGGATTTTTTATTAAAGAAGTTTATATTCTATTTTTTCTTTTTAACTAATTTTAGTCATGCCACCCATGTAAGGTACCAGAACTTCAGGGATCGTTACAGTACCGTCAGCGTTTTGATAATTTTCTAGAATGGCAGCCACTGTGCGTCCGACAGCAAGCCCTGAACCGTTTAATGTGTGGGCATAATGTAATTTTTCATCTGTATCACGGTAACGAACCATAGCCCGACGTGCTTGGAAATCTTCGCAGTTCGAGCAAGAACTAATTTCTCTATACATATTTTGTGCAGGGATCCATACTTCCAAATCATAAGTTTTTGCGGCTGAAAAGCCCATATCCCCTGTTGATAGAGTGATTACACGATAAGAAAGGCCTAGTTTTTGCAAAATGTCTTCTGCATCTGCGGTCATTTTCTCTAGTTCATCGTAGGAATGTTTTTCATCTGAAAATTTAACCATCTCTACCTTATTGAATTGATGTAAGCGAATGAGTCCTCTGGTGTCACGTCCAGCACTACCAGCTTCTGAACGAAAAGCTGGACTTAATGCAGTAAAGTAAACTGGTAATTGGTCTTCATTTAAAATTTCATGACTATAATAATTTACTAAAGGAACTTCAGCTGTAGGAATGAGCGTTAGGTCACTATTTTCCAATTGAAAAACGTCTTCAGTAAATTTAGGGAACTGTCCAGATCCAAACATTGCTTGCTTATTTACGGTGTAAGGGGGGATCATTTCTGTATACCCTTGATCGTATATATGTTGATCAAGCATAAAATTATATAAAGCGCGTTCTAATCGAGCGCCTAGCCCCTTATAGTAAACAAAACGACTACCAGCTACTTTTGCACCGCGCTCAAAATCAAGTATATCTAAGTTTTCGGCGATTTCCCAATGATTTTTTGGTTCAAAATCAAAAGAGCGAGGCTCATTCCATTTTCGTACTTCTACATTATCTTCTTCATCTTCTCCTATAGGAACACTATCATGGGGGAGGTTAGGCAAAGTTGTCGCTATCGTATTTAATTTTTCATCAATCGTTGTAATTTCTTTATCCAATTCTTTAATTTCACTTCCAACTTCACGCATTTCAGCGATCTGTTCTGTGGTATCTTCTTGGTTACGTTTGGCTTGGGCGATGTTTTCCGATACGTTGTTTCGATATTTTTTCTTTTCTTCTGATTCAACTAATAAACGACGTCGCTCTTTATCTAATTGAAGAAATTCTGTTAATGTTTCTTCAGCAACTCCTCGTGTTTGTAATTTTTCTTTAACTGTTTCAAAGTTTTCTCGAATTGTTTTAATGGCTAACAATAGTCTTCCTCCTCAAAAATTATATAATAAAAAACTATTCCGCCCCAAGCTTATTTGCTTGGGACGAAATAGTTCGCGGTGCCACCCAAGTTCGGTTATTAACCGCACTTGTCTCTTGTAACCAAAGAGTATAGGTTCTTTATTAAAAGAAACATTAAAAACTGGATTCCATCATTTTTCCTACTGATTCACAGCAAACATCAGCTCTCTGAAAGGTCAAAATCATGTACTAGGTTTTCTGTGTATTGATATGATGCATTTAGCATAGCTGAAAAAAAAGTTTTCGTCAACTGGTCGTTTGATTATTGCTAGTAAGTGGCAAATGAATGATAAAAGAGGTCCAATCAGGATTGGATTTCGCATAAATATAACCTCCATGCGAAGCAATGATGCTTTGAGCAATCGCTAAGCCTAACCCAGTACCTCCAGTTTCTTGAGAACGTGATTCTTCTACGCGATAAAAACGGTCAAATAAAGAATCTAGGGATTGTTTAGGAATCATTTGTCCGTTATTTTTTACAGAAATAACAGCTTCAGTTCCCGTTTTCTCAAGTTGAATGATAATTTTATCAGCATCTTTTCCATATTTTAAAGCGTTTGAAAGAAGATTATTAAACACACGAACTAATTTTTCGGTGTCGCCTTCCATTAGAAGTTGTTGTGGCTGCGCAACAGTTTCGATAGTAATTCCATTGTTACGAGCTTCAAGCTCAAAGTCAGCAGCTAGTTGTTCCACTAGTTGGACCATATCAAAAGTTGTTAAGTTAACCGGATTACTTGGTTGGCGCGCTTTAGTATACTCAAATAAGTCATCTACAAGAGCCTTCATTTGTTTTGTTTTAAGAAACGCTGTGTGTGTGTATTTTAATAGATCTTCTTCAGAATGATACTGTCGGTCTTCAATCAATCCTAAGTAACCGATAATAGAAGTTAAAGGTGTTCTGATATCGTGACTAATGTTTGTTATCAATTCATCCTTTGATTTTTCAATACGACGTTCTTCTTCAATGGCTGTCGCCGTACTATCAACTAAACCATTAATACTATCAACTAACCGCGCTAAATCTCCACGTAATTCAAAAGGAATACGATGATCGTAGTGACCGTTTGCGATGTAATGCAGTTCGCTTATAATGTGCCGTTGCTGCATTTGTCGATAACGTCGAATCAAACGCCAGTATAAAAAAATGCCATCTAAAATAAGTAAAACGGGGAACAAAAGCTTCTTACCATTAAGAAAAATATCTGTATTGAAGTTTCTTACAAAACTGGTTCGTGATTCAAATACTGCTTCATTTAATGCCGGAGTATTACTTATTATAGAAGAAAGTACGATCAGTATTGTAATGTTGACAATTACTAATAAAATAATAGTAATAATTGCTTCAACAAATAGCTCGCTAATTTCTTTTGATGTCAGAGTAATTCTTTTTTTTGGTTCTTTTTTATTTCGCATCAATCTTGTAGCCAACTCCCCACACGGTTTGGATAATCTTTTCTCCGTCAGTGGCTTCTTCGATTTTATCGCGTAAATGACTGACGTGGACCATGACTGTTTTTGCTGAAACAACACTTTCCTGTTTCCAAACTCGTTCAAAAATTTCATCAGCACTAAAAACTCGATTTGGATGTGAAGCTAATAAATAAAGGATGCCAAATTCTAACGCAGTCAATTGTATCTGTTTTCCACTAATGGTCTTGACTTCATGAGAATCACGGTCAATAACAAGTGAACTGATTTCTAGTATATCTGGTTGTTCTGAAGATACTTGTGTTTGGGTTCTTCTTAGTAAAGACTTAACACGTGCCATTACTTCTAGGGGGTTAAATGGTTTAGTTACATAGTCATCTGCGCCAGCAACTAAACCTTTGATTTTGTCCATATCCGTAGTTTTGGCGGTTAATAGTATAATGGGAATTTGAGATTCTTTTCTCACTGTTTTAACGATTTGCATTCCGTCTAATTCTGGCATCATAATGTCCAAAATAACAAGGTCTATATCTGATAGAGTACGTATTTTTGATAATACTTCTTTTCCATCATAAGCTGTAATTGGTTCGTATCCTTCGTTGTGTAAATAAATACTTAATAATTCAACAATTTCTTTATCATCGTCAGCAACTAATATTTTCATTCAGAGTCCTCCTCTTGATTAGCGGTAAACTTTAACTATATTTTACCAAAAACTAGAAAGATTTGATAAGTTTTACACTTAATCTTTAGAGAATAATAGAAATTACTAGAAAAAACGAACATTTTATAGAAAAAACATGAATTTTTATTGAGTACAACTGATAAAAGCGAATAAAATCGAGCGCGAAACAAACGAAAGCGAATGAACTAAAAACGTTGGCATTACAACGTTTTTTCTATTGACGTAAACTATATTTATTGATATATTATTACCTGTCCTCAAAAAAACAGACGTTTTAAGACATATAGTTAAGTTACTCATTAAATGGAGTATTTCGCTTAACTAAGGAATTAAAAATATTGAGGTAATACTAAAAAAGTTATTGACAATAACTGATTCTCTTGATAAGATATAAAAGTTGCTACGGCAACGCCAAAGAGAACAAAAGACGTAGACCTTTGAAAACTGAACAAAGCAACCAACGAACCAATGTGTAGGGCGTCTCGATTCAAGAGGCAAACACAAGAAACAAACAAACGCAAACGTTTGAAGAGCACAATGATCAACGGTGTGTTGATCGATCGAATTCTCAAGATGAGAGTTTGATCCTGGCTCAGGACGAACGCTGGCGGCGTGCCTAATACATGCAAGTCGAACGCTGCCCCTGTTCCCCTTCGGGGGAA
>NZ_AUIQ01000013.1 GCF_000423785.1 Tetragenococcus muriaticus DSM 15685 | reverse complement strand
ATGTTGAACGAAACAACGAGGATCCGGGATATGAACATATTGGGCTAACAATGAGTCAAAATGAATTTGTTTTAAAAATTCAGCGACCAAGATAAGCCCCGCATCATTGGTTAAGCTTCCGCCATCGTTGGCGACCGTGATTTCTTTTTGGGCATTGAATGTGAGCGATTTTTGTTGTAAAGTGAAAGACATAAGAACGCACTCCTTTTGTGTTTATTGTTGTTTTTATCGACTTTACAATAACATAGAGTGCGTTCTTTTTGTACACCTAGAAGGTGTGGAAACAGTTTTTTAGAAAAAAGGTCATGCCAAGGGTTAAACGGCCCTTGGCAAAATTTAGAAATCATTCAGGTTTATATTTTATGAGGCTTTTTTATCTAAAAAAATAGAGAAGAGGGATATTTATGACAGAAAAACGTTTTGAAGAAGTTTATAAGCAAGGAAAATTAACGACTGAGAAAATAATCCGTGATAATGAAACTGGCGTTTTGTATCTTGTTTATCAAGAAGGATACGGCATGGGGCTCACCGTTATGGTCGACAAAGATGGCAAGCCATTAGTGGACGAGTCTTTTAAAGATAAATAAAAGGCTTAAAACAAGTGTTAGCTTTAAAATATAGATAAGGGATTTTACGAACGTTTTGAAAAATGCTTTGTGAGATCCCTTTTTAATTTTTTCTATTGAGTTTAACGTTGCGTAACACCTTATAGTTTTAAATAAGAAAATAAAAATAAAAAGGGTGATAGCAATGAATTTCTTAGTAGAAGATACAATTGGACAATACGAACAACTATTTTCTATGAATAATAATAGTAACAGACAGGATTACTTTCGATATTCCATGATGAAACCTTTTGAAAAAATGTGGGAGACAATCAACGTTCCATTAAAGGCCAAAGCACCCAATGGATATGATGTAATAATGGCGACTAATATGCTGGGTTATCTTGATGTGTCGGAAACTGATACAGGGAAGAAAGCCTTGGAGAAGCTAAAAGAAATACAAGCGCTTAAAACAGCCTATAATACACTGGATGACTGCATTTATTTTATGGGAAAAAATAATTTAAGTGTAAATGCTGATAGATTAAGATTTGGAATGTATATAGCTGATCCAAAGAAACTTGAATTACAAAAAGGTTATTGTGGATTTGGTGGCATTCCGGGATTTATACAGGTGTCTATCTATCCTGATTCCTACAATATCCCTAAAATTCCTGCTGTCATTGCCCATGAGTTTCACCATAATATCCGCTTTTCCTATTTTGACTGGAACCATGGCGATGTAACTGTTGGTGACTATATAATCATAGAAGGATTAGCAGAGTCATTCGCCAAAGAACTCTATGGAGAGGAGCTTTTAGGACCTTGGGTAACTTCCTTTGATAAAGAAGAATTAGACTACTCTATTGAAGTAGTAAAAGATGCGTTAGATGTTAAAGGATTTGCGGAAGTTAGTAGTTATATGTTTGGTGATAAAATTTCAATGGAGCAAGGGTATAAGCCTGTAGGTCTACCCTCATTTGCTGGTTATGCTGTCGGGTTTCAAGTTGTACAATCTTTTATGAAAGAAAACAATATTGGGATTGCAGAAACGACTTTATTGGAAACACAAGAAATCAATAATATAGATGTTTAATTTTACATTATATACTTTTGGGAAAGAAAAATCAAACGTATGCGTATTTTGCATATTGACTTTTATGCGATAATTGCATAGAATATAAACGTACTTATTTTTATTTGTATGAAGCCCTTGGATAAGGCGTCTTTTGATTTGTGAGATTTAGCAAATAATCGATACTGGTGTTATGGTATTTAGCCAGTTTAATTAATGCTTCGGTTGGAATGTCTAAAACTCCCGATTCATAGCGGGAATAAGTTGTTTGGCTAATACTTAAGATTTTTGCCATATCTGTTTGACTAAGATCATTATCATCTCGTAAATTACGTATTCTATAATACATCGAATCACCTCAAGATTATTGTATATGATGTAAAAGCTGATACATTTTTTAATGCGAAAAACGCATAAATTTAATGTTAACGTAATTAAAAAACAATGATAAAGACAGTTTTACTAGTTGCTAAATAACACATAATTTAGCTTAGTTACAAAAGTAACCGATTTAATACAAATATTATTGAGTACAAGTGTTGCAAATTGTCTGCCACACTATTGAAAATAAGCTAAGTTGAGGCTCGACGTTTGCTTGACATATAATTAAATATCGGGGGAGTAACTAAATTAATTGGCTTAACCCAAATTCTTACCTTACATTATTTGTTTGGAAAGAATTTGGGTTTTTTTAGTTATGGAAGAAAGGAGAGTGTGACTTAAGTAAAGGAAAAAGATAATTAAAACACTTTTAAAATAACTAATATAGATAGAAGGAGATAATAATGGGAAATATTGTTTATACAAGAATAGATGATCGTTTAGTACATGGGCAAGTTATGACTGCTTGGGTACAAGTGACCAAGGCTAACGAGGTACTAATTGTCGATGACGACGTAGCAAAAGACACTTTTTTACAAATGGTGATGAAATCGGCAATGCCTAACAAGGTTTCATTAAAAGTAGTCACCATAAATGAAGCTAAAGACTATATTGAAAATCAAGGGAAAGGTAAAAATATCTTTATCCTTGTAAAAACGCCACTTACAGTTGAAAGATTGCATGAACAAGAAGTTAATATACAATCATTAGGTGTCGGTGGAATGGGAGCAAGAGAAGACCGGATGACCTTATATCGTAATATTTCGGCAAGTGACGAAGAAAAACGAGCCTTAATTCGCTTAAATGAACTAGGAGTAGATGTGTTTTTCCAAGTGACCCCCGATAATACAAAAGTACGGTTAAGTAATGTATTGAAAGGAGCATGATTTTAATGCAAACAAATATAATTCAAGCTACTCTTATTGGCTTGTTGTACTATTTAACTGTAGCCAATTCACCATGGTTTACTGGTCTAACGAGTGTTTCTGTTAGACAACCTATTGTGGCAGGTACAATTGTTGGCATTATACTAGGGGAACCAACACAGGGATTGATTATTGGCGCTACATTAAATGCTTTTTTTATTGGTTTTATTTCTCCTGGAGGTGCTGTTTCGAGTGAGCCAGGTATTGCAGGTATTATTGGAACATCGTTAGCTATTATGACAAATGCAAGTCCAGACGTCGCTCTTTCTTTAGCAATACCATTTGGTTTATTGGGTACCATTATTTGGAATGTACGGATGACAATTAATTCTTTTTTTGTCCATTGGATGGATAAAGTAGTAGATGAAGGAGACTATCGTAAGATTTTTTTCATTCACCTAGTACCTTCTCAAATATCAACATTTTTGATTAGTGCTGTTCCGGTATTTTTAGTTGTATACTACGGTGGCGATTCAGTTCAATGGTTTTTAAGTGTATTAGAAGGAAAACCGACAGAAATATTGGAAGCTATTGGTGGCATTTTACCTGCTTTAGGGATTGCACTAACTTTAAAAGTTATTATGAACAGAAAAGGGATAATTCCATTCTTTTTAGCTGGTTTTTTTATAGTAATATATGCAGACGTGCCAATGTTATTATTAGCAGTATTTGCTACTATAATTGCATATTTCTACTCAGATTTAAAATTTGCAAAGCAGGAGGGTTAAACCATGGAAGAATCATATCAACTACCTGAAGAAAGGCGTTTAACAAAACGAGACTTAAATAAAGCTTATTTATACTGGATTTCGCTGTCTCAAGCAACTTATAGTTGGGAGCGGATGATGGGGCCAGCAATGGCTGGTACAATGATTCCTATTATGGAGCGGATTTACCCTTCAAACGAGGAATTTAAAGAAGAAAGAAAAGAAATGATGAAGCGCCATATGCAATTTTATAATACTGAAGCTTGGTTGACAGGACCACCAGTATTATCAGTAATTATTTCGATGGAAGAAGAAAAGGCCGCAGGTGTTCCTATCAAACATGAAGATGTTTCCGGAATGAAAACTGGATTAATGGGGCCAATGGCAGGTGTTGGAGACACGTTAAGGCAAGCAACTTTGATTCCAATTATTGGTTCAATCGCAATTTCTCTAGGAACAGAAGGTAACTTTTTAGGTCCTATCTTTTATATGTTAGCTACATTAATCTTGAACTACGGTTTCTCTTATTTTTCTTTTCATTGGATGTATAAAAAAGGTAAAGAAGGAATCAATGAGATTTTTGCGAGCGGTGCATTAGAGAAGTTTATGACAATGGCAACTGCTGTTGGTGCTGTAACAATAGGAGGATTAGCGGCTAATACAGTAAATGTTACGTCCTCATTAACCTTAAACTTCGGTGAGAATCAAATTGTTATACAAGAAATTCTTGATACGATTATCCAAGGAATTTTACCATTAGGCGCTGTATTTTTAACTTTATATTTATTGGTAAATAAGAATTGGGGATCAACTAAGATACTTCTTATATTGATAGCGATTGCAATTATTGGCGTTTTAATAGGCTTTTTATAGCTGAAGAAAGGAGAAACAAGTATGCATGCGACAATTATCGGTGGTGGAAGAATTGGGAGAGGTTTTGTGGCTTCTTTATTAAAAAGAAATCACGTAGAAATAACCTTTTTTGATACAGATCAAGAATTAGTGAAAAATTTTGAACAACATAGTTCTTATACTGTTCATGTTTTGGGAAATGAAAAAGAAAATACAATTATTAACGAATATAAAATTAATCATATAAATAATTCACAGGCTTGGGCTGACGAACTGACTAAAACAGATATCATCTTTACAGCAGTTGGGGGTAAAAATTTAACCTCGCTTGGCAAAATAATTGGAAAAAATTATCAACAAGCTTTGGCAAGAGAGGACGTTCCTTCATTCATTTTGGTAACTTGTGAGAACTGGATGACTCCTGCAGAGGATCTTCAACAAGCAATTGAAACACAACTTGCAGATGCAGAAAAGTATATTTTTCAGAGACACGTAGACATTACACAAGCAGTAATTCGTGCTTCAGGTACTTCGGCACCAAACGGGGAAGAGACTATTAACCCATTGGATACTTGGGTACAGGACTATTGGGTATTACCAGTTGATGGTAAAAGGTTACAAAATCATCAAAAGCCTAATTTGCAATATTTTGAATTTAGAGATGATTTTGGCGAAATGCTTGCTCAAAAAATTTATACTAACAATACAAGTGTTGCTTTAATTGCATATTTAGGATATTTAAAAGGGATCAATTATGTAGCAGATGCTGCAAATGATTCAGATATTGAACCTATTTTAGAGATGGGCTATGAAGAAATTAACCAAGCTTTAATTTATTCGTTAGGAGTAAGTGAAGAAAGTCAATTAGAATTTTCTCGGGTAGCTGAAGCAAAATATAAAGATTATTCTATTGTAGATGAAGTTATTCGTATTGGACGTGATCCGATTCGAAAGTTGGCTTCGGATGATCGTTTAATTGGCCCTGCCAATATGGCAATGGATGCAGGGGTCAATCCAAAAGCGATTTCTTTAGCTACTGCGGCAGCAATTTATTTTGATTACCCGAAAGACCCTTCATCAGTAGAGTTGAAAAGGATTAGAGAAACACAAGGAATTGATGCTGTGCTAGAAGAAGTTTGTGGCATTTCTAAAGAGAGTACTTTAGCTAATTTAATAAAAGAAAGTATTTCAGAATTGAAAGAACATCAATGGATAAAGGGGGAAGCTTAGTGAGTAAAACAGCAGTAGTATACGGAGCTGGACAAACAGGTCGTGGCTATGCAGCTCGTTATTTACAAGAAAGTGGTTATCAGATTATTTTTATTGAAAAAAATGACCAATTGGTACAACGTTTAAATGAAGATAAACATTACGAAATTCATTTTTACCATAAGGATCGTACGCCGATCATTATTAATGATTTTCGTGTATATAATTTAGAAGAGGGGTTAAGAACGTTTCTATTAGAAGCTGATCTGATCATTACTTCTGTCGGAGAAGAAAACCTTCATGAAGTCGCAACTTCATTAGCAAAGCACTTATCTGAATATGAAGTACCCCAGTTGCTAACTTGTGAGAATGGTATTAACCCAGCTAGAGTATTAAAACAAACGCTTCAAAAAAACATGAATACTGGAAAAGATTTTGCTACTTCGCAAACAGCAGTTTTTTGCTCCACTGTTAATATAAATAGTACACGTTTAGATATTCTTTCACAGAATGAGACTTATTTTCCTTATGACTCAGATGGGTTTAATGGAACTTTGGATTTTGCTGGAGCTGTGCCAATTACAAATTTTGAAAACTTTTTAAAACGTAAAATCTATACTTATAACTGCTTAGCAGGTTTAATATCCTACTTAGGGTATGTAAAAGGTTATCGTATTTATTCAGAAGCAGCAAATGACCCAGAAATCTCAAAAATAATGAATCGTTTGTTAGGTGGTTTGAACCCTGCCTTAGCTGATTACTTTGATATTTCTTTAGAGGAACAACAAGGTTTTTCTCAAAGAGCACTTGTTAAATTTAAAGATGAATTGATGTTAGACTATGTCATTAAAAATGGACGTGCTGCAAGAAGAAAATTAGGCACAACAGAACGTATTTATGCTCCATATAAAATTTTAAAGGAGCGAGGTTATAATACTGAAATTATGACATTAGTTGCTGGAGCAGCGTTAACTTATTTAGAAATGATTGAATATGAAGGAGAAGATTATATGCCTGCTAAGGAGTTGTCGAAAATACTTAATTTAGATGATCAAGATGAATTTGTTAGGCAAGCTGTAGACTATTATTATCAAATAAAAAATAAAGAGCAATTACAATTGCTTGATTTACTATAAAAATAAGGAGAAAAATAAATGATTGATTTTTTAATTGTAACACATGGTTCACTTGCTGCTGGGTTATTAGATTCTACTAAGTTAATCGTTGGAGATGCTTCTAATATTTCGGTATTAGGCTTTGATCACGGGGATGATCCTGAAGAATTAGGACAAACTATAAAAGAAGAAATCGAGTTTTCTATAAGTAATGGAAGACAGTTGTTGGTTTTTACTGACTTATTTGGTGGAACACCTTCTAACCGTGTTGTTCTTACTATCAAACAATTAGCAAAAAGAGAGAATGTTGAAGCAATAGTAGGAGTAAATTTGTCTATGTTACTAGAAGGCTTAATGTCTGTTCCACAACGAGAAGATGTGAGAACGATAAAAGGAAAATGCTTACAAGCAGGCTTAGAAGGAATAAAAGATTTGAAAGAAGCATTTGAACTCTGATTACAAAAAATAGAGGGAAGGAAGATAAATTGTTTTTAGATACAGCTGATAAAGATGAAATTGTCAAGCTATCAAATTTTGACTGGATAAAAGGGGTGACTACTAATCCAACTTTAATACGTAATGTCCATAAAAAAAAGACAGAGCTTGATTGACGAGATAGAACAAGAATTTGACGATAAGAAGTTATTTGTGCAAGTTCAAGGAAGAAGTTCTAAAGAGATGGAAGATGATTTCTTCTATTTGTTAGAAGTTACTTCAAAAACTACGGGCTTAAAAGTACCAGCAACTGAAAATGGACTAGGATTGATCCAAAAAATAAAAAATGAACACCCTGAAAGAACAGTATTAGCAACCATTGTTTATTCGGTAGAGCAGGGATACTTGGCAGGCCTGGCAGGGTGCGATTGGATTGCTCCTTACGTAAATAGAATGGAAAATCAAAATATAAATCCTTATAAAGTAGTACAAGATATTCACCAATTATATCGTGTTCAAAATCTATCGACAAAAATAATGGGGGCAAGTTTTAAAAATCAAGCGCAGATAAGACAAACGTTACTTTCTGGTGCTGATACAGTAACTGTACCGCCTATTATAATTAAAAGTATGATGAACAATGTTTTAGCAGAAGAAAGCTTAAAAGTGTTTCAACAACATGCACAGGGGGAAGAAATTTGAAAAAGATGGCAGCGTCTTTAATGTGTGCTGATGTTTTACATCTAGAAAAAGAATTAAAATATTTAGAAGAAGCAGGGTGCGATTTGTTACATCTGGATGTTATGGATGGGATTTTTGTTAATAATATGGCAATGTATCCAGAAATGCTAGAAAAAATTAAATTTCATACTTCAATTCCATTTGATATTCATTTAGCAACAATTACACCAGAAAAATATGTTGATATGTTTACCTTTTTGCAACCTAAGTACTTATCGTTTCATGTTGAGACAGTAAAAGACCCAATTGCTTTAATAAAGAAAATTAAAGAACAAGGTATCAGACCCTCAATTGCTATAAATCCAGAAACGCCAGTAGAAGCGATTCTTCCCTATATTGAACAAGTAGATATGATTTTAGTAATGACGGTTCATACAGGTTTTGCTGGTCAGTCCTTTCTTGAGGAAACACTTGGAAAGATAAAAGAATTATATAGCATCTTATCATCTTTAAAAAATCCGCCGTTAGTAGAGGTTGACGGCAATATCTATTCTGATACTATCCAGTTAATGGAAAAAAGTATGCCTGATGTCTTTGTCTTAGGGACTTCTGGGTTATTTTATGATAAAAATGATATTAGTTATAAGCAACGAATAGAAGAGCTTCGTCAGATCATACAAACATACCAATAAAAAATAATGATTTATCTTTTATAACTTCAATCACTTTTTCGATATCTATTGACAATTTCACTTATTTCTTGTAATATTCAGAAAAATATTAAAATTCTGCGAAGAGAAAAGTAGGTTCGAAAAACATTTAGAGAGATCTTGGTTGGTGAAAAAGATCTGTTGGAAGAATTGAAAATGGTCTCTGAGAAAAATTGTTGATAGGTAAACAGTTTCGGGTGATGTCTACTCGTTAAAAAAAGGCACCGATAGTATGTTTTGTCGGCATAAGAGAAGGAAACTTCTAAAAAAAGGTGGTACCACGATTATTCGTCCTTTTATCAGTATTTAATGCTGGTAAAAGGACTTTTTTTTATTTTAAAAAATAGTAGGAGGAGATAGAAATGAAAAAGGGATGGAAAAAGCTAATAGCTGGTTTTTTAACAGTTGGAGCAATTACGTTATTTAGTGCTTGTGGAGCAGGAAGTAGTGCAGGAGGCGACGACTCTGGGGAAACAGAGACAGTTAGGTTAGGAGTTGTAGGCGAGAATAATGAAGATTGGGAATATGTCCAAGAAGGGCTTGAAGAAAAAGAAAATATTGAGTTAGAAATTATTCCATTTACCGATTATCGCGGGCCCATTACTGCGTTAGAAGATGGTTCGATCGATCTACATGCAACTTTGACAGAAATTTTTATGGATGAAGTAAATGAAGAAGGGGGCTTTAGTAATACTACCATTGCTTACACATCATTAAATCCATTGGGTATTTTTTCTGATAAGATTGATGATGTGGAAGATCTAGAAGATGGAGCAAGTGTAGCCATTCCTAATGATGTTTCAAATGAAAGCCGCGCGTTATTGTTATTACAACAAGCAGATTTAATCGAATTAGATGAAGATAAAGGAAATATGCCTACGACAAATGATATTACAGCAAATCCAAAAAACTTACAGTTTGAAGAATTAGAGGCAAATCAGACAATTCGTGCTTTGGGCGATGTAGATATAGCTTGTGTGAATAATAATGTGGCAGTAGATGCTGGCTTTGTTCCCACAGAAGATGCCATTTTCTTAGAACCAGTCGCCGAATCTTCTGAGCCCTATTATAATGTGATTGCTGCACGTGAAGACGAAACAGACAACGATGTGTATCAAACGGTTGTTGATTACTATCAAACAGATGAAGTCAAAGAAGTCATTGATGAACAAACCCAAGGATCAAGTATCCCTGTGTGGTAATTGTGATTTGAACTTATATTATCGTTAAAAGCTTGCAAGATGAAGTTTTCCATCTTGCAAGCTTTTTTTGTTTTGAATTATATCTATTCTTTTAAGATTTCTTCCTGCAATCTTATTTTTTAATACATGATTTCGAAAAAGTAAAGTTAATGTACTGAGTTGATATTGATCTAGATCTATTCTCTTGGCTAAATCTTTTTGATAACAATAGTCAACTAGCTGGTATAAAAAAGAAAATTCTTTTTTTACATCATCCAACTTATTATCATAAAAATCAAAATCTAAAAAATTACGTACAAGACATTTATACAAGTATTGTTTAATCTCTTGATTAAGTTCTTTACGAGAATAAAAGGTAGTAATAATACGTTAGGCCGGATATTTTTATATTTTTTCTCCTTGACTTAAAGTTCAGGTTAAGATGTAGGATCAATTTAAAAAGTAAGATAAAGAAAAGGAGAATTACTGTGCAAAAACCTTATGTTACTATTCACACTCATACATCTTTAGATGGAAAAATAAATGCTATGGATTTGCCAGAGTTTCGTTCAGCAAGTCGACAATATCAAGAGTTGTCTTTGGATCCAGATAAGCAAATTTTCAATATCCAAGGATTTTTAAATGGCCGAATTACAACAGATGATAATATGACTCATTATCGTAAGCCAGAAGTAAATGAGAACGCCCCGCTTGTTCCCGAAGGAGATTTTATTGCAGAAGGTGATGCTTCAATGTATTACGTTTCAATAGATCCTTCAGGAAAATTAGGTTGGCAACAAAATTATGTCACTTATGGGAACCGTGAATCACATATTATTGAAGTGCTAACCGAACAAGCTAGCAATGCCTATAAAGACTTTTTGCGTCGTTTAGGTATCTCTTATTTTATCGCTGGGGAAGAAACGTTGGATAAAGCGCTTGTTCTTCATAAATTGGTGACATTATTTGGTATGGAACGTGTAATGATTGGTGGTGGTGGTACTCTAAATTGGACATATTTACAAAATGGATTTGTGGATGAAGTAAGTATTGTTATGGCGCCTATTGCAGATGGGGACCCAGACATGCAGACATTATTTATGGCTAGAGAACCTATTTCAACCATTCAACCAATATCTTTTTCATTACTAGATGTTCGTCAATTAGAAGATAGTACTGTTTGGCTACGTTATAAAGTAAATAACTCATAGGAGTGAGCCGAATATGAAAAAAAGTATTATTGCTTTTTTACCACTTACTTTTTTATTTGCTAGTTGTTCAACAAATGATACAAATCAGGAAAACAGAACGACAGAAGATTCGCAAACCGCTGATAATACAGAAGTTTTAGCAGAGAACTTAGAAGTTCCTTGGTCGATTGAAAAAGATGAGGATACGTTTTATATGACAGAACGAGAAGGAACGATTGTTCAGCTAGAAGATGGAGATCTTAATCGTCAGCAAGTTCATCTTGATGAAGACGTATCGACTGCTGCTGAAGCAGGGTTGCTTGGTTTTGTTTTAAGTCCTGATTTTTCACAGACCAATGAAGCATTTGCTTACTATACTTATGAAAATGAAGAGGAGCAATTTAATCGTATCGTACGCCTACAACTATCTGAGGACCAATGGCAAGAAACAGAAGTCCTATTAGATCAAATCCCTAGCGGTTCCTATCATCAGGGAGGAAGACTAAAAATAGGACCTGACAATAACTTATATGCTACTACTGGAGATGCAACAGAACCTTCATCAGCACAGGATACTGATTCTCTAGGAGGAAAAATTTTACGTTTAAGTCTTGATGGAACTATTCCAGAAGATAATCCTATGGAAAATTCTTATGTATACAGTTACGGTCATCGTAATTCACAAGGAATAACGTGGTCAGAAGATGGACAAATGTACGCTAGTGAACACGGGGACGATGCAAACGATGAAGTGAATTTAATTGAAGCAGGAGAAAATTACGGGTGGCCAGAAATTGAAGGCGAAGAAGAACAGGAAGACATGGTGGCTCCATTATTTACTTCTGGTGAAGATGAGACATGGGCCCCTTCTGGCGCTACTTACCATGATGAAAGTTTATATGTTGCTGCTTTGCGAGGAAGTGCGGTTTTAGAGTTTGACTTAGAAAATAATGAGGTACAAACGCTTGTTTCAGATTTTGGAAGAATCCGTGATACTTATGTTGAAGATGACGATTTGTACTTTATTACGAATAATTTAGATGGTCGTGGGAATGGCAGAGATAACGATGATCGGCTTGTCAGGATAAATCTTACAGAGTAGGTCATTAAAGTATAATATACTTTAAGAAAAGCAAGTGAACTGACAAATAAAGCAAGGACTGATACAATCGAGGTGGAGTGAGTGTACAAAGGAATACTTACCTACTGATTTCATCACTTAATTGGGAACCAATTTTTTCTTGTTAACTTGAAAGGAGGCGAGCTAGGACTCTTTTTATAATCGTAACAAAGAATGAATTAAAAAAAGAATGTTGAATCGATATAATTGAGAGGAGAAACATAATATGAGTATTTTAACAGAACACTACACTTTATCTAATGGAGTAAAAATTCCTAAAATTGCTTTTGGTACTTGGCTAGTTGAAGATGAACAAGTGATTCAACCAGTCACAGACGCAATTAATTCGGGGTATCGTCATATTGATACGGCCCAAGCCTATGAAAATGAGCATGGAGTAGGTGAAGGTATACGTAATTCTAATGTGGCACGTGAAGATATTTTTGTCACAACCAAATTAGCTGCTGAAGTAAAGACATATGAAGAAGCAGAAAAGGCTATTAATCAATCATTGGAAACGATGGGTGTCGATTATTTAGACATGATGATTATTCATAGTCCACAACCTTGGGCTGATTTTAATAGCGAGAATCGTTATTTTGAAGGAAACTTAGAAGCTTGGCGCGCTATGGAAGAAGCTTATAATGATGGTAAGATTCGTGCTATTGGCGTTTCGAACTTTGGCCAAGAAGATCTTGAAAATATTTTGCAAAATGGCACTGTAAAACCAGTGGTCAACCAAGTTCTTGCTCATATAAGTAATACACCTTTCAATTTAATTGAATTTTGCCAAAAGAACGATATTTTGGTTGAAGCTTATTCCCCAGTGGCTCATGGCGAAATATTAAATAACCAAGAAATAAAAGACTTAGCGGAAAAATATAATGTAAGTACAGCACAATTGAGTATTCGTTACTGCCTACAATTAGGCTTATTACCATTGCCTAAGTCTGAAAATCCAGATCATATTCGCAGCAACGCTGAAGTAGATTTTGAAATTTCTGCAGAAGATATGGATAAATTAAAACATATGGAACGCATTAAAGATTACGGTGATGCTAGTGGCTTCCCTGTATTTGAACAAGATTTAAATTAATGGATTATTTATTTAATAGGAAAGGAGCTTTTTTATGAGTGGTTGGACCAAAGAAGAATTAGAAGCTATTTCTAAAGATGATAATCTATATATATCAATCCCCAATCCAGATGGATCGATGCATAGACCTGCCTGGATTTGGATTGCCCAAGCCGGAGATGACTTATATTGTCGTGGGTATGCTGGAACTTCTGCGCGCTGGTATCAATCAGCGCAAAGAGAAGGGCAAGGTCATATTTCTGTAGGGGGCGTTGAAAAAGATGTGCGTTTCGAATTTCCTACAGATGAAGAAACCAATGATCGAGTGGATGAAGGCTACCGTCAAAAATACGAAGGCAGTCCGTATCTTCCTCCGATGATCAGTAAACGAGCACGACAAGCTACAGTACGACTTATTCCAAAAGATTAGAAGATAAATTAAAATAAAAAGGAAGCTTCTTTTAAAGGCTAGTGTCTTTAAAAGAAGCTTCCTTTTTATTTATGTTTTATTCATGGTAGTGACGAATTGTATGGATAGTTTTAGCGATGCTGTAAGGTGTTGGATCATCAAACTCATTATCAGCGTTAATATTTAGCTGATCTGAAAACATATGTTCATATTCGTCTATAGATAATTTTGTGCGCTGATCAAAAAGATTTTTATGCACATTTGGTAATAAATACTGTTGATAGCCTTCAACTAAACGCATACTAAAAAATTCTGCCACTGAACCTGAACCATAACTGAATAAACCAACCCGTCCATTTGTTGGTAGATTTTCATTATTTTCTAGAAGGGATATCAGTCCGAGATACAACGACCCCGTGTACATATTTCCTGTTTTTCTGCTATAAATCGTACTTTGTTCATAACGAGTGAGAAAACGTTTTTTTTCACTTTCGGAGACATCCTCTAAAATGGAATTGAAAGCTTTTTTTCCCATTTTTGTATAAGGGATATGAAAAACGAGGGCAGCATAGTCAGAAAGTGAAGTATGATTTTTTTGAATATTTTCCTTCCAAACTTTTTGAAAAGATTGGATATATGTTTCATTTGAAAGTTGTCCATCGACTAAAGGAAAATTGTAACCAACAGGACGCCAAAAATCATAGATATCTTGCGTTAACATGATGTTATCATTTTCAAAAGCTAGAATTTTAGGTTCAACACTTACTAACATAGCCACAGCACCCGCACCTTGTGTTGGTTCCCCACCAGAAGCAAGTCCATATTTTGCAATATCTGTAGCAATAACCAGGACTTTTTTATTTGGATGTAAGCTAACATGATCTTTGGCAAATTGTAGACCAGCTGTTGCTCCATAGCATGCTTCTTTAATTTCAAATGAACGAGCAAATGGTTGAATACCTAAAAGGCGATGTAATACGACTGCTGAAGCTTTAGATTCATCGATTCCAGATTCAGTAGCGACAATCATCATATCAATTTGGGCCAAATCGTCAGCATTCAAAATGTGTTGTGCTGCATTTGCAGCAAAAGTAACAATATCCTGTGTTTTAGGACTTACAGCCATTTGGTCTTGACCAATGCCAATATGAAATTTGGCAGGATCGACTCCTCGAGCATGCGCAAGTTCAGTCATGTCTATGTAATAAGGGGGGATAAAAAAACTAAGTTTATCGATACCGACGTTCATAAGAATCTCCTTTAATTAATATATATATTTAAAATTAACATACTTTAATAAGTTTAGGGAGATCAAACCCACAATTTAAAGATTATTAAAGATTGAGCTGTAAAGCATAAGAGAGAAAAAGAACGGTTTGTTTTTTTCTAAAAGAATGCTATAGTTCATTTTGGAGGTGACAATGTGAAAGAAGTCGTAATTATCGATGCCTTAAGAACGCCCGTCGGAAAATATCAAGGACGCTTAAGTCAATTATCAGCAGTAGAGCTGGGGACAACCATAACCCAAAAACTTATAAGAAAAAATAAGACAGCGGCATCAGCGCTTAAACAGATCATTTTTGGCAATGTATTACAAGCTGGAAATGGGCAAAACCCTGCAAGACAAATGGTTTTAAATAGCGGATTATCTGCCTCTGTCTATGCTTCAACAATTAACGAAGTTTGTGGTTCTGGAATGAAGGCTATTTTTTTAGCAGCACAATCACTTCGTTTGAACGAAGCAGAGGTGATATTAGCTGGTGGAACCGAAAGTATGAGTCAAGCGCCTCATTTAACTTATTATGATCAACAAAGTGATACATATTCTCAACCAAACCCCGTGATGCTTTCGGATGGTTTAACTGATGTGTTTAGTGGCCAACATATGGGATTTACTGCTGAAAATGTAGCAGAAAAATATAATATAACTAGAAAAATGCAAGATGCTTTTGCGCTACAATCGCATAAAAAGGCAGCTGATGCACAAGAGAAAGGCTATTTTGCTGAAGAAATATTACCAGTGGAGTTAAAGGACGGCCTGATGGAACAAGATGAAGGTGTTAGAAAAAATACCTCTATGGAAAAATTAGCGAAACTAGGTCCTGTTTTCAAGCAGACCGGCTCTGTAACTGCAGGGAATGCTTCAACGATTAATGATGGCGCTTCTGCTGTTATGCTAGCAACTAAAAATTTTGCTTTAGAAAATGACCTTTCTTATTTAGCTGTTCTTAAAGATACAATAGAAGTAGGTATTGATCCTAAAATCATGGGGGTTTCTCCTGTTAAGGCAATTGCGCAACTACTTGAACGAAATGAATTAAAGTCAGAAGACATAGATCTTTTTGAGATTAACGAAGCTTTTGCCTCTTCTTCCATTGCTGTGCAACAAGAATTAAATATTCCTGAAGAAAAAATCAATCTTTGCGGTAGCGGAATTTCTATCGGACATGCTATTGGAGCTACTGGAGCGAGGATTATGACAACAGCTTGCCATCAATTAGGTCGTATAAATGGGCGGTACGCGGTTGTTTCCCTGTGTGTAGGAGGAGGTCTTGGATTAGCAGCATTAATTGAAAGACCTACGGAAAAGAAGTCTTCTCGTTTTTATGAGTTATCTAGACAAGAACGCTTAGATCAGTTAGTTTCTCAACAAAGAATTACCACACAAATGCAAAATGAGCTAAACCAAAATGTTTTATCGGAAAAAATCGCCTCGAACTTAATAGAAAATCAAATTAGTGAAACTTCCATTCCGATGGGTGTTGTAGAAAATATCAAAGTAAACCAAAAAGAATATTTAGTACCTATGACCACTGAAGAACCTTCTGTCATAGCCGCTTGTAATAATGGTGCTCAATTGGTTAAAAGAGCGGGTGGGTTTGCTGCTACGATGACACAAAAGAATGTTCGTGGTCAGATTGTTTTTATGAATATTCAAGACAAAGAAGGTATTGTAAGACAAATAAAAGAAAATCAGACGTCTATTATGGAAAAAGCTAAACAAGCTTATCCTTCAATTGTCAAACGTGGCGGAGGATTAAAAGATATTGAAATTCGTGATTTTACTGAAGATCCGAGTTTTCTAAGTGTGGATTTAATTGTTGATACTCAAGATGCTATGGGAGCAAACATGATAAATACAGTGTTAGAGGCTGTGGCTACACTTTTTCGGCAATGGTTTTCTGAAGAGATCTTATTTAGCATTTTAAGTAATTACGCTACAGAAGCAATAGTTTCAGCTAATTGTTATGTTTCGTTTACTGATTTGGGCAAAGGAGATGCTGCAAAGGGAGAACAAATTGCGAAAAAAATTTCTGCAGCTTCCGATTTTGCTCAAATCGACCCATACCGCGCCGTTACGCATAATAAAGGTATAATGAATGGGGTTGAGGCTGTTGTGCTTGCTACTGGAAATGATACCCGAAGCATGAGTAGCGCTGTTCATGCTTACGCAGCTAGAAATGGAAAATACCAAGGATTAAGCCAATGGAAAATAGAAGAAAAGTATTTGAAGGGGACCATTGAATTGCCACTTGTTGTCGCTACAGCTGGAGGAGCTACTAAAGTTTTGCCAAAAGCGCAAGTCGCATTGCAAATAATGGATGTAAATAATGCAAAAGAGCTTGCTAAAGTGATTGCTGCTGTTGGTTTAGCGCAAAATTTAGCAGCTATTAAGGCTTTAGTGACAGAGGGTATCCAAAAAGGACATATGGCGCTACAAGCTCGATCGTTAGCTTTGAATGCTGGAGCTAAAGCTTCTGAAGTCCAAAAAGTAGCTAACCGATTGAAGAAAAAACAAATGAATGAAGAAAACGCCCGAAAGATTTTACAAGAACTAAGAAATAAATAGAGTTGAAAAAGCCCAAAAGAATTCTTTCGGGCTTTTTTGAGTATAGGCTTGTTTATTTAGCTGGCGATAAGACCGTAATTTTTGTGACTTATGTCCTGAGTTTAATTTCAGGACATCGTTTTATCGGACTTATGACCTAAGTGGCCATTCAGGACATAAGTTTGTCGTAATTATGTCCTGAAAGCCACTTTTACCTCATAAATTTGGCCGATCTATGTCCTGAATTCAATTTCAGAACATAAGTCTATAAAAGTTATGACCTGAATAGACTTTCAGGACATAGCTTTTTAAAAATAGTGGGTTAAAAGAAATTAGCGGCAAAGTTAGGAAATAATTTGCTACGTTTTTCTTTGTTAAAGAAATAATAATGATCACTGTTACATACGGTTAATAATTTCGTCGACATTTTTAATGGTAACTGAAATCGTCCCATCTGGATTATTAATAAATTCAATAAGTTCAGGATCGCGATAAACATCAAGAGGCACTACAAGTTCGATACCATTTGAAAGTTTTAGTTTTTGTTTGCCGTATTTCTTTTCGGAAATTTCTTTTACTTCGCGCATCATCGGTGCTTGATTTGTAACACCTTGTTCTTCAACTTCTTCTGTAAAGGACATCTTTGCAGTTACGTTATCTTTAAAAACTTGTTCAGCAACTTGTTTGGTATCAATTTGACCATGTTCTTCAATCGTATCATAAACGGCTTCTTTTACATCTGCTACTAAATTATAACTAGGTGTGTCGAATTTTTCGCCGATTTCTTCGGCTGTTTTTTTAATAACTTTGACATGATCTTCCAAAGAAGGTGTAGGCTGTGATTCAATCACTTTAGTAGAAAAATAGTTCATTTTCTCACCTGAAAAAGTATAGCTTTTTTCGATGAGCTCAAAGGAAAAATCTGACAAATTGATTGTTATTCCTTCGTCAGCTTTTTGCCCTTTTCCTGGCAAAATTGCTCGATTAATAATAAGATCATTTTGAATGCCTTGTTCATTTGTGTCGACATAATGGGTGAATCCTTCGGTGTATTTAACCTTTAAAAAAGCAATATAAGTCATTTCATCAAGTTCATATAAAACAACGAAAACATCGCTATCAGGCGCATCTTCACTTTGCTGATAAACCTCGTACCAGCGGCTCACAAAAGCTTCACTAAAATGAATAAAATCTTTTTCGGCCTGTTGGGTTAATTGAGCAATTTCGGAATCTGGAGCTAAAGTCCCTGTTTTTGTTTGTGAACTTGCCAGTTTTTGAATCTTTTTTGTTAAGTAATCCCGTATATACTCAATACTCAAGTCTAATGTCATTTGTGAAAAAACAGGGTCCCCTGATTTTCTATCAATAATGTGCATGATCGCTTGTTTTAAATAAATATCCATAAATTTCTTCCTTTCTTTTTCCATTCTTATAGTGTACAAAAAAATTTGACGTGAGGAAAGCTTAAGAAGAAAGATGACTTTATAAAAACGGAGACTTCTGAGTTTTTCATAAAAATAATTGTTCAATCAATTATTTTTTGTTTATAATCAAATAGTAGTTTTGAAAGGAGAGCATTATGAAAAAGAAACAATTAGCCAAGTTACAACAACAATTTCAATCGTCTTTTAATTCTGCTCAAATGAAAGTATTTCGTACAATGGAAAGAAAAATAGACGAACGATACGGCTTCAAAGTTGAAGTTTTTATCCAGTCAGAATATCCAGATGAGTTGACGATTCGACGCTTAGCTCTGGATAAAGATGCTATCGATAAAGAAACCCACTTACCTTTAGACGAAAATTTTGCTGATGTCATTAAACGTATTCAAAA
Source organism: Tetragenococcus muriaticus DSM 15685 (assembly GCF_000423785.1). Classification (GTDB taxonomy): domain Bacteria; phylum Bacillota; class Bacilli; order Lactobacillales; family Enterococcaceae; genus Tetragenococcus; species Tetragenococcus muriaticus. Next base: position 18,025 of record NZ_AUIQ01000013.1, on the reverse strand, counting down.
AGGAGAGAAGGGGTTAAAGGAAATCTTTAGTGATAACCTTGTTCAAGAAGTCGTAGATTTATGGTCTTCTGCTGAATAACCACAAACACAACATAGCTCTAACATCCCCAATATTGATCCAAATGATGGAAAAATTGCTTATCCACTATTCAGTAAGCGTTAAATATTAAAGATATTCCAAAGAAAGATTACCTTTTTTTAAAGTTTTTATTTTTTCCTTCTGTTCTATGGACAGTTTTTTTAAGAAATAGTAGGCTGAGTTTCGATACAAAAAAGGTTGGATGGTACATTCATGAATAAAAAAAAGAAATCTGTATTAAAAAAAATATTACTACTTATTTCGATAATGATACTTACTGTAGGTGGGTATTACTTTTATAGAACCTATCAAATATTAAGGCAAGTTTACCAATATGAAGGCCAAGTAGAACAAGCGGTAGAAAGAGAAAATATCCCACAACACAAGAATTTAGTATTAAGCGTTATTTTTACAGAAACAAAAGGGGAGAATAGTGACCCTATGCAAAGTTCAGAAAGTAAAGGTGGGTATCCTAACCAGATCGAAGAATCACAAGAAAGTATTGACCAAGGTGTAGCTTTTTTAGCCACAGCAATTAGAAAGGCAGAGGCAGAAGGCTGTGACTTGTGGACGGCAGTGCAAGCTTATAATTTTGGTTTGGACTATATTGACTATGTAGCAGAAAATGGAAAAACGAATCGATTAGAACTAGCTGAACAATATTCAAAAGATACCGTATCACCAGAGCTTGGTAACACAGAACGTACGAGATATCGGTATTTAAGCTACCAATCTGTAATGTATAATGGAGGTTATTTATATCATAACGGCGGAAATTTCTTTTACGCTGACTTAGTTAAAGCAAATGAAAATAAAATCAAGCAAACAAGCTTTCTGTTTTAAAAATCTGAGAAGGTAAGGACAAAGACAGAGATGAAAAGAAAAGTACAAAAGACCCCAGAGAACATTAGAGACTGGCTCTTTCGTTTTATTAAGGGGATGTTTATCGGTTCTGGTTTTATTTTACCTGGCGTATCAGGTGGAGCGTTGGCTGCAATTTTTGGGATTTATGAGCGAATCATTAGTTTTTTAGCTCATATCACCAAGAACTTTAAAGAAAATGTCTTGTTTTTTCTCCCAGTGGGTTTAGGTGCGTTGACAGCTTTATTCCTTTTATCTTTTGTCGTTAGTTTTTTACTGGGAAGTTATGCTAGCATTATTCTTTGGTTTTTTGTCGGTTGTATTGTAGGGACTGTTCCTGCTTTATGGAAAGAGGCAGGAAAAAAAGGGCGTTCACAACGTGAACTGTTCATTTTAATCACTAGTTTCGTTGGAGCGTTCCTTTTTTTGTGGCAAGGGGCCGGTTTGTTTACTGAGATTTCGCAAAATATATGGACATGGATGATCGCAGGTTTTTAATTGCCTTGGGTGTAATTGTTCCTGGGTTAAGTCCTTCCAATTTTCTTGTTTATATGGGGATGTACAAAGCCATGGCAGATGGTTTTAAAAATTTAGAGCTTCAGGTGATTCTTCCTATTGGTATTGGTGGGATAGTGACTATTTTGACCTTATCCAAAATGATTGATTATATTTTTAGTAAAGCTTATCCTCAGTTATTTCATTTTATTATGGGAGTGGTTTTGGCTTCTACAGTTATGATAGTTCCAACAAATTATACTGGTTTTACTTTTTTAAGCTATATTGCTTGCGTTCTCATGCTAGGTTTAGGAGTTTTTTTAGGAGCCTGGATGAGTAAGTTAGAAGAACGCTATAAATAATCCGTAAGTGGCTTATTGTGAGCAAAACATTTGTAAATCCTCGAAAATGTGATACAATAGTATACGTAGAAATCTGTCTATCTTTAATCGCACTGCTATAATGTTGGTGCGATTTTTTACCGATAGAACAGCTCATCGTTCATTTTTAGGAGGTGAGTAAACGTGGCGAAAATCCCGCAACAAGTCATTGATGATATTCGTGATAAAACAAATATTGTCGATGTTATTGGTCAATATGTACAATTAAAAAAGTCTGGTAGTAAAAATTATGCTGGTCTTTGTCCGTTTCATAATGAAAAAACGCCATCGTTTTCTGTTGCTGAAGATAAACAGTTTTATTATTGTTTTGGTTGTGGCCGTGGTGGTAATATTTTTTCCTTTGTTCAAGAGATTGAAGGTCTTTCTTTTGTTGAATCAGTGTTAAAAGTCGCCGAAATGGAAGGCGTTGAAGTTTCTGAGCAGTATCAAAATGTAGCAGTTGAAAGTCAAGCTAGTTCCCAACAGCAACAATTAATTCAATTACATGAAAAAGCAGCTGAAGTCTATCATCATATGTTGATGAACACAGCAATAGGTGAAGCGGCACTCGATTATTTACATAAAAGAGGGCTAGACGACCAGTTGATTGAAGAATTTAATATTGGTTTTGCACCTAATCAACGGGATTTTTTAGTTCGTGTTTTTCAAAATGAATCATTAGATTCAGAAGCTTTTCCCAACTCTGGTTTGTTTGTTGAACGAGAGAGTGAAGAGCTAGTTGATCGTTTTTATCAACGGATCATGTTTCCTATTCGAAATTTCCAAGGAAAAACAGTGGGTTTTTCTGGTCGCTTTTTTGCAACCGAAGAGATTAGCAATCAAGAACAACCGAAATATCTTAATTCTCCAGAAACCTCCCTATTTAATAAGCGTGAAATTTTATTTAATTTTGATAAGGCGCGCAGTAGTATACGTAAGGGTAGTACGGTATACTTATTTGAAGGGTTTATGGATGTCTTAGCTGCTTATCATTCGGGTGTAACAAATGGAATTGCTTCAATGGGGACAAGTTTAACAAATGAACAAATTACTTCGATTTCTCGCATTGCACAAGAATTAGTTATTTGTTATGACGGTGATCAAGCAGGGTTGGATGCAACAAACAGAGCAATTAGCCACTTGCAAGAAACAAGTCGTTTGAATTTGTCCATTGTAAGTGTACCAGAAGGTCTTGATCCAGATGAATATGTAAAAAAATACGGGCAAGATGCTTTTGTTAATTTACTTGAACATGGGAAAGAGACGGTATTTTTATTTAAAATGCGTTATCGACGTTTAAATAAAAATATGGCTAATGAAAAAGAGCAACTGGAGTATGTTCAAGAGTTGCTACAAGATTTATTAGATGTTGATTCCTTAATTGAGCAGGACCGTTATTTAACGCAACTGTCTAGTGAGTTTCAAATATCCAGAGAGTCATTGCAACAACAATTATATGATTTAAAACGTCAACGTAGAAATAAAAAGCAAAGACCTCCCCAGTCGAATGTGCGATCTGAACACGGGGAATCGCGTAGTCCATCAAATAAGACACAAGTTCAAAAAGCAGAAGAATTGTTATTATATCGTTTATTTAATGATGAAACATTGAACCAACGTTTGAAACAATCTCAAGTAACCTTTTTTCATGAGGTTTATCAAGAGTTATATATGCTTTTTGATGCTTATATAGAAAGTGAAGGCGAATTTGTTCTTGCGAAGTTTTTAGATTTTCTAAAAGATGATCGAATGCGTAATATTGTTGGTACGATTGCTAGTTTGAAGGTACCAGAAGAAGGAAGTCAGCAAGAGATTGAAGACTTATTGCAAGTGATCCAAACGTCAAACTTAACCGAAGAAATTAACGAGAAAAAGCTCAAATTACAAGAAGCTAGTCAAAAAGGGAACCAAGAATTAGAGTTAGGTTTAGCTACCGAAATTATAAACTTGACTAAAGAATTAAAGCAAGCTAAATAGCAGCATCGAAGGAGGACTTCTCTTATGGCAGAAGAAACACAAGTTAAATACGAACAAGCAGTAAAGGATTTTATTAGGAAAAATAAAACAAAAGGTCAAGTTTTTTATGAAGAGCTGTCAGACGCATTAGCTACACCTTATTCATTAGAAGCTGATAGTATGGATAAACTAATTCAACAAGTAGAAGATGCTGGAATTAGTGTTGTTGATGAAAATGGCGAGCCTTCATTACGTAGTTTAAAAACAACTGAAAAAGTTGAAAATGACAAACCTAAGGAAGATTTATCTGCTCCAACAGGTGTAAAAATTAACGACCCAGTTCGTATGTACTTGAAAGAAATCGGTCGCGTTTCATTATTAACAGCTGAAGAAGAAGTAAACTTAGCACTAAGAATCGAAGATGGCGATCAAGAGGCCAAACAACGTTTAGCAGAAGCTAACCTTCGTTTAGTTGTTAGTATTGCAAAACGTTATGTAGGACGTGGAATGCAGTTTCTTGACTTAATTCAAGAAGGAAACATGGGCTTGATGAAAGCTGTGGAAAAATTTGATTATCGAAAAGGATTCAAATTTTCAACTTATGCTACTTGGTGGATTCGTCAAGCAATTACACGTGCGATTGCTGACCAAGCTCGAACAATTCGTATCCCTGTTCATATGGTCGAAACAATCAACAAATTAATTCGTATTCAACGTCAATTATTGCAAGACTTAGGACGCGAACCTACACCTGAAGAAATTGGTGCAGAAATGGATCTTCCAACGACTAAAGTTCGAGAAATTTTGAAAATCGCTCAAGAGCCGGTTTCCTTGGAAACTCCTATTGGGGAAGAAGACGATTCTCATTTGGGTGATTTCATTGAAGATCAAGAAGCAACAAGCCCTTCGGATCATGCAGCTTATGAACTACTAAAAGAGCAATTAGAAGATGTCCTGGATACATTGACGGATCGAGAAGAAAATGTTTTACGTTTACGTTTTGGTATTGATGATGGACGGACACGTACGTTAGAAGAAGTAGGTAGAGTATTCGGAGTAACGCGTGAACGTATTCGTCAAATCGAAGCAAAAGCTTTGCGTAAATTACGTCATCCATCTCGTTCAAAACAATTAAAAGATTTTCTATAATTTAGTTCAAAAGCCTTTTAAAAGTGTATACACTTTTAGAAGGCTTTTTTTATTGGAAAAGATTCTGCTTTTTCTGCTTGTTTCCTTCCTTTAGTTTCGGTATGATATTAAGAAAATACAAACTAAACTTAAAGAGGTTTTATTATGAAAGAAGTAAAATATGAAACATTTGCTGAAGGGATAAAAGCTTGCGTTCCTACAATATTGGGGTATTTGGGTATCGGTTTTGCTCTAGGAGTTGTCGGCAAAGGTGTGGGTTTATCAGTATTTGCTATTTTTCTAATGTCAGCCATTGTTTATGCTGGGAGTGCTCAGTTTATTATTTGTGGATTGATAGCTATTCAAGCGCCGATTACTTCTATTATAGCTACCGTTTTTCTAGTGAACTTGCGTCATTTTTTGATGAGTCTTTCAGTAGCTCCCTATTTTCGACAATCTTCGTTGTTAGAAAATATTGGTATTGGCACACTATTGACTGATGAGTCTTATGGTGTTTTGACAATGGCTTTAAAAAAAGTAGGAGAAGTGAGTGTCGCTTGGACAAATGGCTTAAATATTTGTGCTTATTTAACGTGGATTGTAGCGACGATATTAGGTGGCATATTAGGAGAATTTATTCCAGATCCTGAAGTATTTGGGTTAGACTTTGCTTTAGTAGCCATGTTCTTGGGGCTTTTTTTATTTCAAGTTGAGATACCGTTAAAAGCTAAAACGAAACAAACAATTATTGTTTTAATGAGTGTTATTATTGTATTGTATGGACTTATGTGGTGGACATCACCTGAAATTGCTGTTATTATTTCAGCTTTAGTGGGATGCATTGTGGGGGTGATAACACATGATAAGTACTGAATATCTCTATTTAATATTAGGCTGCTTTATTGTTACTTGGATCCCTCGAATTTTACCGTTTGCTTTTGCTAAGAAAATGAATTTTCCGGCAAAGTTTCGTTTATTTCTAGATTATCTGCCTTTATGTATTTTGACTGCCTTATTAGTTCAGAATTTGCTAAGTGTTTCAACTGGAAGACCTCCTGTACTCGACATTCCTGAAACATTAGCATGTATCCCTGCGTTAATTGTAGGAATTTATACAAAAGATTTGATGAAAATCGTTGTCACAGGTATTATAGCAATAGCACTTATTCGCTTGTTTATTTAAAAAGGAGAAAAATTTTATGAATGACTTGATCGCATCTGTTTTTACCGGGATTATTACCGATGAAAATGAGCAATATTATTTTGTCCAAAAAAGCGGACAAACTTTTAGGTTAAAAAAAGAGGAAGGAAACCATGTCTTAGGAGAAGCTGTGGAGGGCTTTGGCTATTTAAACCAAAAACAAGAAGCTGCTTTTACTACTCAAATACCTAAAATAAGAAAGGGACACTATGCATTTGCACCGGTCACTGAAGTTCGTCGCGACTTAGGTGTGTTTGTAGATATTGGTCTATCAGATAAAGATATCGCTGTTTCTTTAGACGAGCTGCCTACAATGCATAATTTGTGGCCTAAAAAGGAAGACCGGTTAATGATCGCTTTACGTGTCGATAAAAAAGACCGTATTTGGGGCACACTAGCAGAAGATCACCATTTTCAATCTTTAAAAAAAATGGCCAATGAAGAGATGCAAAATAAAGATATCTCAGGGGTTGTGTATCGTCTGAAAATTGCGGGTAGCTATATATTAACCGATGATTATCATATTGGTTTTATTCATCCATCAGAAAGATACACAGAGCCTCGTTTGGGCCAACGTGTTTCAGGACGAGTGATAGGTATGCGACCAGACGGCATAGCAAATGTGTCATTAAAGCCAAGAGCTTATGAAGCAATTCCTGAGGATGCAGCGATGGTATATGCTTATTTAAAACAAAGGCCTAATCAAGAGATGGCTTATACAATAAAGTCCTCTCCAGAAGAAATTGAGCGACTATTTGGTATTAGTAAGGCGCGATTTAAGCGTGCCCTGGGAAATTTGCTAAAGCAGCGGTTAATTGTACAAGAAAATGGTGTAACCAAACTAACGAAAAATTCTAATTGAGAAAACTTGTTTAATACCTTTTTCTATTTTATACTTATTTTAAAGTGAAACTAGGCAATAAACATCTAGATTAAAATAGTTATAAATAGAAAAATGTTGGAGGTTTCAATGACTACTGGTGAAGCGTTAAAAAAGACGAAAAGACAACTTCATGATTCAGGATTTAAACTAACTCCACAACGGGAGGCCACTTTGCTTGTTTTATTAGAGAATGAAAAAGATCATTTATCTGCTGAAGAGATTTTTTTCTTTGTAAAGCAAAAAAGTCCAGAAATTGGACTGGCCACTGTTTATCGAACTTTGGAGATTTTATCTGATTTGAAAATTGTAGATAAGGTTAGTTTTGATGACGGCGTTTCTCGTTATGATCTTAGAAAAGACGGAGCTAAGCACTTTCATCATCATTTATTGTGCCTTGAATGTGGGAATATCGAGGAAATCGATGAAGACTTACTAGGAAATGTCGAAGAAATTGTAGAAAAGCGATTTCATTTTGCTGTAAAAGACCATCGTTTAACCTTTCATGGAATATGTCAACAATGTCAACGTAAACACCAAGAAAGCTGAACCCCCAGCTTTCTTTTTTCTCTTCTTTGTATTGGTAGAAGTGATTAAATAAAGGAAATGGTAATTTTTGACAAATGGATTGCAGCGGGGATTTGTTTTGTGAGATAATCCTAAGATAGATGAAGAAGGTGAGAAATCGATGAATGAACAAGTAACGGACTATTTACATTATCTCTTAATCGAACGTGGTCTTTCAAGTAATACGAGAAAAAGTTATCAACGTGATCTAGAGCAGTATCTATTTTTTTTACATAAAAAAAAGCTAACGAATTGGCAGGACGTAGATCGTTTTACGATTATTGCTTTTTTGCAGTATTTGCAAGATGAAGGGAAATCGTCTGCTACTATAACTCGAATGGTCACAAGTTTGCGCCGCTTTCATCAATTTCTTCGTCAAGAACGTTATATTGATCATGATCCTATGCAACATATCGATTCACCCAAAACATCACAAAAGTTACCAGATGCGCTTAATATCAATGAAGTAGAACGTTTAATTGAAACGCCAGATACAAAAAAACCATTAGGATTGCGCGACCGCGCAATTTTAGAAGTGATGTATGCCACTGGTTTACGGGTAAGTGAGCTTGTAGGGTTAAAGTTAAATGATCTACATCTAAGTATGGGATTATTACAGACTACTGGAAAAGGGGATAAAGAGCGGATTGTCCCTTTAGGAGATATGGCCATTTATTGGATAGAAACTTATTTAGAAGAAGCCAGACCCTTGTTATGTCAAAAACATGCTGAAGAAGAGCATTTATTTGTTAACGGTCATGGAACAAGTCTTTCACGTCAAGGCATTTGGAAAAATTTAAAAGCTTTGGTGTTAAAAGCAGGTATCTTGAAAAATGTGACTCCTCATACTTTACGGCATAGTTTTGCCACTCATTTATTGGAAAATGGTGCAGACCTTCGAACAGTACAGGAGCTTTTGGGGCATGCAGATATTTCTACCACACAAATTTACACACATATTACCAAAAGACGGATGGCAGATGTATATAAACAATATTTTCCACGTGCTTGATTTTAGTGCGTAAAAGATACGTGAGGAGTAGTTATGACAGAAATAAAGGTAAAGTTAGATATATTTGAAGGACCGCTAGATTTACTATTGCATTTGATCCAGACGTTAGAAATAGACATTTATGATATCCCGATAGCACAAGTTACTGAACAATACATGAACTATATTCATGCGATGGATAACACTCAATTGGAGATTGCTGGGGACTATCTTGTAATGGCGGCAACCCTGATGTCTATTAAAAGTCAAATGCTTTTACCTAAGCAAGAGGAAATTGAAGAAGACGATGAGTATGAAGAAGACCCTCGCGAGGCCTTGGTTGAGCAACTATTAGAATATCGAAAATATAAATATGCGGCTAAACAGCTTTCAGAAAAAGCAGAGGAAAGACGTAATTACTTTACCAAAGAACCTATGGATATGGACGAATATAAAGATGAAGACACTTCTCTTGAAAAAGGGCAATTTAAGACAATGGACCTTTATTTGGCATTTCGATCAATGTTAGAAAAAAAGAAGAAGCGAAAAGTGCTTAAGACGACCATCTCTGCTGATGAAACAAGTATTGATGAAAAAATTCAATCTATGGAAAAACAACTTTATCAAGCGGTTAACCCTCATGAAGGTTGTTTATTAGATGCCTTTATGGATAGTTACTCCAAAAGTGAAATTGTGGTCACTTTTATCGCGTTATTGGAGTTAGTCAAAAGCAGGAAAGCGAATGTAGGTCAGACGAGTAATTATGAGGATATCCTGCTTTATCCAGTATATGAAGATAAGGGAGGTTATGTAGATGGATGATATGGGACAGTTAGAAGCTTTACTTTTTGTTGCAGGAGATGAAGGCGTTCAATTGGAAGAATTAAGCTTTCTTATGGGACAGCCAGAACCAGAAATTTATCGATTAATTCAAAATTTAAATGAAAAATATCAAGAAGATCTACATTCTTCATTAAGTGTTCTTGAATTAGGGAATCATTTTATTTTAGCTACGAAGAAAAAGTATGCTGCCATTTTAAAAAAATACGCGAAATCCCCCATAGCAAATCGCCTTTCACAAGCAGCTCTTGAAGCATTAGCAATTATCGCGTATAAACAGCCAATTACTCGGATGGAAGTTGATGATATAAGAGGTGTTCAGTCTTCTGGCTCTGTTCAGAAATTAGCGACGCATCGTTTAATTGAAGAAAAAGGACGTGTAGAAGGACCGGGTAGGGCTATTTTATATGGTACTACAGAATATTTTATGGACTATTTTGGCTTAAATTCAATGCAAGAGTTACCTGATATTCAAGCGATGGAAGAAGAATTGTCTACTGACATTCCTCTTGATTTATGCGCTGACCGTTACGAAGAAACAAGAGAAGAAAAAGGAGAAAATTAAATGCAACGATTACAAAAAGTGATCGCTCATGCTGGCGTTGCTTCTAGAAGAAAAGCTGAAGACTATATTGTACAAGGCCGCGTCAAAGTAAATGGCGAAGTAGTAAAAGAATTAGGCGTACAAGTAACAAGTAAAGATAAAATTGAAGTGGACCAAGTACCTATTTATCAAGAAGAACCAGTTTATTTCATGTTTTATAAACCGCGAGAAGTTATTTCTGCGGTTTCAGACGATAAGAATAGACCCGTAGTAACTGACTACTTTACAGAGATTAAAGAACGAATCTATCCAGTTGGACGCTTAGATTATAATACTTCTGGACTTCTTCTTTTGACAAACGATGGAGATGTATCGCAAAAATTAACACATCCTAAACATGAAGTCGATAAAGTGTATGTGGCTAAGGTAAGTGGAGTAGCGACAAATAAAAAGTTAATGCCTGTTACCAAACAAATGACGATCGAGGGGAAAAAGGTAGCGCCAGCAAAATTTGCTATTTTGTCTACAGATACACAAACACAAAAGAGTATTGTTCAGCTGACCATTCATGAAGGACGAAATCATCAAGTAAAAAATATGTTAAAAGCTTGTGGCTTACCAGTTGAAAAGTTAAAACGTGAACGTTACGGCCATTTGACACTGGAAAACTTAAAGCCAGGAGATTATCGCGAATTGCATAAGCGTGAAATAAATCGCTTATTAGAAGATTCCAAAAATTAACAGTAAACGTTCTATTAGGAAGTTCGCTTGTTTTACGGGGAGTGGATTCGAAAAATGCTTCCTGTCTTGTTAAACATGGGGGGGAATTTGTATTTTACTCCCTGTTATTTGTTAGAAACAAAGGAGTTGCAATTTGTAAAAGTTTATGTATAATTAATTATAGAAAAATAATGAAGGTTCGTCTTCAGGGGCAGGGTGTGATTCCCGACCGGTGGTAAAAGTCCACGAACTGCTTAGTAAAAGTGGTTGATTTGGTGTAAGTCCAATACCGACAGTATAGTCTGGATAAAGAAGATAGAGCATATTTGGTTTATCTGACTTTTGTTAGAACAAGTACTCTATTCTCCCTTAGGAAAATAGAGTTTTTTTTATGAGTAAAAGGCAGAAAAAATAAATAGGTTCCGATGAAGATGAATCCTTGTACTAGGAGGATTTATATGCATAGTAATGCTAGGAAAATGGTAGCTGTAGCGATGTTTGCAGCGATGGGGCTGGTCTTACAATACATAGCCTTCCCGGTTATGCCAGCGTTTGGTTTTTTGAAAATTGATTTTAGTGATGTACCAGTTATTTTGAGTATGTTTCTGTTTGGTCCTATCAGTGGTGTTTTGACCGCTTTTCTTAGATCGTTTTTACATCTTATAACGACTGGTTTAGCGCCGCAAAATATCGTAGGCGATGTGGCTAGTTTTTTAGCGACTACTTGTTATTGCTTACCTGTTTATTACTTTTTTAACAAAGGGACGAATTTACGTAATAAAGTTGTAGGAACTTTTTTAGGCGTATTTTCGATGACTTTATTCATGAGTGTTGCTAACTACTTTGTGATTACTCCGTTATATTTACGTTTTTTCCAATTATCGGTAACAGAAATGTTAGGAATGCCACTAGCAAATTATGTCGTTATTGGTATCTTACCGTTTAACTTAATCAAAGGTGGGTTAGTCAGTGCCGTATTCTTGATTCTTCATACGAAACTTCTTCCTTGGATTAGCAGAAAACGCGACCAATCGACAGTGCATTATCCGATGAATTAAAACGTTTAAAATTTTTAATAAAATAACAAAGTAACCAGTTAGTCTCATAGACTAACTGGTTATTTTCATAAAAAGTTATTTCAAGGCTATTTAATGGAGAAAGTTTTAGTGTATAATAAATGTAGGGTAGGTTTTCAAGCAAAGCTGTTAATGAGGATCATTTATAAACTTTAAGAAATATGTGATTAGGTTTTTCTGGAGGTTATATGGAAGACTTTATTTTATCGCTATTTATGGGAAACAAGAAGTTAAAAAAAACAACGCTTTATCAAATTTTGGTGGGTAAGCATACTACTTCTGTTTTATGCTATGCTTACTTTCATGATCTTTTGCCTTACTTTTCAGTTTTACCAACGTTAGAAAAAGAAAAATTTGACCAAGAAATAGCAACACTTGTTCATAAAGGTTACCTAAGTCAAGATCAGCAGCAAGTAATTTTGAAAGGGGAACTTTTGTCTAATGTATTACGAACATCCGCATTTCAGTCACTGAACTATTTTCAATTTGGCAGGAAAGAGGAAGTTTGTTGGCGCTCTTTTCGTTTTTTATTACAAGTAACTTCCTTTTTAGGAAAAAGGGAACAGTATGTACCGTTAGAGAATGCTCCTATTTATACAGAAAGAGTTCGGGCGGTTACTCACCAATATGGACAAAAATTACCTGAAATAATTTATGAAGAAACGAAGGATTTATTTCAAACGTTGACAGAAGACCATGCGAACCTATTAGCCCAAGCGCTTTCTGGTTATCAACAAGAAGGAGCGGCCTTTTTTCAATTAATACCAGATAAATATGAACAAACACTTTGGTCTACTTTGTATAAATCAGCAGCTATTCACCAATTATTAGCACAAATTACAAAGCATCCAGAGTACTTATTATATCAATTTTTGTCTCCATTACTTTTACAAAATTATAACCAAAGTATGTTGCAAACACGAGAACTAGTTCGTCAAGGGAGATCAATCGAACAAATAAAAAAACAACGGAAGCTAAAAGAAGGAACGATACAAGATCATTTAATTGAATGGTCGTTGATAGATTCTGCGTTTCCTTTTTCTGATTTTTTATCACAAGATATGCAAAATGTTCTTAAAAAAATGCCTAAGGATTCTTTTACTTATCCATTTAAAGAACTAACAGAATTATTTGAAGCTACGTTTTTAGAAATCCGGCTTTATCAAATCTGGAGGAAGAAGCAATTATCATGTTAGAAGAAGCACTTTATCAGTATTTTCACTATACACAGTTTCGTCCGGGGCAAAAAGAGACAATTACTGCTTTATTACAAGAACAAGATTTTTTGGCAGTTCTTCCAACTGGTTCAGGGAAAAGTCTTTGCTACCAACTTCCAGCTTATTTAAAAGAGGGCGTCGTCTTAATTATTACCCCGTTAATTTCTTTGATGGAAGATCAACTCGCTTCGTTACAGAAAAATGGAGAAAAAAGAGCTGTCGTTTTAAATGGGAACTTAAAAGAACAAGACAAGATACACATATTGAGTCATCTCACTCAATATAAATTTGTTTTCTTAAGCCCAGAGATGCTGATGCAAGAAAAAGTGCTTTCACGCTTACAACTTTATCATATAGCTCTATTTGTTGTAGATGAAGCTCACTGTATTTCCCAATGGGGAATTGATTTTCGTCCAGAATATCGAAATTTGAAATATGCCAAGCAACGTTTAAACACCCCAGTAACATTGGCATTAACAGCTACAGCTACAAAAAAAGTCAAAGAAGAAATAAAAACAGTGCTGTTTGATCAAAAAGTAGGCGAGTTTTGCGACTCAGTAGATCGACCTAATGTTTCATTATCAGTAGTTTTTACTCGTGAAAAGTTAATAGAACTAAAACGATTATTATCTGTTGCTAAGGGTTCTGCTCTTATTTATTGTGCTACTAGAAAAAAAGTAGAAGAACTGTATTATCAATTAAAGCAACATTACAATGTTGGTTATTATCACGGAGGCTTGGACAGTAGCCAAAGAAGACTTTTGCAACAACAATTTATTCAAGATCATTTGCAGTTTCTGATTTGCACCAGTGCTTTTGGGATGGGAGTAGATAAACCAGACATACGAATGGTTATTCATTATGATTTGCCTGATAGTTTAGAAAATTATATGCAAGAAATTGGAAGAAGTGGGCGAGATCAAAAAGATAGTGATGCTATTCTTTTGTATAAACCACAAGATGAGAAAATTCATTATTTTATGCAGCAACAAGCACAACAAGAGCGTGAACTTTTTGAATTTAAGATAAATTATCGGCAATTCGAAAATTTATCAGAACTACAAGAAAAATGGTTGCAGCAGACAAAAAAATTTGAGAAAGAGACTTTTTTAGAAAGACTTGAACAAAATGAGACAGAAAAACAGAAGAAATTGGAACAAATGCTTTCATATGTTTATTTTCAAGGTTGTCGCAGAGAATTTTTATTAAATTACTTTGGGGAGAATTTAACTAAAGTTTCCAATCGTTGTTGTGACTTCCACGGTTTAGCAAATATTTCGTCAGAAGAAGAGAAGGATTTTTATTTTTCTCCTAAAAAAGACCATTGGCAAGAGATTTTACTAAAAATGTTTAAAGAAGAAAAATGACAGCAATTTAGGAAGACATAGAAGGATTATCTGTGGTATAATACATCGGAAAGATAGTGAGTGGGAGGTTATTTGAAGTGAGTAGAAAAGATAGAAATAAGAATTCGCAAGAACAAGAGCCGTGGGAACAACCCATATATGATACAGAAAGTGACGACGAAAATGTGTCGCGCTCGCAACAGCGTCATCAAAAAAGAGGAAGTAGCACTTTTTTGACGATTGTTGTGGTTTTATTGGCGTTGATTATTGCAGTACCAACAGTTGCTGGGTTATGGGTGATGAACCGTAACAATGATACTGAAACTGCTGCTAATACTGAACAAACAACATCAAGTACAGTAGAATCTTCTACATCGTCTACTTCAGAAGAATCCTCAACACAAAGCAGTTCAACTGAAGAAACGTCTTCAGAAGAAGCTTCCTCTGAAGAGAATGAAGAACAACAAGCAGCTCAAGAACAAGAACAGCAGCAAGCTGCTGAAGGGGCAGATGAGCAACAAGCAGCTCAAGAGCAAGGTCAAGATCAAAATCAAGAGCAATATCAACAGGACCAAAATCAAGGACAACAAGATGGTCAAAATCAGCAAGATCAAAACCAACAAGGTCAAAATGAAGAACAACAAGGTCAAGGTCAGCAAGATCAACAACAGCAAGACCAAGAGCAACAGGGTCAAAATCAACAGGACCAGGACCAAGACCAAGAACAAAATGGTCAAGATGGCCAAGGATATGCAACAGTTCAAGCGGGCGATGGCTTACAACAAGTAGCTGAAAGAAATGGTTTGAGCGTAGAAGAACTTGCAGAATTAAATGGAATGGATCCTAATAACTTCCATGTAAATCCTGGACAAGAGTTAAGAACTAGATAAAAAAGCCGCCTATGCGGTTTCTTTATCTATAATAAGTGAAATTTTTATAGTTTTAGACGAGGAGTAGTCCCATGCATAAAATCAATATTGCCATTGATGGCCCAGCGTCTTCTGGGAAAAGTACGATTGCAAAAATTATTGCTAAAGATTTTGGCTTTGTTTATACTGATACAGGAGCGATGTATCGTGGCGTTACTTATTTAGCTATAAAACATCAAGTATCTTTTCTAGATGAAACAGCTTTAATTGAATTGATTGAAAACTATCCAATTACTTTTAAACAAACGGATTGGGGTCAAGCTGTATTGATCCAAGGAGAAGATGTCACTCAAGCGCTTCGGCAACCAGAAGTGACAAATCATGTGTCTGAAGTTTCAGCTCTTCCCGGAGTCCGAGATCATTTGGTCAAAGTACAGCAAAAGATTGCTGCTTCAGGAGGAGTGGTGATGGATGGAAGAGATATTGGCACCACTGTACTCCCGCAGGCTGAAGTAAAAATTTTTTTAGTCGCTTCGGCAAGTGAACGTGCCAAAAGACGTTATAAAGAAAATCAAGACAAGGGTATAAAAAGTAATTATAATACCTTAAAAAAAGAAATTGAACAACGAGATTATACGGACTCTCATCGAGAGACTTCTCCTTTAAAACAAGCTAAAGATGCTTCTTTGGTTGATACAACAGGGTTTTCGATTGATGAAGTGGTAGCTACAGTCGAAAGCATAGTGAAGGAAAAGATGGGAGAAGTTAAATGAAGAAAAAAATGACTACTTATTTTACCTTTATAGGTGCTTTATTTATTGTTGGTTGTTCAAACGGAAACAATTCTGAAGGTACTAATGAAACAACAGTTCAAACTAGCCAAGCAGAGCAAATAAATGTTACAGTAGATATTGAGGAAAGAGGTCAAACCATCGGCGAAACAGAAGTTGAAACAACAACAGACGAATCGTTGATGCAAGTGATGCGTAATAACTTTGCGATTAAAGAAGAAAATGGGATGATTGTTGCTGTTGAGGGTGTTGAACAAGACGAAGAAGAAAATCTGTATTGGACTTATACAATAAATGATGAAATGGTAAACACAGGTGCTGAGGATACTACATTAGAAGATAGTGATCAAGTGACTTTTACCTATGATGAGATGGAATAATTGAAAAATTGACTTAGTCTCTGAGTTTTCAATAAAAATATACAGAAATCGCTTTATTTTTTTCTTAATATGACATAGATTAAAGAGTGAAGTGCTTTTTAAATCGTTGGTTAGGAGGATATATGTTATGACAGAATTTGAAAATAATAACTTTGCAGAAAATGGTGAAACAATGGAAGATGCTCTAAACGCCGTCCACGATGTAAAAGTTGGGGATATCGTAAAAGGCGAAGTGCTTGCTATTGAGGATAGACAAGCAATTGTTGGCATTGAAGGGACTGGCGTTGAAGGGGTAGCCCCTGCTAAAGAATTGTCTACTCTACCGGTAGAAGATATTAATGAAATCATAAAAGTTGGTGACGTACTTGACTTTGTTGTTATCTCATCGATTGGTGATGATAAAGAAAATGGTAGCTATTTACTATCCAAGCGTCGCCTTGATGCTAAAAAGGTTTGGGAAGATATTGAAGAAAAATATCAAAATGGAGAAACGGTTGAAGCGCCTGTAACAAATGTAGTCAAAGGCGGACTCGTTGTAGATGTTGGTGTACGAGGATTCGTACCAGCATCGATGGTAGAAGACTACTTTGTTGATGATTTTAATGATTATAAAGGGAGAACTTTGGAATTTAAAATTATTGAAATTGAACCTTCAGAAAATCGCTTGATCTTATCTCACAAAGCCATTGTTAAAGAAGAAAAGGAAAAGAAGAAGGAAGAATTGCTTAATTCCATTTCAGAAGGCGACGTAATTGAAGGTACAGTAGCTCGTTTAACGAACTTTGGTGCATTTATTGACCTAGGAGGCATTGATGGACTTGTTCATGTTTCTGAAATTTCCCATGCTCATGTTGCTAAACCTAGCGATGTGTTAAGCGTTGGAGATAAAGTTAATGTTGCTGTATTGTCAGTGGCCCCAGCAACTGAACGAGTTTCTCTGTCGATCAAAGATACACTGCCTGGCCCTTGGACAAATATCGAAGAAAAAGCTCCTAAAGGGAGTGTCTTAGAAGGGACTGTAAAACGTTTAACTAGTTTTGGTGCCTTTGTAGAAGTATTCCCGGGTGTAGAAGGTTTAGTCCATATTTCACAAATCTCGCATAAACATATTGCAACGCCGCACGAGGTGTTAACAGAAGGAGAACAAGTTCAAGTAAAAGTCTTAGATGTTAACCCGGATGAGCATCGCATTGCATTAAGCATTAAATCATTAGAAGAACAACCTGAAACAGAAGAAAATCAAGATGAACCTGACCCCGAAGATTATCAAAATTTTGAGGATGATGGGTCTGGCTTTACTATGGGAGATATTTTAGGTGAAGCTTTAAATGAAGATGATGAACAATAGATTATGAATAAAAAGGGACTGTTTTTAAACAGTCTTTTTTTAGTATGACGGGCATGTGTTATGTCTAGAGTGAAAGTCTCTGTGGAGCGTCGTTACCAACGAATCCCAAAGCGACTTGCAAGTTTCGTGCTGTGAGGCACGGGAGAGAGGAAGCAATAGCGAAATCGTGGCCCAACGAACAGGAATAAGGTAGGAAGGCGCTACGAGCGGATAAGTCGGCTAAAGGCGATAAAGTCCAAAAGGTAACCGTAATCTTGTGGCGTAAACCTTATGGGTAAACGAGGAAAGAGATAACACTTATCCCGTGAGGTCTCACTAACGATTTAGTAGTAACAACGAATAGTGAGAAGTCAGCA
>NZ_AUIQ01000012.1 GCF_000423785.1 Tetragenococcus muriaticus DSM 15685 | reverse complement strand
GGTTGAATCAATACGAAGCCCTTCCGGACGACGTGGTCGCTCAAGAAAAGCGTTGGCAAGCTATGAAACGTTGGGTACAGAAAAAACCTAACTTTCAAGCTCATGAAGGTGCGTTTAAAGGGCAAATGGGCGAAGGAAAAGCGAAAAGTGCACCTTTAGGCCAATTCGCCAAAGGACTAAATCAATTAATAATGACCCCGAATTATCTCTAATAAAAACTTGTTTTTGTTAGAGATGATGAGGGCGAACCGAACGAAAGTGAGGTTGAAAAATAACTTCGTGTCTGCCCAAAAGACGGTTTTTTTATTCAACCTCAATAAACTTGACACATACAAAAGATTTCCTTCGTTTAACTTAGCAATGAAGTCTGCTATAATAAAAAAGAACTTATACGGAAAGAAGGAAATGAAGTATGACGAGGATTAGTCGTTTGCGAGAAAAAATGAAACAAGAAAATTTGGACGCTTTTTTAATTACGAGCCCTTATAATTTACGCTATTTTACTAATTTTACTGGAACAACGGGGTTAGCTGTTGTAACAAATGAACAAGCTTTCTTTGTTACGGATTTTCGTTACACTCAACAAGCTGCAAAACAAGCGCAAGATTTTGAAATTGTAAAAAATAGTGGAAGTATTTTTGCGACAGTAGCTGAGCTTGTACAACACACACAAGTAAATACGCTTGCCTTTGAGGAAGATTATATTACTTTTTCAGAGTATGGCTTGCTAAAGGAACTAATGACAACGACTAACTTAGTACCAATTTCTGGTCTTTTAGAAGGTTTACGAGAGGTAAAAGAAGAAAAAGAAATTGAAGCTATTCAACAAGCTTGCAATATTGCTGATCAAGGATTTGATCATATTCTGAAGATGATTAAACCGGGAATGACTGAAATCGAAGTGGCCAATCAGTTAGATTTTTTCATGCGTTCGTTGGGTGCTAGTGGCGTTTCTTTTGAAACAATCGTAGCTTCTGGAGCGCGCGCAGCTATGCCACATGGTGTGGCTAGCCAAAAAAGAATTGAACAAGGCGACATCATTACACTAGATTTTGGATGTTACTATGATGGCTATGTGTCGGATATGACACGCACCTTTGCCATTGGTGACCCTGGAGAAAAAATGAAAGAAATTTATCAAATTGTACTCGATGCGCAATTAAAAGTGATTGAAGCAGCCCAACCGGGAGTCAGCGGGATCGAATTGGATGCTGTGGCTCGCGATTATATTACTTCATTTGGTTATGGAGAAGCTTTTGGACACTCAACAGGACATGGTATTGGCTTAGATATTCATGAGGGACCAAACGTTTCTTCACGTGCCGATAAAACATTTGTATCTGGTAATGTTATTACGGATGAACCTGGTATTTATCTACCAGAAACTGGTGGTGTCAGAATTGAGGATGATTTATTAATTACTTCTGTTGGTAATGAAGTACTAACGCATTCTCCTAAAGAATTGATTATCTTATAATTTTATCAAGCTTTGATGATTAATGAGTGTTAGCGTGGCTTATCTACCAATGAAATGATAGAATAAAGACTACAAGATAGTCCTAAAATGGAGGAATCTAAATGGCTGATGAAAAAAATTTTGTTTTGGATGCAAATCAGGAATTAGGAGAAATTGTGATTGCTCCTGAAGTGATTGAAGTAATTATCGGGATCGCTGCTTCAAACGTTGAAGGGGTTTATCGCATGCAAGGAAACTTTGCCAATGGCGTAACAGAATTACTAGGACGCTCTACTTATGGTAAAGGTGTTTACTTAACTATGGATGAAGATGGAATTAAAGTAGATATTTATACTTATATGAAATATGGCGTTTCTGTGCCTAAAGTTGCAATGGATATACAGAACCGAGTAAAAGAACAGGTCTTATTCATGACAGACGTTGAACTTGCTGAAGTCAATATTCATGTAGTAGCAGTGGTTCCAGAAAAAACGGAGCAATTGAATGTAGAAGATTTTTTTGAAAATGATGAGGAAGAAAATGAGTAAAGAACTAGCAAGACATGAAATTCGAAAAAAAGCAGTGCAAGCTTTGTTTCCCCTAGACGTAAACCAGGCACTGGAAAAAACAAATGCGATTACTGCTGCATTGGAATTAGAACAAGATGAAATGGTGGATGATGAACAAGAGCATTTTGTTCCTGAGTATTTAGATTTTCTAGTTACTGGCGTCTGTGATAAAAAAGCAGTACTTGATGAAAAAATTGAACAACATCTGCGTAAGGGCTGGCGTTTTGAAAGGCTAGCCAAAATCGATGTCATTATTTTACGCATTGGATTATATGAAATGTTGTATGTAGAAGATGTTCCTAACAAAGTGGCATTAAATGAATCTGTTGAATTAGCCAAAACATTTAGCGATGAACAATCACGTAAATTTATTAATGGTATTTTATCGACTGTAAATACAGAGATGGAAGCTAGCTAAACAGCTAGCTTCTTTTGTTGAAAAGAAAAAGTTGTGCTAAAATAAACAAATAATATGGGGAGTGATGTGTAAATGGCGCAATTAATTAACGGTAGAGAATTAGCAGATAATTTGCAAGAACAGATGCGTCTAGAAGTTGATGTATTAAAAAAACAAGGAGTCTTTCCTGGGTTAGTTGTTTTTTTAGTAGGAGATGATCCAGCAAGTAAAACTTATATAAAAAATAAGGAAATTGCATCGCAAAAAATTGGGATTCAATCAACTGTGGAAAATTATCCTTCAGATATTAGTGAAGAAAAATTATTAGCGGAAATAGAAAAGTATAATAACGATCCTAATTACCATGGAATTTTAGTACAGTTACCATTACCAGGCCATATTGATGAAGAAAAAGTATTACTTGCTATTGATCCTAAAAAAGATGTAGATGGGTTTCATCCGATGAATATGGGAAAACTTTTGCTAGGGCAACCGCAAACATTACCATGCACCCCTTATGGTATTATGAAAATGTTTGAAGCATATGAAATTCATTTAGAGGGGAAACACGCGATCGTTATTGGTCGCAGTAACATTGTCGGCAAGCCAATGGCTCAATTGTTACTAGCTAAAAACGCCACTGTAACGATGGCTCATTCCCATACCAAAGATTTGCCAGCTTTAGCTAAACAAGCAGATGTGATCGTATCTGCAGTGGGCAAGGGTAACTTTGTTACGAAAGATTTTGTGAAAGAAGGAGCAGTAGTGATCGATGTGGGGATGAACCGTGATGAAAACGGCAAACGAATTGGGGATGTGAATTTTGTTGAAGTAGAGCCCAAAGCTAGTTTTATTACTCCTGTCCCTAAAGGAGTGGGTCCAATGACGATTACCATGCTGATGCAGCAAACGATTGAAGCTTGTAAACGTCAGGAGTTTAATTAACGATGGAATATTTAACTGTCAGTGCACTTACTAAGTATATAAAAAGAAAATTTGATGCGGATCCATATTTAGAAAAAGTATTTTTAACAGGAGAAATATCAAATTTTCGTTTACGTCCCAACCACCAATATTTTAGTATCAAAGATGATCAAGCAAAAATTTCAGCGGTAATGTTTAAAAATGCCTTCCGTAAATTAAATTTTCAACCAGAAGAAGGAATGAAGGTTATGGTGGTAGGCCGTATTTCAATTTATGAAACAACTGGAAATTATCAGATTTATATTGACCAAATGGAACCTGATGGCATTGGAGCTTTATATCAAGCATACGAACAGTTGAAAAAAAAGTTAGAAAATGAAGGCTTATTTCATTTACCGAAAAAGGCATTGCCTAAGTTTCCTAAAAAAATTGCTGTTTTGACGAGCCCTAGTGGCGCTGTCATTCGAGATATTATTACGACAACTAAAAGAAGATATCCTATTGCTCAAGTTGTCTTATTTCCAACTGTTGTTCAAGGTGAAAAGGCAGCAGATGATGTTGTTAGAAATATTCAACGCGTAGAAAAAGAAGAAAATTTCGACGCTGTGATTATTGGCCGTGGTGGAGGATCAATCGAGGATTTGTGGCCATTTAATGAAGAACGTGTCGCTAGGGCTATTGTTGCATGTAATATTCCTGTGATTTCTTCTGTTGGGCATGAAACAGATACAACAATTGCGGATCTGGTGGCAGATGTTCGTGCCGCAACCCCGACGGCTGCTGCTGAATTAGCTGTACCAGTTTTAACAGAAGAAATTATGCGAATTGAAGAAAAACAAGCTCGCTTACAACAAGCATATACTCGACAGATTCAGCGAAAACAGGAGCGTTTTGAAAGAATACAAAATTCTTATATTTTTCGTCAACCGGAGCGTTTGTATGAAGCACAATCCATCAAGTTGGATCAGTTGAATCAACGGATAAATCAAATACTACAACGTATAGTTTATGAAAAACAAAAAGCTTATACACAAATAGCATCTCGTTTGTATCAGTCAGCTCCTACAACAAAAGTAAAAGAAAAAAAACAAGAAGTGGACTATTTACAAGAACAATTAAAAAATCAAGCTCAACAAGCGATGAGTAAAAAACGACAATCTTTTGAACAGATGGTGCACGCTTTAGATTTGTTAAGTCCTCTAAAAGTGATGGGAAGAGGATATAGTTACACAACTAAGCAAGAAAAAGTCATAAAATCTGTGCAAGAATTATCGCAAAACGATACACTACAAGTACATTATAAAGATGGACAAGTCCAAACAAAAGTAACAGATGTTAAGGAGGATGAAGATGACAGAGGCAACATTTGAAGAATCTTTAGAAGAATTAGAAAAAATTGTGACCCGCTTGGAACAAGGGGACGTTTCTTTAGAAGAAGCTTTAGATTCTTTTCAAAAAGGGATGGAGCTAAGTAAACAATGCAAGGAAACTCTGTCTAAAGCAGAAAAAACATTAACAAAAATGATGACAGAAGAAGAAAAAGAAGTACCGTTTGAAGAGGAAGAAGAATGAGTTCTTTATTTGGGCTACAAGAAAATGAATTACCTAAAGTTGAAAAACAAATCAAAAAGTTTATTCATAACTACATTTCTAATGAACAATTAAAAGAAAGTATGTTGTATTCCGTGAATGCTGGAGGTAAACGGCTGCGTCCCTTGTTAGTGTTAGCTACTGTGCATGATTTTGAACAGGAATTATCTTTATCCTCATATCAAATTGCATCTGCTTTAGAGATGGTTCACACTTATTCTCTTATTCATGATGACTTGCCAGCGATGGATGATGATGATCTACGACGCGGTAACCCCACAAATCATATGGTTTTTGGGGAAGGTTTAGCGATTCTAGCTGGTGATGCATTATTAACAGGCGCTTTTGAACTAATAACTAGAACGGAGACAACTTCTAAGAAAAAAAACCAACTTTTGCAGTTACTCGCTAGCGCAGCTGGACCTAGTGGAATGGTCGCTGGGCAGGTGGAGGATATTCAAAGTGAGCAGGTGAGACTTTCCTTTGCAGAGCTAGCGAATCTTCATCAAAAAAAGACAGGGGCCTTGATCCGCTTTGCTGTAGTTAGTGGAGGGATTTTAACGGAACAAAGTGATGTGGTTTTAGCTCAATTAAGTGAATTTGCTGACCATTTGGGATTAGCTTTTCAAATTAGAGATGATTTACTTGATGAATTAGCCACTACAAAGCAGTTGGGCAAGAAAACGCAAAAAGATAATATTGCAGGGAAAAATACATTTCCAGCATTGTTAGGCATAGAAGAGGCAAAATTAGCACTCGAAGAACAACTAAGGCAAGCGCGTAATGCTCTTGAAGAAATCACTAATGAAAATTTTACTCCCAGGTTGTTACAAGAGGTTATAAAGTTATTTGAACTGGAAAGAGGCAGTGAATGAAAAAAGAGCGGGTAGATAGTTTGGCTTTTCAGCAAGGTCTTTTTGCTACAAGAGAACAGGCCAAAAGAGGGATTATGGCAGGTATGGTCTATACAAAAGAAAATCAACGGTTAGATAAGCCTGGAGAAAAGATTCAGCAAGATACTATCTTAAAAATCATTGGAGAACAGCTCCCCTACGTCTCTCGTGGTGGATTGAAATTAGAAAGAGCATTAAAGATATTTGATTTTAATGTAAAAGGTAAAATATTACTTGATATTGGTGCTTCTACTGGTGGATTTACAGATTGTGCATTACAATATGGGGCAAAATTAAGCTATGCTCTTGATGTAGGATATAATCAACTAGCTTGGAAAATAAGACAAGATCCACGTGTTGTTGTAATGGAGAGGGTAAATTTTCGTTATTGTACTCCTTCCGATTTTACGCAAGGAATACCTGAAGTCGCGACGATTGATGTTTCTTTTATTTCCTTAAAAAAAATACTACCTGCTTTGTATTCGATACTTACAAGTGATGCAGAAGTAATGGCTTTAATTAAGCCGCAATTTGAAGCAGGGAAAAACTCTGTGGGGAAAAAAGGAATCATCCACGATGCTAATGTACATCAAGAAGTGTTAACAGATGTCGTAAACTTTACTTTAGGTGAAAGCTTTGATGTACGAGCACTAAGTTATTCACCGATCACAGGTGGCCAGGGTAATATTGAATTTATTGCTCATTTAAAAAAAGCGGAAGATCTAGGTATAAACCGAGAAGATAAAAGCATCGCTGAAGTAGTAAATGAAGCGCATGAGGCATTAGACAAATAACAAAGCAGGGGCAATAGAATTCGACAATGCTTATTTGCAATCATTGTGGGAATGAAATGCCTCAGCTTTTTTATTTTGTTTTTTTATACGGAATGGGATTTTTTGTTCTAACTTTCCTTATCATTTAAAATAGGTTATGATAAATAGGAAAACAAGAATATTCACTTAAAAATAAAGGGAAAAGGAGGCATAATGTGAAAAAAGAAGAACGGCATCAACTCATTATCCAATTATTAGAAAAAGAAAATATTCAAAAACAAGAGGAATTGGTAAAGGCTTTGCAAGAACGTGATATTGCAGTAACACAAGCAACTGTATCAAGAGACATTAAAGAATTAAAATTGATTAAAGTTCCCGCCACAGGAGATGGTTATCGTTATAGTCTTCCTGTAGAATCAGACGAGGAAATGAATGAAAAACTAACTAAATTAATAAAAAATGCTTTTGTGTCACTGGACCATATGGACAAGTTTGTCACCTTAAAAACCTTGCCCGGCAATGCTTCTGCCATTGCTAATTTGATCGATAAACGTTTTACTAAAGAGCTGTTTGCTATTTTAAATGATGACGATAATATTTTGATGATCACAAAGACAACTCAAGCTAGAGAACGCTTATTTCAAGAGCTGCAAAAGTATATCTAATAAGGGGTGTTACATATGTTGTTAGAGTTGTCTATTGAAAATTTTGCCATTATAGAAGACCTTCATTTAACCTTTCATAAAGGAATGACGGCATTAACTGGAGAAACTGGAGCTGGTAAGTCAATTATTATTGATGCAATGGGATTACTAGCAGGTGGGAGAGGTTCGATAGATTACATTCGTCAGGGAAAACAAAAGTGTGTATTAGAAGGGCTTTTTGAATTACCTAAATTGTCTTCTTTTAATACATTGTTAGAGGAATTGGGAATTGATCAACAAGATGAATTACTAATTATTCAACGTGAAATCACAAATTCTGGCAAAAGCATTTGTCGTGTAAATGGTAGAATGGTGAACCTAGGAAACTTAAAAAGAATTGGAAACTACTTAGTAGATATTCAGGGACAAAATGAGCATCAAGACCTTTTGCAGCCAGAAAAACACTTACAGATGGTTGATAATTTTGGTTCGCAGAATTTTAAAGATCAGTTAGCTGTTTTTAAAGAAAAATATAGTGAATTTCGTGAACTCGAAAGAAAAGTTCGAGATATACAAGAAAACGAACAGTCCTATATTCAGCGAATTGATATGTTGAAATTTCAAAAACAAGAAATTGAAGAAGCGGATTTACAAATAGATGAGGAAGAGAAACTAGTAGAAGAACGAGACAAGTTAGTAAATTTCCAAAAAATTGTAGATGCCTTTGCTAAAAGTCATGAGGCTTTAGCCTCAGAAACCGAAAATAGCTTAGATGGAATCGGAGTTGTAGCTCAAGAATTACAAGAAGTAGCTCATTTGGATAAAGAATATGAACAAATTAACGAAAATGTTCAAAATGCGTATTATTTATTACAAGATGCTGCTGGAGAGATTTCTGATACATTGGATCAGTTGGAGTTAGATGAAGGACGTTTGGAAGAAGTTAATGCACGTTTAGAAGTGATTCGTCAGTTAAAGCGCAAGTATGGGGATTCAATAGATGCAATTTTAAGTTATTATAAAAAAATTTCAGAAGAATTAACTCAAGCAGGTGATACAGAAAACCATTTAGAGGAAATGCAAGCTAAGTTAGATAAACAGAATGACGAAATTTGGAAAATGGCTGAAAAATTGCATGCTCAACGAAAAAAAGTTGCACGTCAATTAGAAAAAGATATTCTACAGGAATTAGCAGACTTATATCTTGAAAATGCTCAGTTCGAGGTTCGATTTTCTGAAGAAAAGCATTTAAATCAAACAGGGTTTGATAAAATTGAATTTTATTTAACAACTAATCTAGGTGAACCTGTAAAACCACTCGCTAAAGTCGCTTCTGGGGGAGAATTATCACGTATATTGCTAGCTTTAAAATCAATTTTTTCTAGAGCTCAAGAAAAAACAAGTATCGTTTTTGATGAAGTAGATACTGGGGTTAGTGGGCGAGTTGCACAAGCTATCGCAGAAAAAATTAGCGGAATTGCTTATAACTCACAAGTTCTTTGCATTACGCATTTGCCACAAGTTGCCGCAGTCGGTGATTATCAATATCTTATTAATAAGGAAATACAAAATGAAAGAACACGAACAGTGGTCAAAGAAATTAACGAGACTAAACGTATCCAAGAGATTGCACGAATGCTATCAGGAACTGAGATCACTGAATTAACAATGGAAAACGCCAAAGAAATGTTGGCAAAAGCCGGTAAAATTGCATAAAAAACACAGCTTCCAAAAAAGAAGCTGTGTTGCAAATTTTATAGGAGAGCTGTAACAGCACTTAATACGATAGTGCCAACGGTTACGATCAACATAATCCATATGACAACTTTCATAATTTTCGAAAAAGTGTTGGTTGGCTTTTTGTCCCGCATATTTATTCATCCTTTTAATATTTTAGTGATAGTTTACAACTTAAGCGACTAGAAAACAAGGAAATACCTCAAGGATATTATAAAAGACTTTTTTTCTTTAAAATTTTTACCGCAATCCAGCTAATGATAATGGTAACTAACATAATAGCCCAAAAAGTATTGTGATATGTGTCTAGCGGTAGTTTAACGTTCATGCCATAAATTCCGCTAATAATTGTTGGTATAGTCAGAACTAAGGTGATTGAAGTTAAAATTTTCATGACATTATTTAAATTATTAGAAACAACAGACGAAAAAGTATCATTCATATGTGTCGCAAATTTTAGTTGGATGCTTGCTGAAGTTAAAGATTGCTTTGTTTCCTCAATAACATCTCGTAAATGGTGTTTAAATGCATGATGTCCCTTTAATTGAATTAGTTCTGTATTGGATAAAGCTTTTAAAGTGTCCAAATTAGCTGAGGTTGCTTCATCAAAAGAGACTAGACTTTTTTGAACATCCATAATTTGATATAATTGTTCATTTTGTGTGGAAACTTTAATCTGTTTTTCCAAGCGATCTAAATGATCCTTTGTAGTTTTTAAACGATTATTAAAAGAAAGGACTACTTGCCATAAAATTTCTAATGCAATATTCATTTCAGGGACATTATCGTTGGGTTTGAAGTAATGATTTTTAATTGCTTGAAAAAATGGCAAGAAATAATTAGCTATTGTAATGATTCTATTTTCTGGCGTTATAATTAAGGATAACGGATAAGTTTCGAACTGTTGAAAACCTGAAGGGCTTTGGACTTCGTAAGGAAACTGTAAGAGCAAAAGTGCGGCCTTTTTCATATGTTGTTGATTTAATCCTTCGCTGCGAGAGTTTTCTTCATCGTCTAAAACAGCTGTTAAGTAATCTTTAGGCAAGTGATAGTTTTTTCGCAAAGTGTCGATTTCTTGGGTACTTGGTTTTTCAACATGGATCCATAAAGTATTTTGTTTGAGCGTCTCCTGTCTCGCCAAGTAGTTTTCATCAAATGTATAATAATAAAGCATGTTGTCCCCCTCCTTTGTTGCGTCGTATCTATTTTACCAGAAATAAAAAAACAATAATATAATTTAGAATCTCAAAAGAAACTATTTTAGAAAGGGCTCCTTTATGACTATATTTTCTCCGATTTATTTATTTTGGTATGTATTTCCTGTCATTGTTTTACTTGCAGGGAAATTATGCGTTACTGCTTTCTCGTTAAAAAAAAGATTTCGTTTAAAAGCTGTTGACTTATCTGTGCCATTTTTGCTAGTAGGTATTCATCGACTTTCAAGTCTTAGCTTTCGGTTCTCCATTTTTCCTTATTTTTTACTCACTCTCTTTTTGTTGGGAATTGCTTTAGCTATTTTACATGCTTATTATTTTGATGCCATTGATTACCGACGCTTTTTTAGAATGTATTGGCGTTTGGTTTTTTTGCTTACTTTACTTTTGTATATAGTGCTAATTGTCTTTAGTATAATCCAATCATTTTAAACTTTTTTAAGAAAAAGTTTTTTAAAAGACTTTGAAAAATCTCGCTATGCCCGATATTTCCTTTTGGTAAAAAATAGTCAAAAAAGTTCTTCAGCAATTTCATACAAAATGTGGTAGAAAGTGGGGGATTGTGGTAGACTGTGTTTATCAGGTGGTAATCGGAGGGATTAAGATGCTAATGGGTGAATTTCAACACTCGATAGACACAAAAGGTCGTTTGATCATACCTTCCAAGCTCCGTGAGCAACTAGGTGAAACATTTGTTGTAACACGAGGTTTAGATGGGTGTCTATTTGGCTATCCTCTGACTGAATGGGAGAAGTTAGAAGAAAAATTAGATCAAATGCCTCTTGCTAAAAAAGACGCAAGAAGTTTTGTACGTTTCTTTTATTCCGCAGCCACTGAATGTGAAATTGATAAACAAGGTCGTATTAATATTCCAACGACTTTGAGAAAGCACGCGAGTTTAGAAAAACGTTGTGTGATTATTGGAGTTTCTACCCGTATTGAAATTTGGGATGAACAACGTTGGAACGATTTTTCTGAAAAAACAGAAGAAAATTTTGACGATATTGCCGAATCAATGATTGATTTTGGTTTGTAGAAAGAGGCAGTTAGATGGTAATGTTTCAACATTTTACCGTAATGAAACAAGAAACTGTAGACAATTTAAATATTGACCCACATGGCATTTATGTTGATTGTACTTTAGGTGGGGGCGGTCACAGTCAATATTTATTAGAACAGTTAGCATCTGATGGACATTTATATGCGTTTGATCAAGATCAACAAGCAATTGATTATGCTAAGGTTCATTTACAGGATTATATAAAAAATGGTCAAGTAACGTTCATAAAAAAGAATTTTCGCTTTTTAAAAGAAGAACTTGAAGCATTAAACGTGCAAAAAGTAAATGGTATTTTTTATGATTTAGGCGTTTCTTCTCCCCAGTTGGATGAAGCTAGCCGTGGGTTTAGCTACCATCAAGAAGCTCCTCTTGACATGCGAATGGACCAAAACCAAGCATTATCTGCTTACGAAATTATCAATGAATATGATTATCAACAATTAGTAAAAATATTTTTTCGTTATGGAGAAGAACGGTTCTCTAAACAAATTGCTCGTAAGGTTGAAATAGCTCGTCAAAACCAGCCAATTGAAACTACTACCCAATTAGTAGATATTATAAAATCAGCTATCCCCGCTCCTGCAAGAAGAAAAGGAGGGCACCCCGCAAAAAGAGTATTTCAAGCTATTCGAATTGCGGTAAATGATGAGTTAGGTGCAATTGAAGATTCCTTGGAACAGGCAATTCCATTATTAACAAAAAATGGACGCGTCGCTGTTCTTACCTTTCATTCTTTAGAAGATCGTATTGTTAAAAATATATTTAAAGAATATAGCCGAGCAAAGGAAACACCCCCTGGTCTTCCTATAATACCAGAAGAGTTTCAGCCTATACTTTTTAATGTAACAAAAAAACCAATGCTTCCTAATGAAGAGGAAGTCCAAAAAAATAATCGTTCACGTAGTGCCAAATTGCGTGTAGCTGAAAAGATAAAGGAGGAGTAAAACCAATGGCAGAACTGAAAGCACAAGATGCTTCTTACGAAATGGAAGATGAACTATCGCAAGAAGAGATGGATACTCAACCGTCGGATACTCCTAATCGACCGGATGTGGTGGTCGTTCCTTTATCCCCTAGCCGTAAATTGTCAAAAATTTCCCGCTTGGAAAAGATTTTAGTTGCTGGTTTGTTAGTGGCGTTAATTGGTTTAGGTTTGTTGACCATTAGTTTACGAACTTCTATTAGTGAGGTTGAACAAGACGTTTCCTCCTTGCAAGAAAATGTGAATCAAGGTGAAGAAGAAGTGACACGTTTACAACAAGAAAAAAATGAGTTGTCTAAAAGCGAACGAATTCAAGAAATTGCTGAAGATCAGGGGCTATCTATTGATAGTGATCATTTAAGGAAAGTGAATTAAATGCGTATGATAGAAAAAATCCGGCAATACTTTAAAAAGAAAAATTTGTCTACAAGGAACAATCGCAAAAAAGTAGGAATTATTCTCTTTGCTACGAGTATTGGATTGTTCTTTTTATTTGTCGCACGGTTAAGTTATATTGTTGTTGTAGGTGACGTTGCCGGGGAATCATTAGAAACACGAACAAAAAATTTATATCAAGGTTCAGAAGTTGTAAAAGCCAAACGAGGTACAATTTATGATCGTAATGGTGAAGCTATAGCTGAAGATGCAACTTCTTACTCTTTATACGCCGTTTTGTCAGAAAATTATAGAAATGGCGACGAAAAATTATATGCCGAACAAAAAAACTTTGAGAAGTTAGCAGAAATTATCTCAGATACAGTTGAAGATGTAGATGAAGACGACACGCTCGATGTGTTAGAAGAAGGGGCTGAAGAAGATAGATACCAAGTAGATATTCCTAATGCTAAAAGTATAAGCTTGCAGCAAAGAGAAGAAATCGAAAGCGAGATGGAAGATCAGGATATTGCTGGGTTATATTTTACAGAACATCCATCTAGAATTTACCCTAATGGAGTATTTTCGTCTCATTTTATAGGTTATGCTGACGTTCAAAATGAGGAGGATACGGATCAAGAAAGTCTTGTTGGGCGTATGGGGATTGAAAAAGATTATGATGATATCCTTAAAGGAAAAGACGGAAGAATTATTTATCAAAAAGATAATTACCAAAATCCGTTGCCTGGTACTGTTGCTGAATCACAAGCAGCTGTTGATGGACAAGATATTTATACAACTTTAGATAGTCGATTACAAAGCTATCTAGAAACATTGATGGATCAAGCGTGGGAAGATGTAGATGCCCAAGACATGACAGCCGTATTGATGGATGCTGAATCAGGCGAAATTGTTTCCATGTCACAACGACCTACTTTTAATCCGGAAACAAAAAGAGGAATCAATGACGAAGACTTTGTTTGGTCTAATTTGTTTGTGGAAGACAATTATGAGCCTGGTTCTACTATGAAAATAATGACAGTGGCTAGTGCAATTGATAATGGGGTTTTTGACCCTGATGAGACGTATGAACCTGGGGAAATAGACTTACTTGATGCTACAATTAGAGATTGGGACTATCAAAGAGGAGCTAAACCAAGTTTAACGATGCGTCAAGCCTTATCATGGTCAAGTAATGTAGGAATGGTCAAGTTAGAACAGCGGATGAAAGAAGGCTGGCAACGTTCTTTACAAGAGTTTGGATTTGGCAGAAGTACTCATTCAGGACTTTCTGGCGAAAAGAGTGGAACTTTGCCAGAAGATAATGTCGTTAGTCATGCGATGACATCTTTTGGACAAGCTATTGGTGTTACTCAATTCCAAATGCTACAAGCATTTAGTGCTATCGCTAATGATGGAGAAATGTTAAAACCGCAAGTTATCGACAAGATTGTTGATGAAGCGAATAATGATCAAACGGTGACAGAACCAGAAGTTGTAGGTCATCCTGTTTCTGAAGAGGCGACAGAAGACGTGCGTGAATATATGAGAGATACAGTGGAAAGTGAAGAGTACGGAACTGCTTATGATCAGTATAGGGTGCCAAATGAAAATGTTTCTGCTAAAACAGGAACAGCACAAATTTCTCAAGATGGTAGTTATCTTAATGGGCAAGGAGACTACTTACACTCTGTTGTTTTAATGACTCCTTCTGAAGACCCACAATATGTGATGTATCTTACGTTGGATCGACCGGACCAAGAGGATACAGATGTATTACCAAGTATAGCAAATCCATTATTAGAGCGGGCTATGGATCTTCATGATGTTGATGAAACGGAAGAAAACGAAGAAACTAGTAATGAAGAAGTTGAAGTAGAAGATTAACGTAACTTAGATGCCGATGCTGCAGTTAGTAATGTGCAAAAAATGAAAGTTGAATTTGAGGGAGAAAATTATGTACCGAACAGAGCGTTGCAGTTTATAATCAAATTACAGATGATAATTAAGTTTTACATTAGCCGATAATGAAAGTTAAAAATTTACGATAAATGATATATTGGATATAGGGAGAGAAAGAATATGGATTGGACAAAAATGATTCTGCCGATTGCGAGTGGTTTTGCGATAACAGTCATCTTAACGCCATTATTTATTGGTTATTTCCAGATGAAAAAATATGGACAAGAGATCCGTGAAGAAGGGCCGAAATGGCATAACGTAAAAGCTGGAACTCCGACAATGGGTGGTCTCGTTTTTTTAGTTGGTTCAGTTATTACGAGCGTTTGGGTTGGTCTATGGCAAACAGAGCTGACCCCATCGCTTTTAATTTTGCTTTTTGTTTTAATGCTTTATGGTTTATTAGGTTTTCTAGATGATTTTATCAAAGTGTTCAAAAAACAAAATATGGGCTTAACATCAATGCAAAAGTTGATAGGACAAATCGTAGGTGCGCTTGTCTTTTATTTGGTTTTTTTGTATGAAGGAAACATAAATACGTTAAACTTTTTTGGTCTAGCTGTTCCATTATCCGTTTTTTATGGATTGTTCGTCATATTTTGGTTAGTTGGTTTTTCCAACGCTGTAAATTTAGCTGATGGGATTGATGGGCTCGTTTCAGGACTTGCAATCATTTCTTTTACGACTTATGCAATAATTGCTTGGTACCAGAACCAATTAGATATTTTAATCGTTTGCTTAAGTGTAGTAGGAGCCTTAGTAGGTTTCTTTCTTTATAACCGTAAACCAGCTAAGATTTTCATGGGGGATGTAGGTTCTCTTGCTTTAGGTGGTTTGTTGGCAGCTATTTCTATTCTTTTACATCAGGAATGGACCTTGTTACTTATTGGAATGATCTATGTGATTGAAACAGCAAGTGTCATCTTACAAGTGGTTAGTTTCAAATTAACAGGAAAACGTCTGTTTAAAATGTCGCCTATTCATCATCATTTTGAAATGGGCGGCTGGTCTGAATGGAAAATTGATGGTATATTTTGGACGACCGCTTTTATTTTTTCTCTTATTACTTTAATCATTTGTTTAAATTAATGAAATAAAAATAGCAGTTAATACTTGCAGGAGATGAAAAAGTTGAAAAACGTTACAACCTATCAAAATAAAAAAATACTTGTTTTGGGATTAGCTAAAAGCGGGGTGAGTGCGGCCAAAACATTACATGAGTTGGGCGCATTTGTTACCGTTAATGACGGAAAACCGTTTAAAGAAAACCCAGAAGCCCAAGATTTATTAGCTTTAGGGATCAAAGTGATTTGTGGCAGTCATCCAATTGAGCTGTTAGACGAGGATTTTTTTATGATGGTGAAAAATCCTGGCATTCCTTATACTCACCCATTAGTTCAAAAAGCACAAGAAAAAGGGCTTCCTATTATTACGGAAGTCGAACTAGCTTACCAAATTGCTGAAGCTCCAGTCATTGCTATTACTGGAACAAATGGCAAGACAACCACTACCACTATGATAGAGCATATTTTAAATGCTGGTATGGTTGATTCTAAAGCACATTTGGCAGGGAATATTGGCTATCCAGCAAGTACAATAGCAAAAAAAGTCGAAAGTAATGATTGTCTTGTAATGGAGATATCGAGTTTCCAATTAATGGGGACTGAACAGTTTCATCCTAAAATTGCTGTACTTACTAATTTATATGAAGCCCATTTAGATTATCATGGCAGCTGGGAAAACTATGTAGCTGCTAAATGGCGAATTCAGCAAAATATGAGTTATGATGATTCTCTCGTTTTAAATTGGGATCAAAAAGAGATTCGAGAATTAGCACAAAAGACAAAGGCCAAAGTGATTCCATTTTCTACTAAAGAAGTAGTAAATGGGGCTTATTTATATCATGGCCAACTTTATTATAAGGATGAAGCTATTCTGGCAGCTGATGAAATTGGAATACCAGGCACCCATAATATAGAAAACGCACTAACAGCTATTGCGACAGCTGCTCTTTGGGGAATAAATGTTCAAACTATTGCAGATACTTTACGTAGTTTTTCAGGCGTTAAGCACCGTACGCAATATATTGGCAAAGTGGATGATATTGCGTTTTACAATGATTCTAAAGCAACGAATATTTTGGCAACACAAAAAGCTTTAGAAGGTTTTGATCCGCATAAACTTATTTTATTGTGTGGTGGTTTAGATCGAGGCAATGATTTTGATCCATTGGTTTCTTCATTAAGTGGTATCAAAGCGATAGTATTATTTGGCCAAACAAAATATAAACTGGAAGAAGCTGCTCAAAAAGCAGGTATTACTAGCATATATTTTGCTGAAAATGCTGAAACAGCAGTAAATACTGCCTTTGAACTAGGGGAAAGAGGCGATGCCGTTTTGTTGTCTCCTGCTAATGCAAGTTGGGACCAATATGATAATTTTGAAATTCGCGGAGAACGTTTTATGTCAGCAGTTGAACAGTTGAGGCAAATGAAAAGGAGCAGTCAATGAGAGTACTAGTCACAGGTGGCGGCACAGGTGGTCACATCTATCCAGGGTTAGCTTTTATTAATTATGTAAAAAGTGTAGAGCCCGATTCTAGTTTTTTATACGTGGGGGCAGAACGAGGAATGGAGAATAAGATTTTGCCCCAAACAGATATCCCTTTTTTAACACTAGAAGTTCAAGGGTTTAAACGTAAGTTGACGTTTGAAAATTTGAAGACCATTCAATTATTTTTAAAAAGTATTAAGCAAGCAAAAAGAATCATAAGTGATTTTCAACCAGATGTAGTCCTTGGTACTGGGGGCTATGTTTCTGGGGCCGTTGTTTATGCTGCTGCAAAGTTAGGGGTTCCTACAGTAGTTCACGAACAAAATAGTGTTCCAGGAATTACAAATAAATTTTTAGCGCGTTATGTGGATAAAATTGGACTTGCTTTTTCTGATGCATCCCAGTATTTCCCTAAAAATAAAACGATACTAGTGGGAAATCCAAGGGCTCAAGAAGTAGTAGGGATGCAACCGTCAGACGTGTTACATAAATTTGATTTAGACCCGGCAAAAAAGACAGTTTTAATATTTGGGGGTAGCCAAGGGGCGTTAAAAGTTAACCAAGCTGTTGTCGCAGCTCTTCCTGAGTTTGCTAAAAAGGATTATCAAGTACTATATGCTTCTGGTGAACGTTACTATGAAGAAATTAATGAATCGATTGGTATGAACAAAGATGCTTTTACTAATATTAGTATCCAACCTTATATCAAAAATATGACAGAAGTAATGGTAAATTGTGATTTATTGGTTGGACGAGCAGGAGCAACTTCGATTGCAGAGTTTACTGGTTTAGGATTACCAGCTGTATTAATCCCGAGTCCTTATGTAACAAATGACCATCAAACAAAAAATGCGATGAGTTTAGTTAAAGAAGGAGCAGCAAAAATGCTCCAAGATGACGAATTAACCGCAGAAAACTTAGTGGCTACTGTGGACGAAATTATGGAAGATGAAGCCCTTTTGCAACAAATGATAGAGCAAACAAAAAAGCAAGGCATTCCTGATGCTTCTAAACGCTTATACCAATTTATTCAAACCATTATTTAATAACAGTAAAGCCAAACTTAGCAAAGGAGGCGAATACCATCAGTAAAAAAGGAATATTTAACCGTAATTCTTCAAAAAAAAGAGAAGAAGAGAATGAAGAGAATTTAACTCCTTGGCAAAAAGAACACC
Source organism: Tetragenococcus muriaticus DSM 15685 (assembly GCF_000423785.1). Taxonomy (GTDB): domain Bacteria; phylum Bacillota; class Bacilli; order Lactobacillales; family Enterococcaceae; genus Tetragenococcus; species Tetragenococcus muriaticus. The sequence continues at coordinate 29,682 of NZ_AUIQ01000012.1, read as the reverse complement.
AACGATACTTAAAAGAAAAAGATGGAAGCGGAGAAAAAGAAGAGACAAGTAAACCAACAAATCCTGCGGAAATTTCTGAAGAAAACCAAGAAGGAGATTTTACGGAAAATAATAATGACCAAGAACAAGGAAAGGACAAGTCTACTTCTTTTACTGATCGTCTGCCTAAGCTAAAAAGTCATCATAAACAATTACATAAGCGTTTATTTATACTCATCACGCTTTTTACTATTCCTCTACTTGTCACCCTTTATTATATTTCTCCTTTAAATAGTTTATCTAAAGTAGAGGTGGAGGGAAACCAAAATATTGATTCACAAGAAATTATTGCTTCTTCTGATTTGCAAGTAGGCCAGAAATTATGGAGTCAGTATTTGGATCGCGAAGAGTTTACCAGAAAAATTGTTCAGGAGCTTCCTAGAGTGAAAAATGCTGAAATTAAGTTTTCTGCATTAAATCAATTTACAATTGATGTTACTGAGCACGAAGAGGTTTCCTTATTGGCTGAGGATAAAAAGTATTATCCTATTTTAGAAAATGGAGAGGTAGTTAGACAACCAGAGGAAAGGGCAGATGAAAATAAAGTCATTTTAGAAAACTTTAACTCTCAAAACCAAATTATGCCGACGATTGAAAATTATTATAATCTCCCGGATGAAATCCAAAGTGACGTTTCACAAATCAACTACACACCTTCAAGAAATAATGAAGAGTTATTAACGATTTTTATGAACGATGGAAACCGGGTAATAGTAAACATTTCTAATATGGAGCAACAAATGCAATACTATCCACAAGTAGCACAAGAAATGGATGATAATGGTATTGTTGATATGGAAGTTGGCATTTTTGTACGTCCATATGATGAAAATTCAACAGAAGACGAACAGGATGGAAACGAAGCTGAGTAAAAATATAATTTTTAGGCTAAATATCTGAATATTTTTCATTAACTTCTTTCTCAAAACGCCTTAACTATGGTAAAATTAGTCACAGTGAATAATGGAAGACTTTAAAAACATAAATATGAACAATTTTTATTTGCGATAGATGCAAAAAAGTAGGAGGGAATCCCAGCCATGGCTAAAACTGGAATGTATGTTGGACTAGATATTGGCACGACTTCGGTAAAAGTTGTTGTTGCAGAATATGTAGAAGGCCAAATGAACATTATTGGTGTAGGAAATGCAAAATCAGAAGGGATCGATCGAGGAATTGTGATCGATATTGATAAAACGGTTCAAGCAATTCAACGTGCTGTTACACAGGCAGAAGAAAAAGCAGGAATACAAATTCGTAATGTTTGTGTTGGTTTGCCTGCCAATCTTTTAGAGGTTGAAAACTGCCAAGGCATGATTGCTGTTAACAATGAATCGAAAGAGATAACAGATGAAGATGTTCGAAACGTGGCGTCCGCGGCTCTTGTCCGTTCTATCCCTCCTGAAAGACAAATGATCACGATTCTGCCACAAGATTTTACCGTTGACGGTTTTGAAGGTATTAAAGACCCTAGAGGGATGATTGGTGTTCGTTTAGAAATAAATGGTGTAGTTTTTACCGGCCCTAAGACGATCATTCATAATGTTCGTAAATGCGTTGAAGAGGCGGGTTTATTTATCGACGAAATGGTTATTGCTCCATTAGCTTTAACAAGTTCGATTCTTTCAGATGGCGAACAAGACTTTGGAACTACAGTTATTGATATTGGTGGTGGTCAAACTACAGCGGCTGTAATGCATAATAAACAATTGAAATTTACTTATGTAGATCAAGAAGGCGGAGAATATGTAACAAAAGACATTTCTACTGTGCTAAATACATCGTTTAACAATGCAGAAGCATTAAAAATTAACTATGGGGATGCTTACCCTGATAGGACATCTACTAGTGAAGAATTCCCAGTAGATGTTATTGGACAATCAGAACCGGTAAATGTGGACGAACGGTATTTATCAGAAATTATCGAAGCTCGGCTTGAACAAATCTTTATGAAAGCAAAAGAGGCTCTTGATGATATTGAGGCATTAGAATTACCAGGCGGGATTGTGCTGTCTGGAGGCGCTGCGAGTCTCCCAGGAGTAGTAGAACTGGCACAAGAAATTTTTGGTGTGAATGTAAAATTACATGTACCAAATCATATGGGGCTTAGGAACCCTGTTTTTACAAATGTGATAAGTATCCTAGAATATACAGCTGAACTTGGAGATGTTTATCAGCTAGCTAAAAGTGCTGTAACTGGTGAACCGACTCAAATTCAAGAAACGCCGCAATCTTATACAAGAGAACAACCCATATACGAACAAACGTCGTATGAACCAGAAGAACAAAACTATCAAGAACCAGAAGAGACAGAGCCTAAAGAAGGTTTTGGCGATAAGGTCAAAAACTTTTTCTCGAACATTTTTGAATAATAACCGTGAAAGGAAGATAGACTATGGAATTTTCAATGGATAATATCGTCAACGAAGGTGCAGTGATCAAAGTGATCGGCGTTGGCGGTGGAGGCGGTAATGCCGTCAATCGTATGATTGAAGAAAACGTCAAAGGCGTTGAATTTATTGCTGTCAATACTGATGTGCAAGCTTTAAAAAATTCAAAAGCAGAAACAGTTATACAATTAGGCCCTAAATTTACACAAGGTTTAGGGGCTGGTTCACAACCAGAAGTTGGACAAAAATCGACTGAAGAAAGTGAGGATGCTATTCGCGATGCTCTTGGTGGAGCTGATATGATCTTTATCACTGCTGGTATGGGAGGCGGTACTGGTACCGGTGCTGCACCAATTGTAGCAAGTATTGCTAAAGAATTGGACGCACTGACTGTTGGCGTTGTAACACGCCCTTTTACTTTTGAAGGTCCAAAACGTGGTCATTTTGCCGCAGAAGGTATTGCTCAATTAAAAGATAATGTGGATACATTATTGATTATTTCAAATAACCGACTATTAGAAGTTGTTGATAAGAAAACTCCAATGCTGGAAGCTTTTCGTGAAGCAGATAATGTGTTACGTCAAGGGGTTCAAGGTATTTCTGATTTAATAACAGCTCCTGGCTATGTAAACTTGGACTTTGCTGATGTTAAAACAGTAATGAAAAATCAAGGAACAGCATTAATGGGTATTGGTGTTGCTAGTGGTGAGGAGCGCGTTGTTGAAGCAACCAAAAAAGCCATTTCCTCTCCATTATTGGAAACATCTATTGATGGGGCAGAACAAGTGTTGCTTAACATTACAGGTGGTTTAGATATGACTTTATTTGAAGCACAAGATGCTTCTGATATTGTTTCCCAATCTTCAACAGGTGATGTAAATATTATTTTAGGAACATCTATTAATGAAGAGTTGGAAGATGAAATTAGTGTGACGGTAATTGCAACAGGAATTGATCCTACAAAAAGCGAAAAAAAGCCCGGTAGCGCTTCTAGACAAAACCAAAGCCAAAATCAAACAAGCGCGAAAAGACCACTTTATGATATGGACCAAGCACAACCTACGCAAAGAGAAGAAAGTAATAGTTTTTCAGACTGGGACATTCGAAAAAAAGAAGAAAGTACCCGACCTAAAATTGATGATACACAATTTGAAGAAATCGAAAAAAAAGATTTTGATACTTTCAAAAGAGATACACCAAAATCCGACGACGACGAACTAGATACACCCCCATTTTTCCGTCGTAAAAGATAAGGAGGAAGAGCACATGATTTCTGATAACTTGCGGGAGGTGAAGCAAGAGATACAGGATTCTTGTGCTCTTGCTTCACGTTCTAGCACAGAAGTCACATTAGTTGGCGTGACAAAGTCAGTAGATACTGCACAAACAATTGAATTGGCTAATCAGGGGGTCAAACATTTAGCTGAAAATCGAGCTGATCAATTTTTAGCAAAAAAAGAAGAAATGAGTCATTTTACTGATCTTTCGTGGCATTTTATTGGAAATTTACAACGAAGAAAAGTAAAGTCTATCATAAATGAAGTGGATTATTTTCATGCTTTAGATAGCTTGAAACTTGCCAGTGAGATTCAAAAAAGAGCAAAGACAACGGTTTGTTGTTTTATAGAAGTTAATGTAAGTGGAGAGATTTCCAAACAAGGAATTGCTGATGCAAACTTAGAAGATTTTGTTGAGCAATTAGCACCCTTTGATAAAATAAAAGTGATCGGCTTGATGACTTTAGCTCCGTTACAATCGACTCAAGAAGAACAACATGAACTTTTTGCTAAACTAAAAAGCTTACAAGAAATGATTCAAGAAAAAGGGTTAGATTATGCTCCTTGTACTCAAACAAGTATGGGAATGAGTAATGATTTTTCAATTGCGATACAAGAAGGAGCGACTTTTATTAGAGTGGGGACATCTTTATTTAAAAATTAGAAGGAGGGCGTGACATGTCTTTTATGGAAAGAGTTTCAACGTTTTTTGGTTTGGAAGATGAAGAATATGCGGGAAATGAACAAAGAGAACAAACACAAAAAGTGGCAGCAAAAACAGTACAGCAAAATCGTACGGCAAAAAAATCAGCGCCTAGTCAGAAAAAAAGTTCAACCTCACAAGCTTCCAATGCGAGGGCGTCTGTTCGTAAACCAATGTATGAAAAGGCTCAACCAGAAAAACAGTCGTTACAAAACACACGTATGACTGAAAATAAACGACCGAATGAACAAAGAGTAAGACAACAAACGCCAACTCCAAACCGCTCAGAAAATAACGTAGTTGAGATGAAAGCAAATCAGCCTAAACAAACACAACAACATCAGTCAGGTAAAATTATGATCATTGAGCCTAGGGCGTATGCAGAAGCAATGACAGTTGCTAAGTATGTCATTGGAGGTCAATCAGTACTTGTTAACTTTCGTTTGATTGAAGAAACCCAAGCCCGTCGTATTGTCGATTTTCTAACGGGGACAGTGTACGCTGAAGACGGTGATATCAAGCGAGTAGCAGACGAGATATTTTTATGCACTCCTAAAGAAGTAGAAATAGATGGGACAGCTCAGTCACTAGTTGAAAGTAATTTATTTGATTTATAGTCCAGAGGAGGAAGTATCATCGTACTTTATCAATTATTAAATTTAGTCAATGATATTGTATATTTGTACACTATTTTACTGGTAGTATATGCACTTTTATCTTGGTTTCCAGGGGGATATGATTCGGCTATTGGGCGCTTTCTGCGTAGGATATGTGAACCATATTTAAGTTTATTTGATCATTTGAACTTATCGCTTGGGCCGATAAATTTTAATATAGCTTTTGCTATTATTGTACTTCAACTTGCCGTACAAGCATTGACTCGTATCATAGTCGCTATTTTTTAGCAGGGGGTAAGAAACAATGGATGCCAATGTATATCAGCATTTTAGAAGCGAGGAACGCCCGTTTATTGATACAGTTCAAGATTGGATTGAGCAAGTAAACATTCAATACGCTCCAGTATTGACTGAATTTTTAGATCCTAGACAAGCATTTATTTTAGAAACGCTTGTTAGGCAAGAGTCAGACTTACGTTTTCGCCTTTTTGGAGGATATGAGGCTGCTGAAAGAAAACGTTGTTTAATTTTTCCTGAGTATTACGAACCTACGCAAGAAGATTTTGAAATTGAATTATTTAACGTTCATTATCCTAAAAAATTTGCAGTTTTGAGTCATGGAAAAATATTAGGAAGTTTGATTGGTACAGGAATTAAACGGGAGTTTCTCGGTGATATCATATCAGATGGTGAAAATTGGCAAGTTTTTATCGCTAAAGAAATTAGCCATTATATCCAATTACAATTGACAAAGATTGGCAACGTGAAAGCTCGCTTGGAAGAACGCTCTTATGTTGATATTTTAATGCCAAAGGATAGTTGGTCTGATGAAACAACAACAGTAAGCTCCTTACGGCTAGATAATGTTATAGCAACTTTATTTAATATATCCAGACAGCGAGCAAAGCAATTAGTTGAAAGTGAGAAAGTGAAGGTAAACTGGGCAGTTACCCAACGCCCGGATTTTGTTTTAGACTTATTAGATATTGTCTCTATCCGAGGTTTTGGGCGTTTACAAATTCAAGACATAGAAGGTACAACTAAAAAAGGGAAAATTCGATTGAATTTAGGCCTATTACGTAAATAAAATAAAGAGGTGTAAGAAAATGGCATTAACTCCGCTAGATATTCAGAATAAGAGTTTCCAAACAAAGATGAGAGGTTATGAAAAAGACGAAGTTGACGATTTTTTGGACATTGTTGTAAGAGATTATGAAGAAGTCGTACAAAAAAATCGTGAAATGGAAAAATCATTAAAACACGCAGAAGAAAAATTAGAGTATTTTAATGAATTAAAAGATGCATTAAATCAGTCCATTGTTGTTGCGCAAGATACAGCTGATAAAGTGAAAAAGAGTGCTAATAAGGAATCTGAAGTGGTTGTTACTTCAGCACAAAATAAAGCTGATGAGTTGGTAGCTAATGCAGAAAAACAAGCAGACCAACTAACTCAAGCCGCTCAAGAACGTGCTAAAGAAATTTTGAGCGATGCTACACGAAAAGCGCGTGAATTAACAACTGAAACGAATGACTTGAAAAAGAAAACTAGAGTATTCCATAATAATTTATCTTTAATGCTTGAAACTCAGTTAGAACAAGTGAAAAGCCCAGAATGGGATGAAATTCTTGCTCCATTTTCAAGTTATGTGCAAGATAGCCATGAAGTTTTTCGCGAAATATTAGCTGAAGAACTTGACAACGAAAACGACTCTGAAGTAAACTCGGAACAAGCAACTTCAGAGCAAGAAACAGAAGCAGCTGATGGAGATGAAGAAGACGAAGATGTTTCAGTAGTTGATTCAAGCCATCGAGTGGTTCCTGTTTCTACAGATGATCACGAAGATACAGAAGAATATAGTCGATAGTAAGTAGAATAGAAAAACTGTTTGTATTTTCAAAGCGAGCCGGTGCTAGTGAAAGTCCGGTAAACCCTACATTCCGTTAGATCCTCTACAAGTCTTATTCTTGAAAAAAGTAAAGAATAACGGTTGGTCGCGTTAATGACCCTAGAGGAAAATTATAAGATTTTCAAACTTTGGGTGGTACCACGACACGTTCGTCCCTTTTATGGGCGAGCGTTTTTTTAATGGAAATTTTATGGTATAAGTTATTTTTTTGTGCGTGCTTTGAAGTTTTTTGAATAAAAAATTTAAAATGGGTTTTATGAGAGGATGAATAGGATGAAAATGAAAGATACACTTCATTTAGGAAAGACCAAATTTCCAATGCGCGGCAATCTACCTAATCGTGAAGGAAATTGGCAACAAGAATGGGAAGAAAATGACGTTTATGGCAAACGCCAAAAAATAAATGAAGGCAAACCAACCTTTGTTTTACACGATGGCCCTCCATTTGCTAACGGAAATATTCATATTGGACACGCATTAAATAAGATTAGTAAAGATATTATTATGCGGGCAAAATCAATGTCTGGTTTCCGAGCTCCTTATGTTCCTGGTTGGGACACACATGGCTTACCAATTGAGCAAATATTAGCCAATAAAGGAATTAAAAGAAAAGAAATGTCGACAGCAGAGTATCGACAAAAGTGTTATGAATATGCGTTAACTCAAGTTGATAAACAACGAGAAGACTTCAAACGTTTAGGCGTTCAAGGCGATTGGGAAAATCCTTATTTAACTTTAGCTCCTAGTTACGAAGCTGCAGAGATTAGTGTTTTTGGGAAAATGGCAGAAAAAGGATATATCTATAAAGGGATGAAGCCTATTCATTGGTCACCTTCAAGTGAATCCTCCCTAGCAGAAGCAGAAATTGAATACAAGGATATCAAATCGCCTTCGATTTATGTAGCCTTTAAGGTAGTTGATGGCAAAGGTCTTTTAGATCAAGATACTTCCTTTATCATTTGGACAACTACACCATGGACGATTCCTTCTAACTTGGCGATTACTGTTCATCCAGATTTTACTTATGTTCAACTAAAGGCAGATGGGAATAAATATGTTATTGCTAAAGATTTATTAGAAGATGTTCAAGCACAATTAGGATGGGAAGAAGTAAAAATTCTACAAGAATTTAAGGGAGCACAATTAGAAAATATAACAGCACAGCACCCGTTTTATGATCGTACTTCTTTATTAATTTTAGGAGACCATGTCACTTTAGATACAGGTACTGGTCTAGTTCATACTTCACCTGGACATGGGGAAGATGACTACTATGTAGCCAAAAAATATGGACTTCCTGTTCTTTCACCAATTGATAGTCGAGGTGTATTTACTGAAGAAGCCCCTGGTTTTGAAGGTGTCTTTTATGATAAGGCCAATCCGATGATTACTGAACTATTGCAAGAAAAAGGTGCATTGTTAAAACTCGATTTTCTTGTTCATAGTTATCCTCATGATTGGCGAACTAAAAAACCGGTCATTTATAGAGCAACGCCGCAGTGGTTTATTTCGATTGATAAATTTCGTCAAAATATTTTAGATGAAGTCAAAAGAGTAGATTGGATTATCCCATGGGGCGAAACACGTATGTATAATATGATTCGTGATCGAGGAGATTGGGTAATTTCAAGACAGCGTACTTGGGGTGTTCCATTACCAATTTTTTATGCAGAAAATGGCGATGCTATTATTACACCAGAAACAGTTGAGCATGTGGCTCAATTATTTGAAGAATATGGCTCTAACGTTTGGTTTGAACGTGAAGCTAAAGATTTGTTACCAGAAGGTTTTACGCATCCTGCTTCGCCAAATGGTAAATTTACTAAAGAAACTGATATTATGGACGTATGGTTTGATTCAGGTTCTTCTCACGAAGCAGTTTTACAACAACGTCCTGAATTAACATTTCCTGCTGATATGTATTTAGAAGGCTCTGACCAATATCGCGGCTGGTTCAATTCTAATATAACAACTAGCGTGGCTATTAATGGTGTGGCGCCTTATAAATCCGTTCTTTCTCAAGGGTTTACTTTAGATGGCGAAGGTCGGAAAATGAGTAAATCTTTAGGCAATACGATCGTGCCAGATAAAGTTCTTAAACAAATGGGTGCAGATATCTTACGTTTGTGGGTTGGCAGTGTTGATTATGAATCAGACGTCAGAGTTTCGATGGATATCTTAAAACAAGTATCTGAAGTTTATCGGAAAATCAGAAATACGGTGAGATTTTTATTAGCTAATACAAGTGATTTTGATCCTCAAACAGATGGCATAGCATTTGTTGACTTACGTTCTGTGGATAAGTATATGATGATTCGTTTAAATGAAGTAATCAAAGAAGTACGTGATAATGGCTATGATAAATATGACTTTTTACATGTTTATCGTACAATTTTGAATTTTATTACAGATGACTTATCTTCCTTTTATCTAGATTTTGCTAAAGATGTTGTTTATATTGAAGAAGAAGATAGTTACGAACGTCGTTGCATGCAAACTGTTTTTTACCAAGCTACAGTAGCTATTGCGAAATTGTTAACGCCAATTGTTCCACATACAGCCGAAGAAATCTGGTCTTATGTCGAAGAAGAGGAAGAATATGTTCAATTAACAGATTTTCCTGCTTACCAAGTTTATTCTAACCAAGAAGAGTTAATGGATATTTGGACGGCGTTTATGAATTTCCGGGATAAAGTATTGAAAGCTTTAGAAATTGCTAGAAATGAAAAACTAATTGGTAAATCAATGGAAGCTAAGGTAACGATTTATCCTAATGAACAAGTATCAGCTATGTTGAATGCTGTGGATGCTAATATCGCTCAATTATTAATTGTCTCTCCTGACTTTTTCACAATTAAAGATGCTAATGAAAAAGCACCTGAAGAGGCAGTAGTTTTTGAAGATGTAGCTATCATGGTGGAAAAAGCCGATGGGGAAGTTTGTCAACGTTGTCGTCAAATGAGGACAAGCGTAGGAGAAAATGAACATTTCCCTACAATGTGTGCGCATTGTGCGGCAATTGTAGAAGATGAACATCCAGAAGCTATCCAAGAAGGATTCGAATAGCCTAAAAGCAAAATAAAATACCCGAACTATAAGAGAAGGCCATTTTGCCTCTTCTCTATATAGTTCGGGTATTTTTATTATAAAAAATTTACTTTAGCTCTTTGGTATTTTTGCTATTTTAATAAGCCTCGCTGGCGGTACCATTCATCTGGTTCCCAAACCCAATGGCGTCCTTCTTTTTCGAGTAATTGGTAGGCTTCATCAGGTCCCATTGTTCCAGCTCGATAGCCAGGAGGTGTTTGTTGATCTTTATCCCATGTTTCTCGAATGCGATCTACAATTTTCCAAGACTGAGCGACTTCGTCCCAATGAGTAAAGTTTGTTCCGTCTCCATTTAAAGCGTCGAGTAACAATTTTTCATAAGCTTCTGGCGTATTTTCGATAATATCGGAACTATTACGATGCTCTAATTTTATCGGATCTGTTTGGAATCCTTGACCAATTTCTTTGCCATTTAAAGTTAGTGAAAAACCTTCTGTTGGTTGGATATAAATGGTTAAAATATTAGGAGCTAGGCTTTTTTGATCGCAAGGACCAGTGACAGAATCTTTAAAAACATTTACAGGTACTTGTTTGAAGACTACGTTAATACGAGTTCCTTTTTCTGTTAGTCGTTTACCAGTACGTACATAAAAAGGAACTCCGGACCAACGGAAGTTATCGATTAAAAACTTACCCGCAACAAAAGTTTCCGTTAATGAATTTTCATCTACATTTTCTTCTTCTCGGTAACCTCGGAACTGATCATCACCAATTTCTCCGGCAACATATTGTCCGCGTACAAAGTTCTTTCGTACTTCTTCTTCAGAAAACATGCGAATGGATTCTAAAGCTTTAATTTTTTCTGTACGAATTTCTTTTTCCGAAAAAGCAACTGGGGGTTCCATTGCTAGTAATGATAGCATTTGTAATATATGATTTTGTACCATATCCTTTAGAGCGCCGCTTTTATCATAGTAGCCGCCACGTTCTTCAACGCCTACGTCTTCAGCTAAACTAATTTGAATGTTATCAATGTATCGATTATTCCAAATCGATTCAAAAATCAAATTAGCAAAGCGAATGGCTGAAATATTTTGAATCATTTCTTTCCCTAAGTAATGATCGATACGATAAATTTCTTCTTCAGTAAAAACTTGATTAATTTCATCATTTAAGTCAGCCGCTGATTGATAGTCATTGCCAAATGGTTTTTCGATAATGACACGATGGTAACCATTTGTATTAAGTAATCCTTGAGATTTTAGGTGGGAGACAATCGTACCAAAAAAATTTGGAGACATGGCTAGATAAAAAATCCGGTTTCCTTGAATACTGTATTTCTCATCTAATTCATCGCTTAATTTTTTTAATGCGTCATAATGTTGTGTATCTTTAACATTATGAGATTGATAATAAAAATGGGAAGCAAAATCTTCTGCCTCCTTGTTTGATGGCTGGAAGCTAGCGATAGAGCTTTTGATTACTTCGTGATACGTTTCATCACTCCATGGGCGACGTGCTGTACCAATGACAGCGAAATCTTCGCCTAAATTTCCCTTCTGATACAAACGAAATAAGGAAGGGTATAATTTGCGTCTTGCTAAGTCACCTGTTCCTCCGAAAATGGTAAACAATACATTTTTTTGATCCATTTTTTTCACTCCTTTGAATAAAAAAGTAACCATTAAAGCTTATCAACAAATATAGTATCTGCTGCTTTATAGCTTACTTGTACGGTTTTCTTTTGGTTTTTAAGAGTAATATCTCCTTCATAGGCAGCTATGTCAGTAATTGTATACTCTTCATTGATGACTAAGTCAATAGAAACTAGATAGTCTAATAGCTCACGTTCATCAAGAACACGAGCAATTCGAATTTTTGCTCCTACTGGGTAATCACTGAGTTTTTCTCTTTTTTTCTCATGGACTAATTGATCTATTTTAGGAATCATTCCTCCATGCGGGCAATAACTTGGATGCTCTAAATAGTCGTCTAAATGATCAGCCAGAGTTTCAGAGGTAACATGCTCAAGGACTTCAGCATCATCATGTACTTCATTCCAGCTATATTTTAAATGTTCAACTAAAAAAACTTCCCAAAGTCGATGACGTCTCACAAGCGCACTGGCTTTTTTTAAGCCGGTAGTTGTCAATTGGACGCCTTGATAGGGAGTGTGTTCGACAAGTTTTTCTTTTACTAATTTCGTAATCATTTCACTAACGGAAGCGGGAGATACTACCAAACCTGAAACGATTTGTTTATTATTGATTTTTACTTGATCACCACCTAATTCTAAAATAAGCTTGAGGTAATCTTCACGATTTGGGGTCATTGTTTTCATCCCTTCTATATAAAATTGATTTTATCAAAAATTTGCTTTTTTTACTATGTAAAAAACTTATGATGCAAAAGATAGAAAAAGAGGCTTAGACAGCATTTTCTAACCATAATGTATTCACACATAAACATATTTTACAATAACAAATTGACTTGGATGTTTACTTGATGAAATATCGTCGAAAAAGACCTATCTTCGCCCCTATTAGAAATTTAATTACGCCCAGTCGCCATTACGAAAAACTGGAATAACTGTTCCATCTTTTTTTATACCATCAATAGACATTTGATTCGAACCTACCATGAAATCAACATGTGTCTGACTCGAATTTAACCCCCGTTCCTCAAGTTCTTGTTCATCCATTTCAGTACCACCTTGTAAGTTGAAGGCATACGCAGATCCCAGTGCTAAGTGATTGGAGGCATTTTCGTCAAACAAGGTGTTGAAAAAAATAATGCCTGATTGAGAGATAGGAGAAGGATCAGGCACTAATGCAACTTCGCCTAGGTATTTAGCTCCTTCGTCAGTTTCTAACAGTTGTTCTAATACATCTTGTCCTTTTTCCGCTGAAAAATCTACAACTTTTCCATTTTCAAAAGTAAATTTCATTCCGGAAATAATTGTTCCGGCATAGCTTAATGGTTTTGTACTTGCAATAACACCATTCACTTTTTGACTATCAGGAGCAGTAAATACTTCTTCGGTTGGCATATTTGCAATAAATTTTTCTCCTCTTGAATTAAAACTACCTGCGCCTTCCCACAAATGATTTTCTGGTAGACCTATTGTTAAATCTGTTCCAGGAGCTTGATAGTGAAGAGCGGCAAACTGTTGTTGGTTTAATGTATCGGCTTTTTTCTCTAAGGCTTCGTCATGTTCTTTCCAAGCAGCAATAGGGTCTTTACGATCGACGCGAGTTGTTTTGAATATTTCTTCCCAAAGCGTTTTTACAGCTTCATCTGTTGATAATTCAGGAAACACTCTTTTAGCCCAATTTTCTCCTGCTGCTGCAACAACTGTCCAGCTCACTTTATTTGACTGAGTTGCTTTACGTAAATTGATTAACCCTTTGCCGGCTGCTTTTTGATAAGCAGCTACACGTTGGCTGTCAACGTCTGCTAAGGCCTGTGGATCAGAAGATATTACTGAAATGCGGCTTGCTCCTTTTTCGATCCATTCATTAGCTTGTTGAATTTTATATTGAGGGAAATTTTGTATCCGATCAAATGCTGCGTTTGTTAAAAATTCTTTTTGAATTTCTTCGTCTGACCACTCTACAATAACTTCAGCAGCTTTAAGCTCATAAGCTTTTTTAGTAATCAAACGTGCTAATTGGGCTTGTTCGACGCTAATTTGTAACACAACGGTGTGTGATTGTTGGACATTGATGCCAACCTCTACGATTAATTGAGCGTATTTGTTTAAATTTTCTTCAAATTTTGCTAGATCCATATTTCTTTCCTCCTTTGTATACTTTAGTATAATAACACTAAGATAAAACAGAAACAACTTGTTGGAAGTAGTAAAGCGGGCCCCTTTTTTAATGTTTACTTTAAAAAAATAAAGAAGTTTACTTGTTATTTTGCTTTAGTGAAAAAAAATGGTAAAATAAATAAAATGATAAATAACGGTATAATCATTTAAGGAGGCAGGAATATATGGCAAGAAAGAAAACGATTACTAGAAATCAAATTTTAGAGGCGGCTTACGAAGTTGTTGCAAAAGAGGGTTTTTCTAAGTTTACTGCGCGTAATATTGCGGCCAAAATGAAATGTTCCACACAGCCAATTTATTTAGAGTTCAAAAACATGGAAGATTTAAAGCAAGAATTGCTTAAAGAAATATTTGACTATCTTTCTGCTGAAGTTCTTCCAAAAGAACAAACTGGAGATAAGTTAGTTGATTTAGGGTTTAACTATATTAAGTTTGCTACTAAAGAAAAGCAATTGTATAAGGCCTTATATTTAGAAGAAAATTTGGAAGACAGTTCAATTCAAAAGTTTTCTTTCGATTATTTTGTCAACCTTGCACAACAAGAACCCGAGTATAAAGACTTACCACAAGATAAGCTTTCTGCTTTGTATACAGGTTTTTGGATTATAGTGACCGGTCTTGCTGCTTTGACTTCTGCAAATATAATGAAACCTTCAGACGAGGAAATTACCACTTTATTAACTGAAGCTATTAAAAACTTGACAAGTAACGAAGATAGGTTAAACCAAATTTTTTCAGACTTTAAATTCCATTAAAAAAGAGCAAGGACATTCTTTTTAGTGAGTGCTCTTGCTTTTTTCTTATATTGTTTGGTATGTAGTAACTAATTGCGAAGCAAAGGCTTCTAGTTGTTGAATGTCTTCTTTTTCTACAGCTAGATCTACCTTGATTTTTTCTGTACCTTTTTTGGCTCCTGCTGCTAGAAAAGCCTCCTCGAATTTGTCTACTGCTGTTGCGTAGTGTTCATAAAATGTATCTCCTGAACCACATACACCAAATACTTTACCGTTAAGGTTTAATTCTTGTAAATCTTCATAAAGATCGAGCATTTCTTCAGGGATGGTTCCTTCATCGTAAGTATAGGCTCCGACAATGCAGATATCTGCATTGGTAAATTCAGAAGCTTCCACCTGAGTACATTCATCGATTTCTACTTCGATGTCTAATTTTTCTAAAGCTTCACAAACAATATCCGCCATTTCCTCGGTATTTCCTGTTAAGCTACCATAAATAATTTTTGCTAAAGGCATAAGTTCCTCCTTGATATTTATACTATATAGGTAAAGAGGCATTATTTTTTATTTGATTATTTATCATTATAGCAAAATAAGTGATAAAAAGAAATAATAAGCCCATAGCTTTTCACCTATGAAATTTGGAAAAAAAGAGGGTGTTGTGGTAAAATAAGTAAGATTTCAATAAAGGAGATAAGGAAATGATTACGTTAAAATCAAAAAGAGAAGTTGATAGTATGGATGAATCTGGTGCCCTACTAGCTGATGTACATAAACAATTACGAGCATTTATTAAACCAGGAGTGAGCAGTTGGGATATCGAAGAATTTGCCCGAGACTATATTGAAAGTCATGGGGGAATTGCAGCACAAATTGGTTTCGAAGGGTATGAATATGCAACTTGTACGAGTATTAATGATGAGATCTGTCATGGTTTTCCACGAAAAAGGCCATTAAAAGAAGGAGATCTGATTAAAGTTGATATGTGTGTAGATTTAAAAGGGGCTGTTTCTGATTCTTGTTGGGCTTATGTTGTTGGACAGCCTTCTGATGAAGTCAAGCGTTTAATGGAAGTTACGAAAAAAGCTTTATATCTTGGTATTGAACAAGCACAAGTTGGTAATCGTATTGGAGATATAGGACATGCGATCCAGACCTATGTGGAAGGTGAAGGCTACGGGATCGTGCGTGATTTTATTGGACACGGAATTGGTCCTACGATTCATGAAGAGCCTGCTGTTCCTCATTATGGGCATAAAGGCAAAGGTTTGCGTCTAAAAGAAGGTATGGTTATCACGATTGAACCAATGGTTAATACAGGTACTTGGGAAATGAAGATGGATTCCAATGGTTGGACTGCTTATACACAAGATGGCGGATTGAGTTGTCAATATGAACACAGTCTAGCTATTACTAAGGAAGGGCCACGTATTTTAACTTCGCAAGGTACAGAAGGAACATATTAGCAAAAGGAGAAGGCGATGAGTAAAAAGGAAGCAGTTAATGACCAGAAGGGTTTTTCGAGATTTTTTAATATTTTAAAAGAAAGAGTTAAGGTTTCAGAGTTCACTACATACTCTATTGTAGTAGCTTATTATTTATTATTATCTCTTTTTCCATTACTGATTACTGTGGGAAATATACTTCCTTTCCTAAACATTGATCCTGATTCGGTTTTACCTTATATTCAAGAAATTATTCCTGGGACTATTTATCGTTTTTTGGGGCCGGCAATTGAAGATTTATTGACACAAAGCTCTGGAGGCCTACTGTCTATTTCAGCTCTTACAACTATTTGGTCTGCAAGCAAGAGTATTAATGCTTTACAAAAAGCGATGAACAAGAGTTTAGGTGTTGAGCAACGAGCCGGCATTGTGGCTAGAGTTCTTTCTGTCCTTGTTTTGATTGTCTTTTTGTTTGCGATGGTTGCTTTATCTCTTATTATTGGAGTGGGCCAAGTTCTTTTAGATGCCATACAGCCGATTTTCCAAATTCCTGATTCCTTTTTAAATGTGTTCCAAACAGTAAAATGGCCGCTTACTTTTGTAGCCTTATTCTTATTAATGGCAATTATTTATTGGATGGTGCCAAATATCAAAATGAAGATAGCTTCAATTCTGCCAGGCGCAGTCTTTGCAACGGTGGGTTGGATGTTATTATCGCAAGTATTTGGACTTTATGCGAGATTTTTTGCCACAACCGTGAGTGGATACCAAATTATCGGGAGTTTTGTCGTGTTGATGTTATGGCTAAATTTCGCAGCAATGATCATTATCTTAGGTAGTGTGTTGAATGCTTCAATGGAAGAATTTTATCATGGTAAACTACAGGCAAACGAGATATCTGATAAATAAAAAATGTTCAAGCACTGAAAAAGTTGAATGAAAGCGAGCAAGGCGAATGGGATTTACTTTTCAATTCATATTAAAATTAATTGCGACAATGTTCTTGTCAGTAATTTTAACTCCGTTGTTAAAATTATTATCTTTTAAAATCGGAGCAGTGGATCGCCCTGACGAACGTCGTGTTAATAATAAGACGATGCCTACTGCTGGTGGCTTAAGTATTTTTATTTCATTTACAGTAGCTGTTTTGTGGGAATTTAACAATACTTTAGACTCGCAACGAGTGTGGCCTATGCTGATAGCTGCCTTTGTTATCGTATTAACAGGTTTAATGGATGATATCTATGAAATCACTCCCGCCCAAAAAACATTAGGCATTATTTTTGCTTCTTTAGTGGTATACTTTATAGGCGACATTGGGATTGACACTCTTTCTATTCCTTTTGTTGGTTCTTTCCAACTTGATTGGTTACGTCTTCCAATGACTCTTATCTGGATTTTAGCTATTACTAATGCGGTAAATTTGATTGATGGATTAGATGGCCTTGCTTGTGGTGTGGCAGTTATTGCTTTGGTCACTATTGGTTTGACTAGTTATTTCTTTTTACCTACCAACGGCGTACCGTTAGCGATTATGATTTTTTCTTTGGTTGCTGCGATTACCGGTTTCTTCCCTTATAACTTTCATCCAGCAGCGATTTATTTAGGAGATACAGGAGCTTTATTTTTAGGCTTTATGATTTCGGTTTTTTCTTTACAAGGGTTAAAAAATGCGACATTTATTTCAGTATTGACTCCGATGTTTATTTTAGGAGTGCCAATTACTGATACCGTTTATGCGATGTTGCGTCGTTATTTTAATAAAAAGCCGATTTCTTCTGCAGATAAAATGCATCTTCATCACCGTTTGCTTTCATTAGGTTTTACTCATCGGGGTGCTGTACTTACAATTTACGCGCTAGCGATGGTATTTGCTATGATTGCTTTATTGATGAACTACGCTAGTGCTTGGGCAATTGTTTTATTGGTGATAAGTACTTTGTTTGGATTAGAATTATTTATTGAGTTAATCGGATTAGTAGGAGAAAACCGCCAACCATTAATGAGAACACTGAAATTTGTGGGTAATCGTAGGTATCGCCAAAATGTGTTAAAAAAAACAAAACATAAAAATAAACATGAAAAAAAATAAAAGTTGGAAGTTAAATCACTAACTTCCAACTTTTATTTTAACTATTATGAAGAAAAAAATAGTTTTTTTGACAAATTATGATTACAGTTGTAAACTTATTGTATGAGAAAGGGGCTGTTTTTATGAACACCTTGGTAGAATCGGAACCGATAAAAATCAGTGATTCCGAATGGGAAGTTATGCGTGTTGTTTGGACCAAGGGGAAAACAGACGCTAAAACAATCAATAACTTATTAAGCCACTCTAAAGGATGGAAATTAGCAACCATAAAAACATTACTCGGTAGATTGGTCAAAAAAGATGTCTTACAAACGGAACAATCCGGAAAGAAGTTCGTTTATTCTGCAAAAGTTACCGAAGAGCAAACGGTGCGTAGTGCTACAGAAAACATCTTTTCACACATATGTGCCAAAAAAGTAGGAAGTACGATTGCAGATATGATTTCAGAAGCTGAGTTATCTCAAGAAGATATTGATAATATTGAAGATGCTCTATTGAAAAAATCACCAGTAACAGACGTTGCTTGTAATTGCATCCCTGGACAATGTATATGCAAAGAAGATGAAATGGGGGAATGATGAATGAAACAAAAGTTTTCCATTGAAGATATGAACTGTAACCATTGTGTTACTAGCATTGAAAAAGCAATTAATGAATTACCTGGAATTCAAAAGGTAAGTATTCATTTAAAACGTAAAAATGGAGTAGTTAAATTTGATGATACACAAATAGATAGTAATCAAATTGCCAAAAAGATCATTGATACAGGTTATACAGCGAAACTTATGTAATTTAATAAGCTTAATAAATTAAAGCAGGGGATAAAATGCCTGCTTTTTTTATTAAACAAAAAGAGTCTTTCTACAAAGCGATTGTTGTTTTTGTGTTTATTTTTACTATTTGAAATTGTGAACTGGTGAAATTATTATGCTATAATACAATTGATGAGAGGGGGAGTACAATGGAACTAAAAAAGCTTGAAGTTCCGACGACTTCCATTACCGAAGTGAAACGTTCACCAATGGAGGTATTTGAACAAGCGAAACAGGCAGGAACGGCTGTATATGTTTTTAATCGGGAGAAAGTAGCGGGTGTGATGCTAACTCAAGAGCAATACGAAGCCTTGGTACAAGAATTAGATGATTTACATGGTAAGGGAAATGTGTTGTCAAAATCACCTGAAATAATAGAAAAAAGAGTTGTTGATACAGGTTTAGAAGAGTTATATCAACAACTGCAAGAAAATCTAATGAGTGAAACAAGTATTTCAGCAAAAACGTTGGATGAACGAATGGTATCTCATGGTTTCATTACTAGAAAAACGGGCTTTGGTGGTGTAACAGATATGCTTAATGAATTGAAACAATCAGGAAAAATTGTATATCAATCACGACAAAAGGTATCTGGCAAAAACGTTATTGCCGAGGTTCTAGGCGAACAAGATAAAAAGGCTCGTTTGCTTGACCATATAAACATAGAAAGAATTTATTTGAAATAAAATTTAAAAATGGCTGGATAGTTTTCTTTCAGCCATTTTTAAAATTCAAAAAATCGTGAGAAACTTTTGAATTTTCTAGCTTTTTAAGTTATGTTAGGATAATAACAATTAGATTTGTAAGTTTATGTTAAAGGAATGATAAAAATGGTAGACGTTACACAAAGATTTAATTCACGTTTAGATCAAATTGAGGTGTCCATGATTCGACAATTTGATGAACGTGTTTCCAATATCCCTAATATGTTAAAATTAACATTAGGTGAGCCAGATTTTAATACCCCAGAACATGTGAAACAAGCTGGAATTTCTGCAATCGAGCAAAATTATAGTCATTATACAGGGATGTCCGGGCTTTTGGATTTAAGAAAAGCCGCTTCTAAGTTTGTTCATGATAAATATAATTTATCTTATAATTCTCAATCAGAAGTATTAGTCACTGTAGGGGTTACAGAAGGGATTTCTGCCAGTTTGATTAGCGTATTGGAAGCTGGTGATAAAGTGATCGTGCCTTCTCCTATTTTTCCTGGTTATGAACCAATCATTACATTAAGTGGTGCTGAGCCGATTTACATTGATACAAGCTTGAACGATTTTGTTCTTTCTCCAGAAGTACTAGAAGAAACTTTACAAAAATATGGAGATCAAGTTAAAGCGATCATACTTAATTATCCTAGTAATCCTACTGGAGTGACTTATTCAAGAGAAGAAGTTCAAGCGATTGCTGAAGTTGTAAAAAAATATCCAGTATTTGTTATTAGCGATGAAGTTTATAGTGAGTTAACTTATGAAGGTGAGCATGTCTCAATTGCTGAATATGCACGTGAGCAAACGATTCCACTTAATGGGCTATCTAAGTCTCATGCAATGACAGGTTGGCGTTTGGGCTTAATTTTTGCTCCGGAAGAGTTAACGAAACAAATTATTAAAACGCATCAGTATTTAGTTACTTCAGCTGCTTCAGCAGTTCAAGTAGCTGCCATTAATGCTTTGTCTAATGGGATTGATGATGCTTTACCAATGAGAGAAGAGTATCAAAAACGTCGCGACTTTGTGTATGAGAAATTACAAAATTTAGGTTTTGAGTTAGCTAAACCTACAGGGGCTTTCTATATTTTTGCTAAAATTCCCTCAGGTTATATACAGGATTCAATGGCTTTTTGTGTAGATCTTGCAGAAAAAGAAAGTTTAGCCGTTATACCTGGAGCTGCTTTTGGTGTGGGAGGCGAAGGCTATATACGCCTTAGCTATGCGGCTAGTATGGAAGATCTAGAAGAAGCATTGAAACGGATGAAACATTATATGGAGAACAATAAAAATTAAATTAATGAGCGTATAAAAAGCTAGAATCGAGCGATTTTATATTTATTGAAAGTAAATGTAGATTGTTCGATTCTTTTTGTGAGTAAATGTCTTTTTCAAATTTATAGGAATCAGTAAAAGGGCTATGTCAAGCGTTCATAAAATGGTATAATTAGAATCGATTTTAAAAAGAACTTTTTATAAGTTGTTTAGAGTGATAATTGAAGCGTAAGAATATATAGGCGGAGATGAAAAGGATGGAAATTGAAAAAACAAACCGTATGAATGCACTTTTTGAATTCTACGCCACTTTATTAACTAAAAAGCAAATGAATTATATGGAGCTGTATTATGCAGATGATTTTTCCTTAGGGGAAATTTCCGAGGAATTTGATGTCAGCCGTCAAGCAGTATATGATAATATAAAACGAACAGAAAAGATTTTAGAAGATTATGAGTATAAATTGTCCATGTATTCTGATTATAGAGTTCGAAATGAACTATTGGACCAGTTAGCTGAGTACATAGAAGAAAGTTATCCAACAGATGAAACGTTAACCAACCTTGTCCGTGATCTTCAAGAAATTGATGAATAAAGAAAGAGGAATAAAATATGGCATTCGAAAGTTTAACTGATCGCTTGCAACAAGCGATGAAAAAATTACGCAAAAAAGGAAAAATTTCAGAATCTGACGTAAAAGAAATGATGCGCGAAATCCGTCTAGCTTTGTTAGAAGCAGACGTTAACCTACAAGTAGTGAAAGAATTTACTAAAAATGTACGAGAACGTGCAGTAGGAGCCGATGTATTAGAAAGCTTATCTCCTGCACAACAAATTGTTAAAATTGTAGATGAAGAACTTACTAAGACCCTCGGCTCTGAAGCAGTAGGGCTTAATAAAGCACCTAAAATTCCAACAGTAATCATGATGGTTGGCTTACAAGGTGCAGGAAAGACGACTTTTGCTGGGAAATTAGCGAATCATCTGATGAAAAATGAGAACGCACGACCTATGATGATTGCAGGTGACGTTTATCGGCCAGCAGCGGTGGATCAATTAAAAGTATTAGGTCAGCAGTTATCTGTTCCGGTATATGATCGTGGAACGGAAGCGAACCCTGTAGATATTGTTCGCGAGGGGATGGAGTTGGCTCATGAAAAGAAAAATGACTATGTATTGATTGATACTGCTGGACGGTTGCACGTAGATGAAGCATTGATGCAAGAGTTACAAAATATTAAAGAAGTGGCTCAACCCAATGAAACATTATTAGTTGTGGATGCTATGACTGGTCAAGATGCAGTCAATGTCGCTGAAAGTTTTAATGAACAACTAGGGACTTCTGGAGTTGTTATAACTAAACTAGACGGAGATACTCGTGGTGGTGCTGCGTTATCTATTCGTTCAGTAACTGGCGCTCCTATTAAATTTACGGGAACTGGAGAAAAATTAAGCGATATAGAAGTTTTCCATCCGGACCGTATGTCTAGTCGCATATTAGGCATGGGCGATATGTTAACATTGATTGAAAAAGCCCAACAAGATTATGATGAGAAAAAGGCCGAAGAGATGGCCGAAAAGATGCGGGAAAATACGTTTGATTTTAATGATTTTATTGACCAAATGGACCAGTTATCTGGTATGGGCTCAATGGAAGATATCATGAAGATGATTCCAGGGATGAATGAAATGTCTGGCATTGAAAATATGCAACTTGATCCAAAAGATATTGAGCGAAAAAAAGCAATGGTCTATTCGATGACACCTGCAGAACGAGAAGATCCGGAATTATTGAATCCAAGTCGGAGACGGCGACTTGCTGCAGGTTCTGGAAATAGTGTGGTTGAAGTCAATCGCATGATCAAACAGTTTAAAGAATCGCGCAAGATGATGCAACAAATGTCGAAAGGAAACATGGAGAATATTCCTGGTATGGAGCAAATGCTTGGCGGTGGCGTCAAAGGTAAGATTGGTAAAATGGCCATGAATCGTTCCATGAAAAAGACCAAGAAAAAGAAAAAAAAGAAGAAAAAGAAAACGTAACAAAGAAAGTTCGAGTGGTTTTTGTTTGTTCTAGGAAAAGAACCATGATATTATGAAAATACCAAGAGAGGAGAAGATAATATGAGCGCAAATGAAGATAATTTAAAAGGAAAATTCAACGAAGCTAAGGGAAAAGCAACCGGCGATAGTTCTGAAGAACTCAAAGGCAAAGCGCAACAAGGTCTTGGTAAAGCTAAAGATAAAGCAGAAGAAGTTGCTGATAAAGTAGCTGAAAAAATCAATAAACAGGTAGACGAACAAAAGGACGACTCAGATAGTAGCAACGATTCTAATTCGAACGAATAATAGATAAAAATAACGAAATGGTCTTTTGATCGTTTCGTTATTTTTATCTATTATAAAAAGATCAGGCTACCAAGGCTTTTGGATCGAACAAAGATTTTTATTAAAATGATGAAGAAAAAAGTTTGAAGGGGATTTTGCATGAAAAGCGCAAAAGAATTTGAAGGATTATTAAAATCTTTAGATGGTCAAAAATATGGCGCTTATAAAAAGCTTCAAGGAAGTTATCAGTTTAGAAATTTTCAACTTTCAGTTGATCATATTCAAGTTGATCCTTATGCGCCACCATCTAAAATGCGAGTAAACATAAAAAGAGAAACGGCAGGTATTCCAGCTAAGTGGTTAGATACTAAAGATAAAGCTATTGCTGTTTCTGATTTTTTAACAAGAACATTTGGAGAAAAAGCTCAACCTTTTAATAAGGAAACTAAGGGGTCTGGTACGAACGGAAAGATTCTTATTGATCGTTGTGGTCAAGAAATTTTGGAACGAACTTCTGTAATAATTAAAGAAAATGAAATAGAAGCTCGTTTTGAAGTCGGCTTACCAGCTGCTGGTAGAAAAATTTTAGGGAAAGAAGCCAGCCGTATTTTGACGGATGTATTACCTCAAATCGTTGAGCAGTCTCTATTATATCGCAATTTGAATCAAAAGGCTTTACAACAACAAGTGACCTTGATGTTGGACCAGGTATTTATTAGAGAGGAATTAGCTCACAGGAATTTGGTAGCTTTTGTAGCAAATGATTCGATTTTGCCACGTCGTAGTGGGGTGTCTGATAAGCCATTAAAAGATGCTGTAGTGTTTAAGAGTCCAGAAAATTTTACTGTTGAGATGCATTTGCCTAGTGGTCGAACGATTACTGGAATGGGCATTCCAGAAGGTGTTAGTTTGATCGTCGGGGGAGGTTTTCATGGGAAATCTACGCTATTACACGCTTTAGAACGAGGGGGTTATTACCATATTGCAGGCGATGGAAGAGAAATGATTATTACTCGTCAGGATGCAGTTAAAGTACGTGCTGAAGACGGTCGAAGTATAGAAAAGGTTAATATTAGCGCGTTTATTAATAATTTACCTGGGAAAAAAGATACGACTCAATTTTCTACGGAAAATGCTAGTGGAAGCACTTCGCAAGCTGCTAATGTGGTGGAAGCCTTAGAAGCAGAGTCTTCTTTGCTATTGATCGATGAAGATACTTCGGCTACCAACTTTATGATTCGAGATAGCCGCATGCAGGAATTAGTAGCGTCAGAAAAAGAACCTATTACCCCGTTTACGAATAAAGTAAGGCCTCTATATGATACACTCAATGTTTCTACCATTCTTATAGTAGGTGGTTCTGGAGATTATTTTGATGTGGCTGATCAAATTCTTATGATGGACGAATATTGTCTAAAAGATGTAACAAATACAGCTAAATCCATAGCAAATTCTACAGGTTATCAAAGACAAGCATTTTCTCAGAAGGAATTTGGTAGGATTCCTACTAGAATTCCTTTAAAGTCTAGTTTTTCTCATTCGGGGAAAGAACAACGCTTAAAAGCACAAGGAAGGCATAAAATTTTATATGGACACGATCCTATTGATATTTCTGGTTTGGAGCAATTAGTTGACGACAGTCAGACAAATTGTATTGCTAGAATGATCGATTTCTTCCAAAACCATATATTAGATGAAAAAAAGACGCTCATTCAAGCGACAGATCAGATGTATAACTATATTGAAGATAATGGGTTAGA
The DNA here is from genome assembly GCF_000423785.1 of Tetragenococcus muriaticus DSM 15685. Lineage (GTDB taxonomy): Bacteria > Bacillota > Bacilli > Lactobacillales > Enterococcaceae > Tetragenococcus > Tetragenococcus muriaticus. The sequence goes on along the minus strand of NZ_AUIQ01000012.1, from coordinate 4,712 downwards.
TGCGATTTCTCCTTATAGTGGACACCCAGGTAATTTAGCCTTACCAAGGAAACAAGAATTTTGTGCAGCGTTGAATCGTTATCGCGGGTTAAAAATACGGAAATAAATTGAAAAAGTGTGCTTTTAATAATTTTGTCAAAAAAAAGATAGTGGAAGCAAAAAACCAACGAACCATATGTTTTGTTAAATACGTTCGTTGGTTTTTTTGAAGACTAAAACTATGACGATTTCTGCATGGACAATTCAATAATCTTTTGGCACAAGTCTTCGTACTCTATTCCTTCAGCCTGTGCTTCTTGGGGGAACAAACTAGTAGGCGTCATTCCCGGTAAAGAATTTGCTTCTATGATAAAAATATCTCCACTGTCTGAAAGGAGAAAATCCGTTCGTGAGTATACTTCTAATGAAAAGAGTTCATGGACTTCTTTTGCAAGATGCTGAAGCTTCATTTTTGTTTCATTTGCAATAACTGCGGGTGTTATTTCTTCAGTTAAACCTTGTTGGTATTTATTGGTGTAATCATAGAACCCATTTTTAGGGCGAATTTCAATAACGGGCAATACTTTTTTTCCTAATACCCCTACTGAAAATTCTCTGCCTTCTATTTTATCTTCAATTAAAAGTTTACCATTATTCGTATAGGTTAATGTTTCTTCTACTGCTGTTTTTAAATCGTCCGAATGATTTACTAGGGATACACCTATGCTAGAACCATTATCTATCGGTTTAACGACAGCAGGGAGGCTGATAGTTGAAGGCTCATAATTTTTTGTTATTACTTTCCAGTTAGCAGTTAAAAAACCATGAAAACGCAAAAGTTCTTTTGAAATTTGTTTATTCATTGCTAGTAAACTGCCTTGATAGCCTGTTCCGGTATATTTAATATCATAAATATCGAATAATGCAGCTAATTTGCCATTTTCGCCTATGCCACCATGTAAGCCTACAAACGTCATTTGTGCTGTACGACATATTTCGATAATATTTTCTCCGATTTCTTTGCCGTGCTGTTTTGTAAAAGTGGATAAAATCGTTGCACTATATTGCTCTTTTTTATATTTTTGGTAAGCTGTATCGAAATCTGAAACATCAGGCAGATCCATCGATAAATCTAATAAAAGTACTTGATGTCCTTTAGCAATCAAAGCGTTAGCAATCATACTTCCAGATGACATCGAAACATCATGCTCATCACTTTTTCCACCAGCTAAAACGACTATTCTCAATTATTTATCCTCCAAATGTTTTCGTATAATAAAGAAACCTAATTAATTAGTATTTAAAAAGAATAACAGCTCGCTTGCTTTTTGGCAAGAACTCATTTTTGTGCTATTTTGGCATATGTGGTCATTTAGTTTGCACTATAGAAAAGGTTATATACAATGGAAAAGCAGTTCATTCTTCCCATTTTTATTTGGTTAGATATTTATAGTTTCTAAAATTATGAAATTGATATATGATTAATTGTAGAAACCAAACAAGGGGATGCGCTTATGGAAATAAGAACGTTGAGATATTTTTTAATAGTTATTGAAGAGCAAAGTATTACACAAGCTGCCAAAGTGTTACATATTACTCAACCCACCCTTAGTAGACAGATTAGAGAACTAGAGGAGGATCTAGGCGCTGATCTATTTGTTAGAGAAAATAATAAACTTTTTTTGACGAAATTCGGAATATTACTTAAACGTAGAGCAGAAGAGATTTTAACTATACACGATAAGACAGAACAAGAGTTTGCAAATCAATCACAAGAACTATTAAGTGGCAATATTTCTATTGGATCTGTTGAGGCTGAGAATTCAGATACTATAGCCATGTTTTTAGAAGAAATGGTTGCAGAGCATCCCCAAGTGAATTTTGATATCTTTAGTAGTACTGGAGATAATATACTTGAGCGTTTAGACAAAGGGGTGTTGGATCTAGGCTTGCTTTTAGAACCTATATCAACAGAAAAGTATGAAAAAATCATTTTCCCAAGACAAGAACGGTGGGGAATACTAGTATCCACGGATTCCTATTTAGCAAATCAAGATTACCTTAATGTAGAAGATTTAGTCGGATTACCGCTTATGATTCCTTCAAGAACAGCTATTAAAAATATGTTTTTTTCTTGGCCGGGCATAGATAAGCAGCTCAATATTATCGGGACTTACAATCTCATATTTAATGTTTTTTCTTTAGTAGAAAATAAAGTTGGTTTTGCTCTAACCATTGAGGGCGCTGTAAAAAATCGAATGTTAAATACTTTAAAATTTTTACCCATTTTCCCAGAAATTAAAACGAACTGTGTGCTAGCTTGGCGCAAAAATAATATGTTATCACCTACGATAGACACTTTTTTAGAAAAGATAAAGCATGCTTTTTAAGCATGCCGGGTGTCATCTTAAGCATTAGACTAAACAACGCAAAAGTTGTAAGCTAAAGTTACTTGAACAAATTAGTTTTTAATTTATAGCTTTTTAGGTTGGTGAACACAGATGGCGGTGATTGTTTATTTTTCAAGAAAATATGAGAATTTTGTAAATGGCGAAATTGTTTATCTTGAAAAAGGAAATACAGAATTTTTAGCTGAGAAGCTACACCAAAAAATTCAAGGTGAAATAATGGAAATTGTCCCTAAAAAAAGCTATCCGATAGAATATCAAGAAATGATAGAAGTTGCTAAGAGTGAGAGAGAAAAAGAACTTCGTCCTGAGTATTTTCCTATCGATGAAAGTGTCTTAAACAATTCGCAAGAAATTTTTCTTGGTTTTCCTAATTGGGACGGCTCATTTCCTAGAATCATCGCTCATTTTTTAGAAAATCATGATTTTTCGGAACAAATCATTTATCCTTTTTGTACTCATGAGGGAAGTGCATTTGGTCGAAGTCTATTTGAGCTAAAAAACATATGTCCAAATTCAACTATTAAAAAAGGATTACCTTATAGAGGGTCTAGGCTGTCTAGAGTTGATATAGCAATTGAAAACTGGCTTGTTCAATACAAATTAAATGGAGGGATAAAGTATGGCAAAAAATGAAGAAGTAAAAGATGGGATTATCTTTTCCAGTGGCGAAAAAAACACAGCGTTTGCGCAATATTTCGTAGGACAAAGTTATTTGCAACCTCTAGTGACAGATTCGGATGTTAATGTGGGTGTTGGCAATGTGACCTTTGAACCTGGTTGCCGTAATAACTGGCACATTCACCACGATGGTTATCAAATTCTTTTGGTCACCGGTGGCGAAGGTTGGTATCAAGAAGAAGGAAAAGAAGCGCAATTCTTACAAGCAGGCGATGTGATTGTGACACATGACGGCGTTAAGCATTGGCATGGCGCAACCAAAGATAGCTGGTTTGAACATATTGCGATTACAGCAGGCACTCCCGAATGGTTAGAACCAGTTTCTGATGAAATTTATGATCAGTTAGACAAATAAAAAGATGCATGTTAAAAAGAAATAAAGGAGGAATGGATTTATGGCAAAACAAACGGCAGGACGCGACAATTTAGGAGACTTTGCACCTCAATTTGCGGCGTTAAATGATGATGTCCTATTTGGTGAAGTATGGGATCGAGAAGAACAATTATCCCCTCGCGATCGGAGTTTAGTGACTGTAGCCAGTCTACTAACCCAAGGGGTGCCTCAATTAGAAGCGCATTTAAACATGGCAAAACAAAATGGGGTAACCAAAGAAGAAATCGTGGAAGTCATTACGCATTTAGCTTTCTATACTGGTTGGCCTAAAGCTTGGTCAGCATTCAGCCTAGCTAAAGAAATTTTTGATGATTAGAAGACAAGCATTATTTTGGTGATTTGACCTAAGCAATACTTAAATGGAACTTGGTATTTTCTGTTTGAGTATTGCTTACTTGTTTTTATAGCTGCTTTAAAATTGGTTTTTTTATTAGTTTAGGAGGTCAATAAATGAAGATTTCCGAAGTATCAGATAAACTTAATCTAACACCATCAACACTTCGATATTATGAGATGATGAAGTTAATCCCGCCTATTCATCGAGACCGTAGTGGTGTTCGTGATTACTCTGAAATAGATATAAATTGGATTGAGTTTATTAAGTGTATGAGGGAGGTAGGTCTTCCTGTAGAGTCTTTAAAAACATACACCCAACTTTTCCAAGAGGGCGATCAAACAATACAAAAGCGCAAGGAAATTTTGGAAAAAGAAAGAAAAAATTTAGTCCAAAAAAGGGAAGAACTTGATAAAAGTATCAATCAGCTGTCTAATAAGATTGATAGTTACGATGAGCATTTGCTCTTATATGAAAGAGAATTAAATGACTCACAAAAAGAACTTGACTTAACTAAGTGTAAAATTTATTGAGGTTTCCTCTAGACGAATAAAAAAGAAACCGTTACTCTATTCATTGGGCTGACAGGCACTAATGAATAAAGGCAGTTTCTTATGGATTCTATTGTAACAGATTTAGTGGAAGTAATGAAGAAGGAAAGAAATTTTTTAGCAAGAGAAAGAGCCATGATGATTTTTTTTGCGCAACTGATAGCGACAATCACCCAACTAGCTTTTCAAACGCTCGATGAAGAAATTTGTGCCCAATGGAAGAAAGAAGGCTTTCGCGTCGACCGCAAAAGCGAAAGAACCATCACCTTTTTGTTTGGCACGGTGACCTATGTTCGTCGCCGAATGAAAAATCAAGCCAATGACATTCGTTATCCCTTAGATGAATTTCTAGGGATTCGAAAAGG
>NZ_AUIQ01000011.1 GCF_000423785.1 Tetragenococcus muriaticus DSM 15685 | reverse complement strand
TGAATCAAAATGAATTTGATTTAGAAACTCCGAAAGTAAGACGAGCCCCGCGTCATTGGTTAAGGTACCACCGTCGTTGGCTATTGAGATGACTTTTTGCTCATTGAATGTAAGAGAATTTTGTTGTAAAGTAATAGACATAAGAACGCACTCCTTTATTGTTATGTTTTGTCGACTTTACAATAACACGAAGTGCGTTCTTTTTGTACACCCAGAAGGTGAAGCAACTAAACTTTTAGAAAAATGAGCATACCAATGATTGAATCATTCTTGGAAAAATTTATAAATCATTCAGGATATCTTTTTATTATTTTAAATTTTTTCCTTTCTATTATTCTATAAAAAATTACAAATAATGTTTCATTGTTCGTTTTCTAATAGTCTATCTAACGAAGAATCATGATAGTTTACAATATTAAACCTTGTATCTAAAGAAATATTATGATGCATTTTTTGCCGATCCCCTTGAACACTGCCATCTGGTGGTGTTAAATCATGACCTATAAATTCATATGGCAAACGTTTCAGTTCTACCTCTTCTTCGCCAGAATTCACCTCTTGCTTTAACTGAGCTATTCGTTGGCTATCTTCAAATTTATTTATTCCATGTAGATCAAGAAAAAAAAAGAGTTAGGCAAGCTACAAGTATTAACGCAATTTTTTTACTCCATCGACTAGTAAAGTCTATTTTTGTGTATCTCAGCAATTCAAATAAAGCTAGACCTAAAAATACATAAGAAGTCAAAATATTTCTTGGGCCATAAGGCCTGACAATCAGAAAGGGAGCAATTAATAATAAAGAAATAATAATATAACTAAACGAACGACGCTTACTAGAAAAAGGGATCTGGGACTGACTAATGACAACGATTAGTGTCCCTAAGAAATTAATAATTAAAAGTAATTCAAATACTAAAACCACTATTGACTGTTGTTGCCAAGAGATATTAAATAAATAACGCAACATAAAGTAGCCAGATGGTATAAAAAATAACAATAATTTTTCTAAAGATTTGTTTTTAGACAATAAATACATTGCGGTGCTAAATAAAACTAATAGCAAAGCATTATGTTTAACATATAATTCTGACCACTCCGTTAATAGCGTGGAATTAAAAGTATGAAAATCAGCATTTGAAAAACCCCGCATATTATTATCCATATGATAAGCGCTATTGGAAAACATGATAAACGCACCGACAACCGCTCCCGCTAGCCAGCTGATATAAGGAAGTATTTGTTCATTTAACATGATAGCTGTTATTAAACCAATACCTGCGATTAAGATACTAGCAATGGTTAAATTCTCAATAAAAAGCTGTGTCAGCAAAGATAAAACAAAAATGCTCCCACATAAAAAAAAGCTATTCCTATTTTTTTGAACGAAGTAAATAATCAATAAAAATAGAAAAGTTGAAGTATTATAATTCGCAAATCCTGCTAACCAGCCGTAAGTTTGGCTATAGAAACTAACAGATAACAGTAGAATCAATAAAAAACAATAAACATAGGCAACTTTTCTATCCAAAATTTCTCTAATTAAAAACACAATTCCAGTGTTGACAAATGAATAAATCAACAGTCGAGCAAAGATACTTCGGGTAATAATCATCTCAATAATATTACCAAAATACCGCCCGTTATATTCGTCAAAATGGTTCTCCAAACGGGCTTGTCCAATATCTCCACCCCAAGCCCAGTCATCTCCAGAAAGAACCAATAACCAAGCAATGACTAAATAAAAGAGAGTAATGGCAAGCAAAAGGAAAAAGTTATCTTTTCCGCTCTTTGCTTTTCGTTTCTCTCTTTTTTTTGTGACTCTACGGCCTACCCCAACGTTATCCGTATTTTCCATTAATAACTCCCCTTACCGACTCTTATTCACTTTTTAGCTATGAGAATTTTATTCATAAAGAATCATCCCATATAAGTCTTATTCACTGTTTTAATTTTTACCGTTGAGAAACTTTCTTATGCCTTTTACAAAAGCCAAAATAACGAGTAAGCTTATAGTAAAGAATTTTATTACGAATAATAAAGCGGTATTGACCAATGGTTCATAGCTAATCGTAAATTGATTTGTACCACTTTCCGATTGAACAATAGGAGCGCCTAATGTAGTTTTTGATATCTGCTCTGAAGTATAATGATTTCCATTAAAATTGATTTGACTATTTGAATAAATAACGGCTGGTAACGTCTCTTCTTCATTCCCATTACTTTCCCATGTTAAAACCAAATTATTGTGATTATCAATTGTTTTGGACACACGAAGTTCATTATTAACAACTTGTTCATCATACATATTATACCCCCCTTGCTCTTCTAACTCTTCTTGAGTCGTACCATTTAACAAAGGTAGATAATCAGGGGTAGGTTTTTTTATCACTTCAAAAACATCCTCATACTGCCCACTAGTAAATCCTTGCCGCAATTCGTCCGGGTCATCTGTCGTCGTCCAAACACCATTATTTCCTGCTGCAGTAGGATCATCTGTTTCCCAAGCTTCAGCACTTTGCAACACTTTCAAGTTGACATTAGCAATCATCAAAAAAGAAATCATACATAAAACGGGATAAACCATTTTTTCCCGCTTATTCCCCAAATTTCTGATGCCTTTTTCTAAAGTAAAAGCAAAAGCAATCAAAAGAAACACATAAGCGACTACAGTAAATCTTCTTGGAAATTGTATAATTTGTACCATATTGGTATATTGGGAAATGTCTTCCCATGGTAAAAAGTTCGTAGAAAGCAGCAAGAAAATAGCACCGACAATTGTAAGTAGTCTTTCCAAAAGAGAAACACTTTTCCAATTAATAAACAAATAAAAGATTTGAAATAGCATAACACAAGAAAAAATGAGTCCTAAACTGGAATAAGTATTATCACCAATATCAAAATAAGTTGTATAAGAAAGAACATCCTCAAAAAAATTGGGATAAACAAGTTGGTTTGTTAAATAAACCTCTGCAAAACCTATTAATGTATTAATATTTAGTAAAATTGTCAGTAAAACAGCGAGAAAGAAATCTCTTATCATTTCTTTTTTATGACTAGTTCGAACAAAACCTACAATATAAAAAGGGACACTTGAAAGGATTCCCAAAAATAGTGTCAAATTATGCAAAAATCCCACGCTAGTAACTGCAAGAGCTAGTTCTATAGGTTTTATAGGCTTTTGGGAATTTTGGACCACTCTGATAGCTGGAATATATATAAAAGGAAGAAAGGCAGCGGCCCAGCTTGTCATATTTTGTGACAAAGCGTAATAAGAGATCACTGAACTACTCATATAAAGCAAAGAAATAAATACAGAAAGCTTATAGTTCATTTTCGTTTTTCTAGTCAAAGAAAACATAGCTATACCAGCAATAAAAAAGCAAAGAAAAGAAGATAATAGTTGATAGCGAAACCAATTCTTTGTCAAAAACATTAATAATCCTTGTAAATAAGCAAAATCAGGCCCGTAAAGTGCATTGACAATTCTACCGGATTGATCAAAACTAAAAATGGATTGAAAATAGTTAAAATCCCCCGTCTTTATTTGCATATAAGCTTCATAAAAACGATTAAAGTGAAACATCATATCGTTACCAAGTATAAGACTATGCTTGTAAAGCTGAGGTGATATCATTAAAAAAGACACTAGCGCGAAAATAAAGACTACAATAATAATCTTTTTCTTCGATGAGTACGACTTCCCTTGATTTTTTATTTCTGTTTTTTCCAAGACTTCCACTTATAATTCTCCTTTGCTATTCACATTTAAACTCTCGGATAAAAAGGTGATTAAAAAACTTTAAAAAGACTTTTAATCACCTTTTAAAAAACGCTTTATAAACCTTCTCTGCTCTATTAGGTCCATCTAGAGGTGCAAAACGATTTTGAAACGCTCGATATTTCTCTCCATAATTATCCCAATATTCCCCTTCTTTGGCAATTGATCTGAATAAATTTGATGTGTTTTTTACAATTGGCCCTGGAGCTTGTTCTTCTAAATCAAAATAGAAACCACGCATATCTCCATATTCATCCAAATCATAACAGTAAAAATACATTGGTTTATTTGTATTCGCATAGTCAAACATAACCGATGAATAATCTGTAACCAGCATATCAGAAGCTATCATTAGTTCTTGAATGTCCGGATATTTTGACACATTTATAATATTGTGTCGAAATTCTTCTGGTATAATCAACTTACTAGCTACTACAACATGTTCTCTAATTAATAAAACATAATCTTCTCCTAAGCGACGTTCAAAGATTCGAAAATTGATTTTATTTTTCATGGTGAACTTCTTCCCCTTTTTCTGATTATCACGAAAAGTAGGAGCATAAAGAATCACTTTTTTCTCTTCATCAATATTCAATTTACGACGAATACTTTCTCTTTTCTCATCTAAATTAGGCATATAAAAAACATCATTTCTTGGATATCCTAGCTCTAAGACTGGACCATTATATTGAAAGGCAGAACGAAACGCCTGCGTAGCGTAGGAAGAAGGAGACACCAACGCGCTCCATTGGTTTTTTGCATGAGTTACACGAGCCAGATAGTCTTCATCTCTACCTTCAATTTGATCTTGGTCATGTTGCATTTTCTTTAAAGGAGTACCATGCCACGTCTGTAAATACTGAGTTTGTTTCGGCTTTGTTAAATAAGTAGGAAAGTTTTGATTATTTACCCAATATTTACTTGTAGCTAGGTACTTATAATAATCAGGAGATAGTCGTTTTATAATTTTTGTTTGAGGATTAGCTTTTAAGGGTGCATTATTATTCATAATCCAGATATAATCAAAATCTTCCTGATTTTCTATCATTTTTTCATAAATCATACGCGGGCTATCTTCATATCTTTTCCCTACACCACTTTCAAATACAATTTGTCTATCATTTGTTTTTCCAAAGTGACTTAAAAATTTATAAAACAATTTCATGGTAGGAAAATAGTACTTAGAACGTCTGTAACGGGAGAAGACTTTTAGAGCTAATGGGTCATCTCTAAGAAATTTCTTTATTTTATTTTGTTGGGGAATATTTTGAATAGCTTTAAATATACGTTCATTTGAATAACGATCACGATACATAATGAATTTATCAGCTTTTTCTACATATTCATTCTCCATTTTAAAATTGTCCTCACCAATTTTAAATAAATACTCAATAACCTTATCCTCATCAAATGCAATGTCTCCAGGTAACTCATTGTCCAAATCCAAATGCGAAGGGTTTTTGCCTAAAAATCGGTTACGATCAAATTGATAATAAACAACGGGTTTGTGCAAGAAACTAAAGTCAAATGCAACACTGGAATAATCTGTAAGCATTACCATACTTTCTTTAATTAAATCTTGAACATCTCGATCTCCTTGTTTTACCACGGTCACAGGTGCATTTTCAAAGTAACCCACGTAGTCTTGCATATTCGGATGCAAGCAAAAAATCAATTCTAAATCAAACTTTTCTGCAAACTCTTTTAATCGCGGGTCAAAGAGTAGTTCTTCATACCTTTTAAAATAATCACTTTCCTCAAAAACTTGGTTATTCGTAATCCAATCTCGCCAAGTAGGAATAATCAAAACTTGCCGTTTTAGTGGAAGATCATTTTTAAATAATGTTTCAAAACGAGCTAAACATGTGGCCACTACTTCTTCCTCATGATATCCCATATCTACCATAGCAATTTTCCGCTCTTTTTCTGAACTTGTAATAAATAGATCCGTGTAAAATTCATTCACCCATTTTGCATAAATGGGAGCGATATTCTTTGTTCCGAAAACACCATGCTGCAAAAAAATCTTTTTAGCTGAAATATTTTTAATATATTCTCTACTACGAATCGGATACAAAGAATCCGGGTGGTGGGTTCCACAAATATAATCTGCTTGAATAACTTTTTCAAAGTGGTCCTTAGACCCAAAATCAATAACATTTCCAAACGGAGCAACATGTTTACGTTCAGGAGAGTCCTTTTGTATGACATAATAGGCATCGATTTCTGGATGGTTCGTACGTAAATATTTGAAAAAATGGTATCCGTTATCTTGAGCTTTATAAGAACGCTCCCCTATGATCCACACAGAACGGTTCTTTGCTTGCTTTTTTACACTCTTCCAATGCTTTTTATATTTCCGATAATAATCATAAGCTTCTTTTCCATATTGATTATAAGTTAGTGAAAGATTGACGCCTTTCAAAGTGAAATAAGGGACAGCTGAAAGCCAACGATTATCTTTCTCCGAAAAAATAGCCATTTCACCCTTCATGAAATAATTTGTCAAAAACCTTGGGTTCCCTACCCGAAACCTAACGGCTTGATCCGTTCCTTTTAATGATAAGACAAAGAAGAAATCAATACTTAATTCCTCTTTTTTGGCTAAATTTTCTAAATACAATTTTATTTTTTCTATAGGTAAATGCCAATCATAATGGTGTCTCCGTGCAAAAGCGTTCTCTTTTTGATTTTTATTTTGAACAATTGAAACAGGAAAACTTATTGACTGATCGCCACCTCTTTCAACTAATTGAATTTCTCCACTCTCAATATCAAAAAAGCGAGTAGTCAAATTGCCCTGAAGATGTAATTCTTTTTCTGTAACTTTAATTTTAGAAATCGTCTTTCTTCGATAATATTGACTATCCGCAAGTTCTTTATTTACTAAAAGAGCCAAAGCCCCTTTTTTTGTAATGTAAGGGACAAACATTAAATCATTTTCTTCATTAAAAACATGGTCCAAATTAAACAAGGACTACTTTTTCTTATTCAATTTTACGATATGTTCCGCACGCTTTATCGTATCTAATTTTTTGTTATATTTTAAATATTGCGTTGTAATAGTAAATTTATACGTTTTCTCATTATTCTCTTGATCTTCTTCCTCTTCTTCATTTATATCGTCTTCGTAATTTACCATTGAATTTTCTTTTTCCTGTAAAAATTCAGCAAACTAAGTTAAAGAACAACCAAATTGATAAAGATTATAATCGTCATATTCTTCATAATTTATAAGATGAAAACCAAATTGCTTATCGCTACGCTTTAGAGAAACTGTATATTCATAGGATGATTTATTACTTGTAAATGCAAGAATCAGTTTATTTTCTTCTACAAAGTATCTTAAGTTATTCATCGTCATTTCCCCTTCAGGAATAAAGAATTTTGGACCAAAGATTAATTTAATTAATCTAATACAACCAACGGTCTTAAGTGTGTTACTTTTTTTATAAAACCCATAACTTCAGATTGATTGGTAAAGGTAGGCTTTGCAGTAATATTTTCCCACCATTTTTCCAAATTATCTGTTTCTTTAAATATATATTGTGAAGAATCTGTTTCATAAAATTCATGTTGTCTCGTATCTTCTTCAGTAAAGAAGTGAGAAGACTGTCTATCCCAAAAAACATTTTCTCTAATCCGTTTAATCGGATTCCCTACATTAATACTGTTAGATTGTATTTTTTTAGCAACGATGGACCCAAGCCCTATAACCGCTCCTGAGCCGATATACGAACCTTTTAAAATTGAAGCATTTTGTCCTATCCATACGTGATCACCTATAAGAATACTTTTACTTTCATTAATCCGTCTTTGATATTCATCGTATATCAAGTGCACATCAGAATTGCGGATCCAACATCCCGAAGAAAACATTACATCTTTACCAACAATAATATCTTTGGCTTCAGAAGCAATTAGAAATAAAGGTTTGTTAAATGAACATCCTTCATTAAAAAACACCAAAGAATGATTATATAATGTAGCTTTTAAGTGAACTTTATTATTCCTGGTCTTTTCTATATACAATACAGAGTTACTACCATGGAAAGTAATCGTAGTATCTACTAATTGCGCGTCTTTATCTAAAAAGACATAATTATTTGTGCCTTTAAAGATAATCTTGGAATCTTTAAACTGAATATTATTTTCTTCTTCAGTTACAATAAAATTATCTTTTAAGCTTGTAGTTTCTTCTAAAGAATTTATTGTATTCATAATTACACCTCAAGCTAATGATTTAATTTGTTATTTATTTTCTATAAAATTAGTCTTTTTGCTAAGCCACCCTTTTAAATAATCCACAAATCCCTTTCGCATAGCCTTTCTTAATTATTAGATTCTTATTGATTATACCATGAAATTTTAGGTAAGTGTTTTTTTTTAATATTATATAAGAAATTTGATTTAAACTTTAAAAAAATATTATAAGATTCGGATAAAAAAAGTAAGTACCACTCCTCCTTTTTATAAAAAGGAGGAGTGGTACTTACTTTACATCCATTTATTAAAGTTGCTTGCTAACTAGATTTAAAAACCAAAAATAAAATTTTATAAATCACAAGAACAAATGGTTTCTACAAAATAGAAGTTATCCGCATTTCCAACGCCTAATAAAAACTTAGGTGTCATTTCTTGCAGCTCATTATAAACTACTTTACTTATTGTTAAAGTCCCACTTAAAGTTTCACTGTTTTCCTTGCTATTTTCTATAACGTTAAGTTCAAAATAACGATTCCCAATCTTTTCCAAATCATAATAATTAGACAAATAAAGATAATAATTTTTATTCGGAGTACCAGTTGATAATTCATTTTGTATCGTAAAATTCAATTCCACATTGTTCTCATTTTTTTCTTTATATATGTTTGTAATTTCTGAAAACAAAATAACTTGTTTCATTATTCTGTCATTATTTTTCGGTGATTGATTTTCAATTTTTCTAATCAATTCTATCCATTCTTGTTTAATTATTTCTACATTAAACTTAGAAGCTTTTTCTTTAGCCGCCTTTCCCATTTCTTTTAAAGTATTTTTATCTTTATACGCTTTAATGATTTGGTTTGCTAGCTCGGCTACATTCCCATTTTCGACTATATACCCGTTTATATCGTCATCTATCAATTCTTTCGGTCCATAATTAAAATTATAAGCTAATACTGGAGTTTGACTAGCCATGCTTTCTAATATAGTCATACCAAAACCCTCATACCTTGAAGTAATGATTGATAAACCAGCGGAATATAATACTTTGCGAGGCTCATTTGTATAACCCTTTATAGACACAAAATTTTGTAAATGGTTTTCGTCAATAAATTCTTGGTACTTTTCTTGTTCTTGCCCTGACCCCCAAATTTCTAATTTTACATCAGCAACCTTTTCAACAGCTAATTTAAACGCTTCTAAAATATCCATAATCCTTTTCATCTCTACAAATCTTGACAAAACCACAATCTTATAGATGTTTTTTTTAACATTGAACTCCTTTTCTTGTTCTAATTTAACATGAGGAATGTGATATAAATTAGGCTGTAAACCAAACTGATTTTGTACATGTTTTAATTGTTGTCTAGTAAGTAATACCACAGCGGAACAATCAGAAGTGTCTTTTAATAGTTCTCCATTAAATTGATTAATTTTAGCGCCAAAATTATAAGGTTTTTTTAGATGACTACTATGAATTACAGCAACAGATTTAAACTCTTCCGTAGAATATGGATTACTTATAACTGATTTATCTAATTTCCGATCTTCAATAAAGAATATACTATTTGGATAGCTTGAATTTAACTCGGCAAGCCAAAATTTAGCCATTTCTTCTTCGTTTGTAAATTTTTTATAGAAGTATCCATTTTTATCAAAGGTTATACATTGCACTGTATCAAAAGACACTCTATCGTAATCAATATAAAGGTATACTCTCTCATTTCCTGTATAATAAATTTTTCTAAGAGCTTTCTTATTTATTACATCTAAATAAGAAACCAATTTTATGTTACCTAAACTATCGTATGTTTCTCTCTTTAGTTTTCTTTTTTTATCATCGAAGAAATCTTTATATACACAAGTGCCGTCATCATCTAATTGAACGTATTGTACTTGTATACCATTATCGTATACCTTATATGCATTTTTTTTCTCAATATACTCATAAGAATATTTTGGATCTTTTTCATAAATAACTTTTTGTGTTTCAAGGCCTCTATATAATTCTTCTCCAGCATAAAATTCATACATATTTAAAAAAGAAACCGATAAGGGAATGTTCCTTTTTTTTCTAACAATGTCATATATTTTTCCATAGTCTCTTTTAAAATTAAAAGTTAAAATAAAAGAACTATCAGAAAAGTCTGTTAGCATTTTTGCTCTTGTAAAAGTTGCTTGAGTTCTTCCACCTGAGTCTTCACTAAATGAGTTTGCTAAGTAAAATAAATTCCTAGTTTGTTTCATTTTTCGTCTCCTAGTTGTAAGGTTAAACACATCATTTTAATTACTTATCATGTTAAAATTTTGCGTTTCCAATTAAGTAATTTTCTTCTTACACCATAAGGTACAAGATGACTAACTTTAAATTTAGGTATTTTTAATGAATCATTAATAAGCCAATCCCTGTTTTCTTCTATAGCTTCATAAATACGTTCTGAATTATGTTTATCCATAAAAGTGAAATAATCATTTCTCATTTTAGCGTACTTATTCTTTTCCTTAAACCCATTTTGAATATAACCTTCAATAATATCAATTAAGTCTGAAGTTTTATAAGCAACATCGCCAAATAGATCTGTATCAAAATTCATATATGAACCTTCATATTCTAAGTATTTATTCTTATCGAAATGAAAAAAGACGCATGGTTTTTTTAAGTAAAACATTTCCCATATAACACTTGAATAATCAGATATCATTAATGAGCTTTTCATAATCATTTCATCTATTGAGGTTTCTAAAAAACCAAACTTTTCTATATTTGGTGATTTACTATCAAATAAATCAATATAATCACGAAATTTGGGGTGTAAGAAAAACTTGATTTTCACATTATATTCTTCCAAAAGTTTGTGAAGCCTTTCTGAAGAAAGAAGTTCATTATACTTTTGGAAGTATTCACTTTCAACAAACTGTTCTCTATCCATACTATCCATCCATGTTCTCCATGTAGGCATTAAGAAAATCTGTCTGTAAGAAACCTCATCTGTCTTATCTACTAAGCCATCCCATCTTGCTAGCCCAGTAACGGCAACTTCTGTTTCATCGTAGCCCCATTTTTCAGTTATCATTTGTTTTTCAAATTCCGAAGGAGCGATAACTAAGTCAAAAACCCCTCTATTTTTATGAAAATCAGGCACACGTTTTAGACCATTAACTCCATGTTGTAAATATACTAAATTTTTATTTGTAAGTACTTTTGCAAGTTTACTCTTTTTTAATTTTAAGTTATAACTATTACGCTTTGTGTCTGAAGAAACTAACAGTTTTGCAGCAAACATATAAACAAAATATTTGAATGACATAAAATAAACGACTTTATCTTTTTTATCAGCTAAATTTTTCAGCTCTGGAGAGTCTTTTTGAATGATATAATAAAAATCGTCATGTTTTTTGTTTTTATATACATAATCAAAAAAATAATAGCCACTATCATGCGCAGAAACAGCGAGCTTTTCAAAAGCTAGCCAAATTTCCCTTTTAGAGAAATTTTTATAAAAAAGTTGCACAAACAAATATGCTAAATTTTCTTTGAGTAAATAATAACGGTTTTCGTAAAACTCTCTTTCACGATAAGTAAATGAAAGTTCATTCGATAATGTTATATACGGATATATTATATTTGTATTATTAATACTATATTGGTACTTAGAAATTGTTTGGTTAATATCCCATCCAATCTCTTTTTTAATAGAACTTACTTTTACAAAAAGGGGTTTTCCATTGCTTATAATTGTGACATATAGATCCCAATATAAAGGTCCCAAATTAGCAGTTTCGAGATTAATTGTGCTTTCTATAGTTTTTTTACCAATAGAAGTATTATTTTGTTTTATAGGGAAATTTCTCACATTTAAACTATCTTTATTTCTTTGAATAAGTTGTAGAGAATCCAACTTTATATCTTGGATATAAGGCGAAATTACATCTATCTGTAAATTAACTATATTTCTTTTCATAGTAAAATCAACAACCTTAGGCTTTAGCTTAAATTCTTCTTTTATGAGGTTAGAAATATTATTTTTTACTAAAGCTAATTCATTATTTACAGTAATATAAACCCTCGTATATCTCTTGTAGGTTGAATTATTTTCAAATTCTTGTTTAAAAGGAGGGAAAAACCTTTTTGGCTTTTTCAAAATAGTTTCTGTAAATAGACCAAGTTGATAACTCACTGTACTTTTAGGGTCGTTTATTAAATAGATATCCCATCTTAAACCATTTTTATTTTCAAACTCTTCTAATAAATAATAAAAATCAAAATATAAATCGGTATCTAACCTTGTTCCATGAATATAATAGATCATCCCTTTATTCCTTTGTTTAATTAACAAAAAAGGAGTCTCACTTTCAATATAACTTTCTTCCGTATCTAAAGAAAACTGTAAAGTGGTTCCTTTAATGGCAATATTCTTTACAGATAAAGGTACAGTGTTTTTTAAATGGTTTTTATTAAAGTTATACTTGGTTATATCAACGAAATACGAAGCAATCTTCTCTCCATTTATAATAATGCCCTCAAGATTCTTTATATAAAAGCCTTGAGAGTTTTGTAGTAATAAATAAGCTGTCCTCATATTTTCAGAAAGAAAGTTAGACACTAAAAATGTCTTAGAAACATCTACCCTATGTAGTTCTGCTAACATATTATCAGTCAACAGGAGAATTTGTTTTATATCTGTATCACCTTCAACATGAAATGATAGCTGACCTTCTTTAGTGCTTTCATACTTTATTTCGTTATCCCAAGCACCTAAATATTTTTGTGTTTGACTTATGAATATACAATCCTCATTTGTAACTGTAAAAGTAGGCGAAATTAAAAAAATATGCTCATTCTTTAATAAAATAACCTTTATGTCAAAAAGCCCGGTTAAATATTTTGTAGAAATAAATATTTTGTCTTTCTCATAAGTTAAAGGAACAATATGATTAACTGAGGTATCTTCTTGTATAGAAATAACTAATAACTCAGAACTATCATCTATTGCCTTTCTGTTCAGTGCTTGGTTTGTATAATCGTATAAGTTTTTCACTTGTAAAATTGGAGCATCTACTACTTGTTCAAAAAGATCATTAAAATGTAGAAATTTCAATTGTACCTGATTATTTTCTAATTTAAAAACTCCTTGTACTGCTCCAAAAAAAGAACCTATCCCTTCTGTATTTGTTTTTATATTAATCTTGTGCTCTTCTAAATCAAAAAAAGTTAAGTTGAAAAAAATACCTGAGGGAAAAACCTCATCAAGATTTAATGATATTTCCGTACAACCATCTTCCGATACGGATTTATCAAATGAAACACTTTTATTACTAATCTTTACATTTTCTATTTGTTCAGCTTCTGGTGATTCTACAGAAAATATATTATTTCCATCAGGAAATTTTACTTTAATAAGACCCATATTTTCCTCCTAATTTAACTCTTTAACTACATCAAAAATTCTTTCTGAATTATTATGATCAGCATACTTAAAATACTCTTCATGTAGTTTTTCATAATAAAACTTTAATTGAAAACTATTCTCTGCGTATTCTTGTATCAACTGAATAAGTTCTTCTTTATTAAATGCACGCTCACCAAATAATTGTGTTTCCATATCTATATAACTTCCTTCAAAACGTTCATATTTTTCATAGTCAAATTGATAAAATAACACTGGTTTCTTCATGAAAAACATATCCCAAGTTACAGAAGAATAATCACTAATCATTAAAGATGCTTCCATAATTTCTTCATTTACTTTAATATTTTGAAACTCCTTTAAAATAATTCGGCTACTATCTAGTTGGAATTCAGAAATATACTGTTTAAATTTGGGATGTAGAAAGAAAACCAGTTGTAAATTTTCCTTTTCAAGGATCGCTTCCAGCTTATTTGACTTTAAAAAGTTGATATAATTATTATAATAATCTGTCTCCTTAAACTCATCTATAGGCATACCTTCCATCCAAGTTCTCCAGGTTGGCATAACAAAAATCTTTTTTTGATTTCTGAGTTTTGACTTATCAAATAGTTTATCCCACCTAGCAAATCCTGTTACAGCAATTTCATTTAATTCGTATTTCCAATTTTGATGAATAATTTCTTTTTCTAAATCAGAAGTTGCAATAACTAAACTAAAATTACCTCTTCCTTTTGATTTTTTAAAGACATTAGATTGTTTTAATGCCGTAACTCCATGTTGAAGAAATACACTTTTTTTATTAGCAATTTTTCTAGGTACAATTCCCGACCGTATATGTAAATTATATACATGTCGTTTATTCTCTGAAGATACCAATAGATTACTTGCATAAACTAACAGGAGATACCTAAATGACATAAAAGGAATGACTTTATTACTACTCTTTTTAACTTCATTATAGTCAGAAGAATGTTTGTCTAGTATAAAATAGAAATGATCATGCAATTTATTATCATCAACGTATTGGAAAAATGCATAGCCATTATCTTGAGCTGTAGAAGAAAATTTCTCAAAGCCTAACCAAATATCTTTATTTCTGTAATAAAATGGCTTCATCAACAAATATGTTATATAAGCTAATTTTTCTTTAATTTTATTTGTTTTGTTCTCGTAATACTCTTTTTCACGCATCATAAACGCTATGTCATTCTTCAGTGTTACATAAGGATAAAGTATCTTATCCTCAGTATAAATCGCATTTTTGAAATAGTCTTTATTTATTTTCTTTTTTAATTTGTTAGTTGCTCCCGTTACTTTTACTTCTTCCTCATTTCCTTCCTCATTTTCAACTATTATAAAAATGTCCCAATATAATGGGAAAAAACTTTTATTCCAGTCCATAAAAAAGGATCCCTTAACTGAATATCTACTATTTTGAATTAACTCTACTTCCGTGTCATTAGTTTTAATAGTTTTCGTTACATCTTGTGACCTTAACTTCAATAGAATATTTTTTACAAATATATTTCCAACTTTTTTTACTTGAAGAGTTATTATAAAGCCTTTCTTTTCCTGCTTAGTAATATCCGTCATTTTAGTTTTTATTTTATATTTTTCTCTAAGCACAGAAGAACCAGAGGATTTTAATATTGCAATATAATTGTTCTTTGTCGTATAAGCCATAACCGCATAATCGTCAATAGAATAATTTAAATAAGTGAACTTTGCGTTAGAATCTCTCAGCACTTGTAGTCTTCCAGCTTTTGTCTTATTCCCACTGACAGACCAGCCTTCTAAGTCCCATCGGTTCTTTCCAACTTCTTCCATAGTTGCCGCAGTAAAAGGTACAAATATATTTCCATTCATTAATTTAACAGTAGGAATTCTTACACGTTTTTTGCCTTTTCTTGAAACAAAAACAATTTCTGCTAACAGACTTAAATTAAATTGCTTATCGATTATATGTAATTCCAGTCCTTTTTCGGGAGCTTCATGAGTAATAACTTGATCTACTATTATATCTGTTCTTTCTTCAATTGGTAATTCTTTAAAAAACTCTTCAATACTAAGTGAACATATTATAAGCTGATTCTTGTTGAAATAAATTCCTTGATATCTTCCTTGATATTCTCCCATGTAACCAATAAACGATGATTTATTATAATATATAGGGCTTCCTTCAACTACATTATCCAATAAATAAACATCACCAATTCTATAGAGAATTTTCATTTGCCAATGACCCTTAGGTAAAGTTAGAGGCAAGCTAATTGAAAGCGTATTTTCAAGAAAATAAAAGGAAAGCTCCTTTTTTTCATCTGTTTCTTCATTTACTAAGAAACAGTTTTCAGTATTTTTTTTCGTTAAATCATTATTGTATAAATTTAATAAAAGATTTTCTTCTACAAAATTCACCGTTTGAACAGGCATATCGCCTTCTAATACATAATCAAGATTTTTAGGGAAAGTAGTATTTTCATGTTTTCTAAAAATAATAGAACCAGTATCGCCTTCAATACTTAGATTATTCAAACTAAAAATTATATTTTGTTCGCTTGCTTTTAACTGATTATTGATATACAAAAAGTAGTCGGTTCCAGGTTCCATCTTCTTTTTTGGATTTTTTAAGATTAAATTTCCCGTCTGAGATATAAGTTCAATATCAATTTTATCTTTTCCCTTACTTAGAAGAAAAGCCTCAGGATTTACTAGTTGCTCTGGATTTTCGATTATAACTTTTTCATCATGTGTTGTTAACAATTTAATTCTTTGTTTCACTTCCTTGGCCTCCAAATATACATAAACCCCTAATTATCAATCACTGCTTAATTACATTCTTAAAACTCTAATTAGTAAATAAAATAATAAACAATTTCATAACCGTAGTTACAAAAAAGCAAATACATTGCTAACTCTACAACAAAAATTACTCCAATTCAATGTTCATATTAACTTTTAAAAATAGAAAATTATAGAAACTCCTAAGTCGTCTATTATATTCCACTCACACAATCTCCTTTTTGCTCTACTTTTTCTAAAAATAGCTACTCAAAATTATATATTACTAACTTTGAGTAACTACTTTTTAGCTATATTAGTATAAAACAAATCAATTACACCTTATTGAAATAAAAAATGTTCACTTTTTATTTAATTTCTAGCTCAACCTCTTTATCTATCAGCTGGCTAACTTCTTGAGAGGCTCTTCCCTTCTCCCACTGACAAAACCTTTGCTCAAATGCATGTACCTTATCTTCATATTGCGAAAATTTACCATACGACATAAATTCTTGAATAAATTGATAAAAATCTTTTTCATTTTGTGCGATTGGTCCAGGGACTTCATTATAATCCAGATAAAATCCTCGAAGTTTTTCTTTATAATGTTCTATATCATAAGGATAAAATAACATAGGTCGTTGTAATATCGCAAAATCAAACATTACGGAAGAATAGTCCGTAATCAATAAATCGCTAATCAAATATAGCTCATTAATAGGTTCATTCATGCAAATTTTGATCTGATCTTCGTAGCCTTCAATATTAATTGAGTCACCAACTAAGTAATGGGGGCGAATAACTACCGTGTCCTCTTTTCCTAAACATTGGGTTATTTTCTCTAGATCAAAAGGCATAAAGAATTTATAGCTACCTTTTTTAATAAAATAATCATCACGCCAAGTAGGGGCATAAAGAATGACACGACCACTTTCCTTGCCAATAATCTTTTGCTTTAATTCATTTCGTAACTGCTTATTGTCTTTATTATTAACTAACTCATCATTTCTTGGGTAGCCAATTTCCAATACATTATTTTGAAATTGAAAAGCTTGTTTAAAGATTTTTTCAGAATACTCATTAGGAGCGACTAAATAATCCCAACGCTTAGCTTCAACAATAAAGTTATTTTTATACTTTTCTGTGTCAGTACCTGGCATCGCTACTTCTTGTATATCAGCCCCTAATTTTTTCAAAGGCGTTCCATGCCAAGTTTGGATGTAAACTGTATCTTTGTTTTTCTTTAACCAGTTAGGCATGCGTGAATTAAATATCCAAAAATTGGCTCGAGTAGTAAGCCATAGCCACTTGACTGAGAAACGAGGGACAAGATTCAAATCAGGATATTTTTCTTTTGCTTCCCTCATGTTCTCTTTTTTTATTCCCCAATATAAATTCTTCTTTTCCATCTTCTTGATTAGTTCCTGATAAATGGCGTAAGGGTTATCTGATGGTAATTTCCCATTGAATGTTTCTAATAAAACCATCCCTTTTTGTATGGGAAAAACTGTGGCAGAAAAATTAAAAATGATTTTATATATTTTACTAAGAACTCTTTTTATCATTTCTTGTACGAACCTTCCAAAATAAACTTTTAATTACAAATATAGGTAGTTGTAAAATCCGTTTAAACCTTTTACGATCAGTTAACGATCGGTACAACCACTCTAAATGGACATCAATAAAAAATTGAGGCGCACGTTTAACATGTCCACTAAATACATCAAAGCTTCCCCCAACATCCTGAAATACAGAAGCATCTAATTGGGGGATATTTCTTGCTAACCACTCTTCTTGCTTAGGAAAACCCAGTGCTACAAATAGAAAATCTGGCTTGCTATAGTTAATTTTTTCAATAATTTCAGTTTCTGATAAATCTGTATACCCATCGATTCTACCACTTAGTATTAAGTTTGGATAATCATTTTGGATTTTTTCCGCAGCATCAGCAACAACTTCAGGTTTGGCTCCGTATAAAAAAATACTTTTCTTATATGTATTCGCATATTCTAAGAACCGGTACATTAATTCAATACCTGCTACGCGTTCTTTAATTTGCCCGCCTAGTAGCTTTGAAACCAATACAATACCTATGCCATCAGGAATCCGATGTGTACTTTTTTTAATAAATTCATAGATCTCCGAGCGGTTCTGTCCTTCGACAATAATTTGTGGATTCACGCTAATAGCGCTCATCTTTTTATCACTTTGTAAATACTCTGGCAAGTCTTTAATAATTTCGTTATAAGTAATCACATCCACAGGAAATCCCATAATTTCTTCAGTTATCATATACGTTTTTCACCCACTTTAACAATTGTTCGCGAGCACTTCCATGCGCATATTCATTCCACATTTGATTGAAAGTTTCAAAGCCCTCCTCTGAAGGAGCTTGGATTGCTGAAACCAACTCATTTTGTTTCTTTACTATTTTTCCAGGTGCCCAATATTGAAACCCTTCTTCAATACCTACTTCTTTCTTATACTCCTCGTAATCATAACAAAAAAAGACCATTTTTCCATTAGGGTTAGCTAGGGAATACTCGAAAGGAATAGAAGAATAGTCCGTAATTAAACAATCTACTGAAGGTAAGATTTGAGCTAAATCCATCTCTTTAAAATCAGAAATGATTCCATCTATATCTTTCACTTTTTGATAAAGCTCTTTATCATGAGGGTGTGGCTTTACCATAACCAACCATTCATCGTTTAATTGTCTTTTCAAAGAGGAAAAATCCAAGGGTACTTCTGATTGATGTTCACGATAAGTTGGAACATACAATGCAATTTTTTTATTAGTAGGAAAATTATGTTTAAATTGTTTTTTTGCCCTATGTAACCATTCTTGATCAAAAAAAAGATCTGTAGGTAAATAACCAAAAGGTAGTTCATTAATTGCTTGTCGATAATTTTTCGCAAAAACGTCTGCCATTTTTTGCGAACTCACAACGTAATGCGTAAACTTATTATAAACCTCGATGTATCTTTCTCGATCTCTTTTTGTTACATTTTTAGTATACTTCGCTGCAAGTCCAAATAATTTAATAGCACCATTTGCATGCCACAATTGCACTACACTAGCTTTATTATTGAATGTAATACGAGCTAAGAAAGCAAAATAGTTATCACAAAAAACTAGCTTACTACTAGAAACAAGCGGCACAATGTCTTTTATCAATACAGAAAAGGTATCAATACAATAAATTGGACAGCCTTTATTTTCATAAAACTCAGCTAGGTCTTTCGCATTTTTAGCATAACAAATAACCAATTTTTCTGGAAAATGTTTGTATAACAATTGTAAAGTCATTTGGCTACTCTCTGGAAAGCTAAGTAAGAAAATAATCCTGTCGTTCTTTTTTTTAGTTCTCTTACTAGCCAATTGAACCAACATTAAATAAAATTCTTTGCTTGCTAAAACAAGTGGGGTACTCACAAATATGCCTCCTGTTCCATACCTTATTATTTTACCTGAAAACAATGAAAAAGGAAACGTTCATTAAAGATTGAAAAATAAATTTCTATTTTTTTTAAATTTATTTACTACCAAAACTAAAAAAAAGTGTCAAAATTTATCGAAATAAAATTTTGACACTTTTTATTAACTTATTTTCAGCTAAAGAAATAATTATTAATCATCGAATGCTTCACATCTGCAAACTCCACAGTGATTAGTCGGCTGGCCTCTATCTTCTCTTGATCACATAGTTCAAAATTTTCTACTTCAAAAACAATAGTCGAGCCGCTTACATCATTTACCCTACCAATAAAAGGACGATGGAAATAACTTGGTTGTACTTTATACCGTTCTCCCACTTGGATAGCTTCCACTTGATTCATTAAATTTACCTCCTCTATTAAAACCCTTACAAAATTATTACTATACTATATACATAACACGTATGCAACAAACGTACAAGTAGATAAAGTAAAATATTTCAATTTTCCACCTCATATATACCAATTTTCCCTATTTCAGTAACAATACTATTAAAATCAATTATATTACAGTATTACCTTTTTGTCTATGAAATATACCAATTCAAAAAAACAGACAACTTAAAAAAGTTGTCTGTTGCTTTTACGGATAAATTCGATTCAACAAACGTGGGAATGGAATGGCTTCTCGTACATGTTCAATTCCAGCTAACCATGTAACTGCTCTTTCTAACCCTAAGCCAAAGCCAGCATGGGGAACAGAACCATATCTACGAAGATCCAAATACCAAGAGTACTCATTTTCATCTAGGCCATGGTTTCTAATTTGTTCTAATAAATAATTATAATCAGTAGCTCGTTCTGAACCACCAATGATTTCCCCGTATCCTTCTGGAGCGATCAAATCAGCACAGATCACAATGTCCTCTCTTGTCGGATGAGGTTTCATATAAAAGGGCTTCGTGTCTTTTGGATAATTTAGAATGAAAACGGGTTGATCAAACGAATTGGCAATAAAGGTTTCGTGCGGTGCACCGAAATCTTCTCCCCACTCAATATCGTCAAATCCATTTTCTTGTAATAGCGTCACGGCATCATCATATGAAATACGTGGATAAGGTAATTTTGTATATTTTTCTAATACGGTTCGGTCACGTTCTAATACGTGTAAGGCATAATCGCAATTATCCAATAAGTTTTGTACTAAAAATGCGACGTATTCTTCTTGAATTTGTAAGCTTTCTTCTTGATGCATAAAAGCCATTTCTGGTTCCATCATCCAAAACTCAATCAAGTGACGACGAGTTTTAGATTTTTCTGCCCGAAAAGTTGGCCCAAAGGAAAAAACTTTCCCAAAAGCCATTGCGGCAGCTTCCATATAAAGTTGTCCTGATTGAGATAAATAAGCTTTTTGGTCAAAATAGTTCGTTTCGAATAAATCTGTTGTTCCTTCTGGAGCAGATCCAGTTAAAATTGGCGGATCTACTTTTGTAAAGTGCCGAGAATTAAAAAATTCGTAAGTGGCACGAATAACTTCGTTACGAACCTGCATAATAGCGTGTTGTCTAGAAGAACGTAACCACAAATGACGGTGGTCCATTAGAAATTCTGTGCCGTGTTCTTTAGGCGTTATTGGATAGTCATGACTTTCTCCAACAACCTCAATATCTTGCACCCCAAGTTCATAGCCAAATTTCGAACGACTATCTTCCCGTATTTCTCCAGTAACCCAAACAGACGTTTCTTGAGGTAGTTCTTTAGCTAAGTGAAACGTTTCTTCTGTAACATCATTTTTTACTACAACTCCTTGGAAGTAAGCTGTTCCATCACGCAATTGTAAAAACGCAATCTTCCCACTGGAACGTTTGTTAGCTACCCAAGCGCCAATTTTTACAACTTCTCCTACATGTTTATTAGCATCAATAATTTGAATTTTTTCCAACTGTGTCTCTCCATTCTATAACCTAACATTCTCGCTTTTTTCTACTTTTTCCTTTTTTTCTCTACGAATTCTTTTATGCGTTTTACCATCTCTTCTAGAGTTCGCATATCTGTTGCATAGCTAATGCGAATATTTTCATTAGAACCAAATCCTTGGCCCGTAACTGTTGCAACATGCGCTTCATTTAACAATGCATCGCAAAATTCAGTCACATTGTCATAACCACATAGTTCCATTGTTTCTTTTACATTAGGAAAGAAATAAAATGCGCCTTGCGGTTTTTGCAATTTAACCCCAGGAATTTCTAACAATAACGGATAAATACGTTTCATTCGTTCTTCAAAAGCTTTACGCATTTCTTCCACAGAATCTTGGGGACCATTCAAAGCTTCTGCTGCTGCAAATTGACTAACCGCTGCAGGATTACTTGTTGATTGAGAGGCAATATCTGACATTGCTTGGATCAACTCTTTATTTCCAGCGACAAATCCGATACGCCAACCTGTCATGGAATAAGATTTAGAAACGCCATTAACAATTAATGTTTGTCGACGAATTTTTTCTGAAATTGTTGCTATAGGTGTAAAGACATTGTCATCATAAACTAGCCGTCCATAAATATCATCAGAAACAATTAAAATATCATGTTTAACGGCCCATTCACCGATAGCTTCAAGTTCTTCTTTACTATAGATCATTCCGGTTGGATTGGAAGGGGAATTTAAAATCAGTGCTTTCGTGTGCTCTGTAGTTGCTGCTTCTAATTGTTCAGCTGTAATCTTAAATTGATTTTCTTCTTTTCCTTCGACAAAAATCGGTGTACCTGCTGCTAATTTTACTTGTTCGCCATAACTCACCCAATAAGGGACAGGAATAATCACTTCATCATCTGGATCTAAAATCGCTTGAAATAAGGTATAAAGCGCAAATTTCGCCCCATCTGTCACCATTGTTTCAGATGTATCATAAGTCAATCCATAGTATTGTTTTAAATAAGCAACAATAGCTTGTTTTAATTGAGGAATTCCAGAAGTTGGTGTATAAAAACTCGTTTGGCCTGAACGAATTGCCTCAATTGCTGCTTCTTGTATATGAACAGGTGTTGTAAAATCCGGCTCTCCTACCGTTAGACTTAAAACATCTGCTCCTTGGGCCTTTAATTGTTTTGCCTTTTCTGAAGCTCCTAAAGTGACAGAAGGCTCTAAATTTCTAGATCGTTTTGAAAATTGCATTTGCTTACATCCTTTCTATTTACAAGCTAGATGTCACGAAGTGTTTTAACTTCTTCTCCGTCTTGGAATTGTAATAAGTAATAATTACTCCCTACAGTATCTTCATTGTTATCGGTCGTCACTACTTCCCAGACTGGGGTATCATCTACCATCCCTAAACTAGCTTTTTCAACTGTTTCATTCTCGTGTTCTTGGAGTACTGCTTGTCTGGCTTCTTGCTCACTCAGTCCTTCACTTTGCTCTTCTACTGTAACTCTATCTCCAGATTGAGGGACAATCACAGCTAGTGCTCTATCATCTTCATCTCTTCCCATAACGGTAAAATAAGTTTCTTCACGCGTAAACCAATAAAAATCATCCACTGTATCAATATTGGCATACTCTTCAGCAATTTCTTCGGCTTCTTGCCTAGCTTGCCGCATCGGTCGTGACGCGCGAATATAAAAGATAATAGAAAAGAAAATAATGAAAAGTAAAACCATACTAATGGCAAACAAAGCAGTAACTTTGTATTTTTCTCTTTTGTCGTTATCTGGCACTTTACACGCACCCTTTCTTTGAACTAGTTCCTATTATACAAAAAGTTGCATGAAAACTGTACCATTTTTTTATGAAAATTATGGGTTTTGTAAAAATTCTTCTATAAGCTGTTTCATCTCATATATTGTTGCCTCTTGCACAGGTAACTCTTTCGGTAAGGCTTTTTCCAAACGTTTTCCATAACTTTTCGTTACAAATCGCCGATCAAATAAAATCATTAACCCTTTATCTTTTTCGGATCGAATCAGTCTTCCTAAGCCTTGCCTTAATTTCAAAGCTGCCTTAGGAAGGCTTTCTTGTGAAAAAGAATCCACTCCTTGTTCATTTAAATAATAATTTCTTGCTCGAATGAGTGGCCGATTGGGATTTTCAAAAGGCAAGCGCGTAACAATTAATAGCTGTAAGGCGTCTCCTGGCAAATCCACCCCTTCCCAAAAACTATCTGCACCAAATAGAATGGATTCTTTGGATTGAATAAATCGCTTAAGCAGCTTTTCTTTACTCCCTCCCATGCCTTGGGCAAGAATTTCTCGTCCCTTACTTAAAAAATGCTGATGCATTTTTTTGTAAACTTTTTGCAAGATCTCATGAGAGGTAAATAAAACTAGGGCAGGTTTTGTTGTATCTTCCAAAAGAATGGTTAAATTTTTTGCTATATAATCTGCATATTCTTTATTACCTAATTCATTGATTTTCACATCATCACTTGTAATGAGAAGCTTAGCTTGTTGCTCGTAGTTATAGGTTTGCGGGATAACTTTTAATGGAGCGTCGGGGATTCCTAATTTTTTTGCAAAATAATTTCTATTTTTAGGAACCTTCAAAGTACCACCTAAATAGACAATCTTTTCATATCGTTCATACCAACTCGTATTCGGTAAAACGGCTGCTTGAAAGTCAATTAATTGCAAACGGGCGGTCTTTCTATTTCCATATAAATACAACCAATGGACATAAGAAGAAGACCAATTTGTTAGCCAATCTTTCATAAATGCAGCTTGTGTCTGCATTTCTTCATAAAAAGAAAGAAATTCACCAAAATAGACCCGCTGGCGATCTAACCAAGCGTCGCTAATCGTATTTAAATAGTCATTTAACTGCGATTGAATACTAAGTAATTCTTGATAATACAATAATAATCGCTCAATGTTTTTTTCGACAGTTAGTGACAAATTTTGCCGCTGTTCTACTTGTAAAATGACCTCTTCTTGTAAGGGCCAGTCGGTAAACCATTCAAAAAACAAATCTTCTTGGCCATCAATAATTGCTTGTAGTTCTTCTTGATATAACGAAAACAAGCGCAAACTTTCTGTATCATTTTTTAGCATCGCCTCAATCTGATCGAATAGTTGCTCGTCTTCATGAAATTGTTGAACTTTTCGTTGAAATGCAGAAGTATCAAGATAATTTTGAGATACTTTCTCCATCGTTTCTGGCAAATGATGCGCTTCATCAATAAGTAAATAGCGACTTTCAGGCAACAATGGCTGGCTGCGTTGAGTTTCTTGAGCTAAAAACGCATGATTGATAATTAAAATATTACTTTGTGCCATGCGTTGTTGCAAATGCCATAAGAAATCCTCTTGATAAAATGGTTGTTTTTCAGACAAATAGTTTATACCGCGGTGTGTAATTTCTTGAAATAACAAATGGTCCAAACGAATTAAGTTTAATTCATCTAAGTCCCCCGTTGTAGTTTGTGTTAACCACACCAAAATCCCCATTTGATAAAGCGCATATTGTTTTTGCTGAACCGGAGATTCTAAAGTTGCTTTAAAACGTTGCAAATCAATATAATGACTTTTGCTTTTAACAACAGTTGCATATAGCGGTTGGTCAATCAATCGATTCAACAAAGGAATGTCTTGATCGATCAATTGATGCTGCAACAAAATAGAGACTGTACTGATAATAAGCGGACTTTCAGGCGTTGCTAAAAAAGCCGCAGGTAATAAATAGCCAATTGTCTTGCCCATTCCCGTAGAAGCTTCGATCAACAAATTTTTTTCTTCGTTTTCTGCAAAATGACGAAAAACAGTATTCATTAGTTGCCCTTGTTCTTTACGATAAGTCAGTTGATCTTGATAAAGGTTCATTTTTTCTTTTTTGGTTTTGGGATAGCGCTGTTCATAGTAGATTTCTTCAAATAACGGAACCTCTTTTTTACGTAGAGCAACACCGTCTATTACTTGTAAAGAAGGATCTAACGGCTGCGGATCCGCCTGCTTTTGAGACGTTATTTGTTTGATAAACAAGTTCGTTTGTTTGCTTGTCATCTCACTTAATTGGCTGATTTTTTCTAACGTGACTAAAGGTAACTTTTCCATCGTATCTTTAATATGTAATAATAAAGAAGCTGTCACCTCCGCATCGCTATCCGCTTGGTGTGGCGATTCATGTTGGAGTCCTAAACTTTCAGCTAAATCATTTAAACGAAAACTTACTTGAGTAGGCAAAAAAATTTGTGCCAACTCCACAGTATCAATACCTGGAATTTGCAATTCGGGCATCCCACAACGTGCCATTTCATGATTTAAAAAATTGTAATCAAAATGGATGTTATGAGCCACAAATGTCGTATCAGCTAACAAATTATAAATAGTGGCTGCGACATCTTCAAAATAAAGCGCCTTTTTAACCCGTTGATTTGAAATATGTGTCAAGTGCTGGATTTTATTTGAAATAGGTTTAATAGGATTAATATCTACAGCAAAACGACTGATAATTTCATCATTTTCTACTAAAACACAACCAAATTGAATGATGCGATCAGTCTCAGGATCGGTTCCTGTTGTTTCGATATCTACAACTGCATAAGTGGTATTCATTGTTTTTCACCTTTTCTTTGCTTCTTGCATTATAATACAGAACGAATGAAAAACCAATAAATGAAAATAAAGCAATAGGAAAATCTAGAACTACTTTAATCTCCCCCGCTCTAGTTTTAAAGAATTCTAGGATTACTATGAACAACTATCTTTTTTCAAACAGCAGTCATCAAATAAAAAGCACGAACGTTATTTAAATGGCAATAAAAAAACGGAGCAAAATTTGCCCCGTTTTATGCTTGATTTTTTAAATTAAGCTTTTACTACATTAGTAGCTTGTGGTCCGCGTTGGCCTTCTTCGATATCGAAAGTTACGGATTGGCCTTCTTCTAAGGTTTTGAATCCTTCTTCTTGGATAGCTGAAAAGTGAACGAATACATCGTTACCATCTTCACCTGTAATAAAACCATAACCTTTTTCTGCGTTAAACCATTTCACTGTACTTGTTTCCATGTAAAAAAATCCTCCTTGTGTATAAACACATATTTTGCGAATCCTTGTTAAGTGAATATTTGGAAGATGTTCTTAGATGAAACAAGCTACCATAAATTACGTAACAAAAACTACATTTCATAGTATAACATATAAACTAATAAATGCCTAACTATTTGCAAAAAATTTTTCACATCAATTTGAAAAAATAACAGACACTTACGAAACATAAGTGCCTGTTTATTTTCAGCAATAAATCATTAATATCTTAAAGTAGCGTATAAACTTTTTTCTCCTGGTGCATCATCTTGATCGAGTACGAATACATCGCCGCTATTGCGTAATACGTCACGCGCCGTTGTGTTAAGAACTTGGCGCCAATCATACTCTTCTTCAGGATTTTCACCGAAGTTTTCTTGCAAGTTAGATGTAGCGATAAAAAATTGATCAACTCGTCCTAATGCAGCTGCTTGTTTGATATCAGCAATTTGATCAAAGCTTTTTCGCTCGATTAATTTCTTATACTCAGCGATTTCTCTTTTTGATAGTTCATCGGTAATAGGACCTGTTTCTTCTTCCATTTCTTGAATGGAAAGTTGTGCTGGTGAACGAGTAATGGCTATGGTTGGATCATAGTAATTATATTTCGCATTTTTCTTGAAAGTTGTTTGATTTTCAGAAAGAGCGAAAAGATAAAGCGGAACTTTTTCTTCATTTTCAAGTTCATTTCTTAAAAAGTTATCAATTGCTTGATAGTAATTGTTCCAATCAATATTAACTTCTTCATCTTTTGGGTTCCCGCTATGATAACCTAAACCAGAACGAAAATCGGATCCACCACCTGTGATTTCAGTACCTAAAGCTGTTTCTAAGTCCGTTGGCGCATCACTAGGTAGTTCAACTTCTGAAAGTTTTTTATTACTCATAAAATACAAATCCATAGAGTCACGATTTAACGCCATCAAGTAATAGCGATAATTAAATTGAGCATTTTTAATGATAGCCAACAAGTAAGGTGTATCTCCTACATAATATTGTTCATCAACACGAATACTTAATCGATGAATATAGGTTTCTTCTGCAGTTAAAATAATAGCGACACTTGTTGTTGCATTACGGAAAAATGCTCGATCGTTTAACAAATCATCAAGTTTTTCTTGGAATGGTTCCCAATTTTGATCTGGATAACGTTTATCAAAACGAGCTTTTGCTTTTTTCATAAAGTTTTTAATCTTAATTTGATCTTTTTCTACTCCTTGAGGAGATACATTAGTATTTACCATAATTGTAATAAATGGTCCTTGTACCCCTTCATTTGACAAACGCTCTAATAATGCTCTTCCAATTCTTGCCATATATTGTTCGCCTCCTATTTAATTTGTTAACTCAATTTTAGTGTACCATGAGAATGCTTCCTAGCAAAATAAAACGTTATCACTCTTATTGAAATTTTTTTCTTTTAAATGCTCAGCTTTTTATTCTTTATTTCCAGGGGTTAACTTTTTCTTTACAAACAGGAACGTTTGTTCGTATAATAAAAGTGAAAGTAGGTGGTCGTTTTGGTTTATTTTGATTATGAAAAAGAACCTTTACGCGATATTTTATTTATTGATGTGAAAAGTTTTTATGCTACAGTGGAATGTATCTTTCACGATTGGGACCCTTTAGAAACTATGCTAGTAGTCGCTAGCCACGCCGATAACACAGGCAATGGTTTAATTCTAGCTGCCTCTCCTAAAGCTAAAGAAGTCTTAGGGATTTCTAATGTTTCGCGCGTAGACCATTTGCCTGATCACCCTTTATTAAAACAAGTACCTCCACGTATGAAATTGTATATTAAAGAAAACATGGCACTAAATCGGCTATTTGAAACTTACGTCGCTCCTGAAGATTTATTAATTTATTCAATTGATGAATCGATTTTAGACGTGACACGTTCCTTGAATCTATTTTTCCCAAGTCCTCATTTGTCTCGCCAAGAAAAACGATGGAAGATGGCACAAAAAATCCAAAAAGAAATCTATGAAAAAACAGGATTAATTCTTTCAATAGGAATTGGCGACAACCCTTTATTAGGAAAACTGGCTTTAGATACCGACGCCAAATATCAAAAAGCAAATAACTATACCGCTGAATGGAGCTATCGCGATATCGAAAATAAAGTTTGGCAAGTTCATCCGATGACGGAATTTTGGGGCATTGGTACACGTACAAAAAAACAACTAGCTAAAATTGGCATTAATACCATCGAACAATTGGCTAATTCAAATGTGGACTTACTTTATTACCGCTTTGGTGTTATTGGCGAACAGCTTTACCATCATGCAAATGGCATCGATCGAACAATTCTAAGTGAAACACCTCCTAAAGTAAAAGAAAAATCTTACGGAAATAGCCAAGTTTTACCTAAAAACTATACCGATCAACGAGAAATTGAGATTGTTATCGGTGAATTAGCAGAACAAGTGGCTGCTCGAATCCGCCGTCACGATTGCTTAACTTCATGTATACATCTTTATATCGGTACAGCTTACGGCGAAAGTGATAGCGGGTTTTCTCATCAAATGACGATCCCTGCGACCAACACTAATAAAGAATTAAAAGCTCATTGCTTACGTTTATTTCGTAAGTATTATGACAAGCAAGCTATTCGTCATGTGGGCATTACTTATTCCAAATTAGTTTATACGCAAGCACGGGAAATAGATTTATTTTCAGAAGCTGATCAACGTTTAACTGAAGAACGCCTAGATAAAGTGGTTGATAAAATCCGTGCTAAATACGGTTTTGCTTCCATTGTTTATGCTACTAGTAAATTAGAGGGCGCACGCAGTATTGCTCGTAGCCATTTAGTTGGGGGACATAACGGTGGTGCTGGCGGCTTAGATGGTCTCACTTGATAAAATCTCCTTCTTCTCCATTCATTTTCGTTTACAAACGTAAACAACAATGCTACACTGAATGTGTAATATAAAAAAGGAGGCAGTCGTAATGAGTACAACACATGAACATCAACAACATACAGATCATTCTTCAATGGACCACGATCATGATCATAGCGGACATTCTGGAATGGATCATTCCATGCATATGGGAAATTTAAAGCCTAAGTTTTTTATTTCTTTAGTTTTGACTATTCCAATTATTTTAATGTCACCTATGATGGGTATGGATTTACCCTTCCAATTTCAATTTGCTGGTTCTGAATGGATTGTATTAATTCTAGCTACGATTTTGTTCTTTTATGGTGGGCAACCTTTCCTACAAGGAGCAAAGATGGAATTGTCTTCCAAAGAACCTGCGATGATGACATTGATTTCTTTAGGAATTACAGTGGCTTATATCTACAGTTTATATGCCTTTGTCATGAATAATTTCGTACCCCAAGCAGATCATGTCATGGACTTTTTCTGGGAGTTGGCTACATTAATTGTCATTATGCTATTAGGCCATTGGGTAGAAATGAATGCTGTAAGTAATGCAGGCAGTGCACTAGAAGAAATGGCTCAGTTACTACCAAACACGGCCCACATTGTCGATGATAATGGCGATACAAAAGATATTTCCCTACAAGAAGTACAAGAAGGACAACATGTATTAATTAAAGCTGGCGAAAAAATCCCGACTGACGGCACAGTTTTAAAGGGCACTACTAGTGTTAACGAAGCAATGGTTACCGGTGAAGCTAAAGACGTGGAAAAAGAACAAAAAGATACTGTTATTGGTGGTTCCGTTAACGGTTCTGGTACAATTACAGTAGAAGTCACAGGTACGGGTGAATCTGGTTACCTATCTCAAGTGATGACTCTTGTCGAAAACGCACAGAATGAAAAATCAAGAGTAGAAACTCTTTCTGATAAAGTTGCCAAATGGCTGTTTTACGTTGCACTAGCTGCTGGGATTTTAGCATTTATCGGTTGGTTAATTACTTCCGATTTAAGTACAGCTTTTGAACGTATGGTTACCGTTCTTATCATTGCTTGTCCACATGCGTTAGGACTTGCTATTCCTTTAGTTATCGCACGTTCAACATCTTTGGGTGCTAAAAACGGATTACTATTACAAAATCGAGAAGCCTTGGAAACTGCAAAAAGTGCGGATGTCATTTTAATGGATAAAACAGGAACATTAACAGAAGGTAACTTTGCTGTAAACGATTATCGCTCATTTAGTGATGATTATACCGCTGATCAAGTACTTACTTATATCTCAGCGTTAGAACAAAATTCGAATCATCCATTAGCTCTCGGCATTTTAAATAAAGCAGAAGAATTATCCCTAGATATTCCAGAAGCTTCCGATGTCGATAACCTACCAGGTGTTGGACTTAAAGGAACTGTAAACGGAAAAAACATTAAAGTAGCAAGTGTTTCTTATTTAAATAAACAATCGATTGATTATGATAAAAATAATTTTGACGAACTATCAAAACAAGGAAATTCCGTTAGTTTCCTATTAATTGATGAACAAAACATCGGCCTAGTTGCTCAAGGTGATCAAATAAAACCTAGCGCTAAATCCATGATACAATCCTTAAAAGATCAAGATATCGAACCTGTCATGTTAACAGGAG
The DNA here is from genome assembly GCF_000423785.1 of Tetragenococcus muriaticus DSM 15685. GTDB lineage: Bacteria > Bacillota > Bacilli > Lactobacillales > Enterococcaceae > Tetragenococcus > Tetragenococcus muriaticus. The sequence continues at coordinate 20,232 of NZ_AUIQ01000011.1, read as the reverse complement.
ATAATCAACAAGTAGCTCAAGCTGTCGCGAAAGAATTAGGTATTGATGATGTACATGCAGAATTGATGCCTGAAGATAAAGAAAAAATGGTCAAAGATTATCGCGATAACGGCCAAGTTGTTATGATGGTTGGCGATGGTGTCAATGACGCACCTAGTTTGGCAAGAGCAGATATTGGTATAGCCATTGGCGCTGGTACAGACGTTGCTATCGACTCAGCTGATGTAATATTAGTCAAAAGTGACCCATCTGATATCATGCACTTCCTAACGTTAGCTAAACGTACGCAACGTAAGATGGTACAAAATATCTGGTGGGGTGCTGGATACAACATTGTAGCTATCCCATTAGCAGCTGGTGTCTTAGCTCCAATTGGTATCATTTTAAGCCCAGCAGTCGGCGCAATTGTGATGTCACTAAGTACGATTATTGTTGCTATTAATGCTATGTTGCTAAAAATTGATTAAAGCTTACTTAAAAAGAAGTTACCAAAAATGGTAGCTTCTTTTTTATGTCCAAGCTTCCTTTTAAAAAAATTTATTTCATTAGTGACATTTTGTCACTTTTGTTGTATAGTAAACGAGTGACAAATTGTCACTAACATTATTCAGGAGGTTACTAATATGTTTTTAGCATTAAAAGAAATGCGTTATTCTAAATTACGTTTTGGCTTAATAATTGGAATGATGGTTTTAATTGCTTATGTCGTCTTTATGCTCTCTGGATTAGCAAGAGGATTAGCAGAAGAATTTAAAAAAGGCGTAGAAGACTGGCAAGCTGAAGAAATTGTTTTATCTGATGAAGCAAATAAAACACTTACTGCTTCTCAGCTAACAAGAGGCAATATTGATGATGTTCAAAGTTCTACTAAAGCTCCCATTGGTTTATACAGCGGAGCGATTAAAGGCACTCAACAAGATATCACAGTTTTTGGTAGTACTAAGCAAGCTTTTTTACTGCCTGAACTAACCCAAGGAGAAAATTTCAAAAATAAAAATGATATTATCATTTCACAAAATCTAGCAGATACAGGGTATCAAGTTGGCGATAAAATTAATATTGGTCAATACGAAGAAGATTTAACCATTACTGGTATTTTCCCCGAATCTTATTATACCGTAAGCCCCGTGGTTTATACGGATTTGGAAACTTGGACATCATTGAAGTTTGGCGATCAACCATTTGCTTCTGATGAGGAAAAACCAATCAACGCCATTGCTACAGAAGAAAAAGTAACACAAGTAGAAAATGAAGAAGATTTAGATCTCTTGACGACTCCCGAATTAATTGAAAATATTCCTGGTTATTCGGCTCAAAATCTCACATTAGATGCTATGATTTATTTCTTATTTGTAACAGCTACAGCCGTCATAGGCATTTTTATGTATGTTATTACATTACAGAAAAACGCCATTTTTGGTGTGATGAAAGCACAAGGCATACGGAATTGGTTTATAGCAAAATCAATCATTGCTCAATCATTCGTAATAGGAATATTGGGCACTGGCGTTGCGATGATACTTGCTTATCTTACAAGCCTAGTCTTACCTACTGCGATGCCTTTTGCCATTATTTGGTCACAATGGCTACTTTATAGTTTCGTTTTAGTTTCAGTCGCTATTATAGGTGGATTATTCTCAATACGATCAGTCGCTAAAGTTGACCCCATTACCGCTATAGGAGGATAAGTATGAAAGATATATTAGTTATGGATAATATTTTAAAAAAATTTGGTTCCGGTCATACAGAAATTACTGCGTTAGAAGAAGTTAATTTTACAGCCAAAAAAGGAGAATTCATAAGCATTATTGGCCCTTCTGGTTCAGGGAAAAGCACATTTTTAACTATCTCTGGTGGCCTCCAAAGCCCAACTTCTGGAGACATTTTAATTAATGGCGTTTCCTTTTCTAACTTATCAGAAAAAAAGCGCTCCGATTTACGTTTTAAAGAAATTGGTTTTATTTTGCAAAGTTCTAACTTAATCCCATTTTTAAAAGTTAAGGAACAATTTATTCTAGTCGACAAAGTAGATAAACGTAAAGCTTCTAATGAGCAAATAAACGAACTATTAGAATCTTTGGATATTGCTTCTTTGAAAAATAGCTACCCTCGTGATCTATCTGGTGGTGAACGACAACGAGTAGCTATCGCCCGTGCCTTATTTAATAATCCAAGTTTGATCCTAGCAGATGAACCCACAGCAAGCCTAGATACAGATCATGCTTACGAAGTAGTTAAATTATTAGTAAGAGAAGCGCATGAAAAGCAAAAAGCTACAATCATGGTAACCCATGACGAACGGATGACTCAGTGGAGTGATCGAACCTACCAAATGAAAGATGGTAAACTACTTGAAAAAGATAAAAATTGAAGTGTTTCTTTTCCATAGTGACAAAAAAGTAAGCACGAGTATACTGTGAATAAAGATCACTAAAGGAGAAAAGTAAATGCCTAAAGAAACATTTCTCAATTTATCGCAAGAAAAAAAGCAGCATATTGAACAGATCTTACTGGAAAAATTTTATAATCGACATATTAGTCAAGTGAAAGTTTCAGAAATCGTCGAAGCAATGCAAATGTCTCGCGGAGCATTCTATAAATATTTCCAAGATTTAGAAGACGCCTACTTCTATCTTATTCATAAATATGCTATGAAAATTCATGAAGATATTTTGACATCTATCAGTCAGCATAAACAGGACTTTTTCTTAGGTATCGAAAATTTTCTAATATACTGTAGCGAATTAGACCGAAACGATCACTATTGGCAAATGCTTCAATTACTTACTCAAAGTAGTCACTCACAAATGACCAAGAGAAAGGAACTATCACCAGATTCGCCCATGTTTTCTCAATGGTTAGATCTACTTAAGCACAATCATTTTGCTATGGACTCTTATGATGAAGCTCTTAGTTTTTTATATTTTATAATGAATTTAGTAATGGATGCTCTTACTGATTGTATTGTCAATAATTGGACTACTGAAGAGCTAGTGCAAGACTTCCGCTTTCAAAAAAAATGGTTACTACAAGGAATTAAACAAAGAACTACTTAATCATCTCTTTTATGATTCTTTTTGTTTGAAAGCCACTGTTGTGTTGAAACTTTGATTTTATTTCCAAACTATGCACCACTAGACCATAACTTTAACAGACCTATGTCCTGAGTTTGCTTTCAGGACATAAGTTGGCTAATTCTATGTCCTGAAATTGCGCTCAGGACATAACTTGACTCGACTTATGTCCTGAGATCGATTTTTAGCACATAAGTCGGCGAAACCTATGTGCTATATCCCCTTTCAGGACATAAGTTGGCTAATTCTATGTCCTGAAATTGTGCTCAGGACATAACTTTGTTGGATCTATGTCCTGAATCTAATTTCAGGACATAACTTACGGCTTAAAACCCTTTTAGTTAGTTTTTCCTAAAAAAAATCCTCCATCTAGGACATTAAAGAGTCTTAGATAGAGGATTACTTTTATTTAAAATGGAATGATCGTAAATAACCCTGCTGCTAATAATCCACCAATGATTGGACCGACGATAGGAACCCAGGAATAGCCCCAATCGGAAGAGCCCTTATTTGCAATTGGTAAAATTTGGTGAGCAATTCTTGGTCCTAAGTCACGCGCTGGATTGATCGCATAACCTGTAGGACCACCAAGTGATAGCCCAATGGAAAGAACTAAGATACCTATAAGAAGAGGATTAAATCCATCAGAAAGATCATTTTCGCCTAAACTGAGTAAACCTAGCACCAAAACAAAGGTACCAATAATTTCGGTAACCATATTAGCGGTGAAATGACGTACAGCAGGCGCAGTAGCAAACGAAGCTAAAATGCCATCTGCATCGTCTGTTTCGCTCCATAACGGCATGTAAGCTAACCAAACAATTGTTGCTCCAACAATCCCACCTAATATTTGTGCAATAATAAATGGCACAACAAGTCCGACAGAAAAGTCACCCATAGCTGCAAAAGCAAGTGTTACAGCTGGATTGATATGAGCTGGTCCCATAAAACCGGCAATGTATACGGCCATCGCTAGCCCCATGCCCCAACCTACCGTTATAGCAATCCAACCAGCGCCTTCTGCCTTACTTTTTTTCAAATTTACTCCAGCAACTACTCCGTCACCTAATAAAACTAAGATAGCTGTTCCTAAAAACTCACTAAAGATTTGTAAATTGTCACTCACGTGTTAATCCCCCTTTAGTTCTTGCAACCCTGATTCTGCCAATACATCTTCTAGTTCTTTTATATAACGCTCTTTTTCTTCTTTCGTCCATTGATAAAAGTCAGCCATCTTATCTATTACAGGTTGTTTTACATTATCTAACTCATCTCGCATAAATAAGATAAAGTTCGTTCGGCGCATGAGATAATCTACTGGAGTCAAAACTAGCTCTTCATTTAACGCATAATTCAATGATAAGCTGTCTCTCTGATTTAATCCCTGAATGGGTTCATCATACGTCAATACGGTTGGTAAGTTTGAACCATAAAGGTCTGCTAAATAAAAAGCATCTTTTTCACTTAATCCTTTTTCTTGAGCCTGTTTTGCTAATTTTTCCAATTCTTCATCAACATTTTCTGGATCAATATCTCCACCAGAAACAGGATATTCTTTGGAATCAATTAAATCAAAATGATCGTCTAACTTTTCTTGAATTTTTCTTAAAGCACCGACAGCCATCAAGCGATAATCTGTAATCTTTCCTCCAGATAGTGTCATTAAACCATCACTTGCTTCTTCTAAGCTGCTTCCTCGTGAAACTTGAGAGGGGTCTACTTCACCATCGTCTTGTTCACTATCTGCTTCTTTGATGGCTTTTTCAACTTCGCCTCTTTTAGCGGCATCTTCTAAATATTTCTTTGTGGTATTGACTACATTATTAAAGCTTTCATCGGAAAGTTTATCATTACCGCCACCGTTATAATCTGAACCACCATTTTTGGCAATTAAAGGACGCAATCCAGCCCAACTAGATTCGATATCATCTAAACCGATCGCAGCATCTGGATAGCGGCGGTTGACGATTCGTAGTAGGTAATCTACATCCTCTTGAGTGACTGTTGGGTGGTTAAAATCCCCATGATAGTCAGTATCTGTGGTACCAAAATATGTTTTATTTTCTCGAGGAATCACAAAAATCATACGACCATCATTTTCACCTGTATCAAAATAGGTTGGTTGTGGTACGTTGAGCTTTTCTTTATCTACGACTAAATGAACACCTTTAGTCGGACGCATTTTATCAGATAAATTATCATTTTTATCTAGTTCACGTACTTCATCTGTCCAAGGCCCTGACGTGTTAATAACCACTTTGGCTTTAATATGGAAGGTTTCTCCCGTTACTAAATCTTCAACGTCAGCCCCATTAACTTTGCCATCCTGATCGTGAGTAATTTTGTTCACTTTGACTTTGTTTAACATATATGCGCCATCTTCATGCGCTTTTTTAATGTTTTCGATCACTAGCCGAGAATCATTATTACGGAAATCAAGATAAACGCCGCCACCTTGTAATCCTTCTTTTTCTAATTGTGGTTCTCTTTCAAGTACTTCTGATTTGTCTATTGTATAATTAGCGTATTTCCCGGTAACGCCAGCTAAGCGATCATAGAGATCCATTGCAATTTTAGCTGAGAACATATTGAATGTTGCACCTGCTTCGTCATAAATTGGCAATAACATCGGATCAGGCTTGGGAATATGAGGAGCAATATGTTGGACATTTGCCCGTTCTTGTACTGTATCAGCCACAACTTCAACATCAAATGTTTTCAAATAGCGAATGCCACCATGAACTAATTTTGTTGAACGAGAAGATGTTCCTTCTGCAAAGTCCTGCATTTCAACTAATGCCGTTTTCATCCCGGAAGCGGCGGCTTGAACAGCAACGCCGGCTCCGGTAATTCCTCCTCCAATTACAAGTAAATCCATTTCTTCATCTTGGACTTTTCGTATTTCTTCATTTCTTGTCTTGTATGAAAAAACCATTTCAATTATCCTTCTTTCCTAGCACGATGTTTGAAGACACGAGTTGCTTCAACAGCTTCTTGCCAACCAGTATAAAGATCATTACGTTTTTCTTCAGACATTTCTGGTTCGAATGTTTTTCCTTCTTCTTTTAGTTCTTTCAAGGCATCCATATCTTCCCAGAAGCCAACTGCTAGACCAGCCAAATAAGCAGCACCCAGTGCAGTCGTTTCCAGGTTAGCAGCACGTTCAACCTCTATGTTTAAAATATCTGATTGGAATTGCATAAGAGTGTCATTATTGGCAGCACCACCGTCAACTCTCAGAAGCTGAATATCAGTGTCTGTATCTTTGTTCATCGTATCGATGACATCTTTTGATTGATAAGCGATCGATTGTAATGTTGCTTTAACGAAATCTTCTCTACTAGTAGCACGTGTTAAACCAAATACTGCACCACGCGCGTTAGAATCCCAGTATGGTGCACCTAACCCAGTAAAGGCCGGTACCACGTAAACATAATCATCATCACTTGCTCTGTTGGAAACCTCTTCTGATTCAGGGGCTGTTTCTACCATGTGCATCGCATCGCGTAACCATTGAATAGCTGAACCAGAAACAAAAATACTGCCTTCTAATGCGTAATAAATTTTACCGTTAATTCCATAACCAATTGTTGTTAACAAGTCATTGTCCGATAGTTGCGGTTCTTCCCCAATGTTCATAACAATAAAGGATCCTGTCCCATAAGTATTTTTTACCATACCAGGTTCAAAGGCCATTTGACCAAACAAAGCAGCTTGTTGGTCCCCAGCCATTCCAGCAATCGGAACTTCACTACCATAGAAATGATACGTTTCAGTATAACCATAGATCTCAGAGTTACTTTTTACTTCTGGTAACATAGATTCAGGAATATTAAGCAAGTCTAGAATTTCTTTATCCCACTGTAAGTCAAAGATGTTATATAGCATCGTACGGCTCGCATTGGAATAGTCTGTAACATGAACTTTACCTGAGGTTAATTTCCAAACTAACCAGCTATCAATCGTACCAAATAACAATTCGCCATTTTCAGCTCTTTCCTGGGCACCTTCGACGCGGTCTAAAATCCAACGAACCTTGGTGGCAGAAAAATATGGATCAATAATTAATCCAGTTTTCTTATGAAAGAAATCCTTGTAGCCATCATTTACTAATTGCTCGGCAATATCTGAAGATTGACGAGATTGCCACACCACTGCGTTATAAATTGGTAACCCAGTATTTTTATCCCAAATAACTGTCGTTTCACGTTGACTGGTAATACCCACACTGGCAACTTCACTAGGGTGAATTCCGGATTCAATTAACGCACCAGCTACAACCGATTGCACAGCATTCCAAATTTCATTGGCATTTTGTTCTACCCAACCAGAGTCAGGGAAATATTGGGTAAATTCTTTTTGTGAACTACCAACTTCATTCGCATTTTTATCAAACAAAATTGCTCTAGCGCTTGTTGTTCCTTCATCAATCGCCATAATGTATTTCTTCTCTGCCATAGTAAAAATTCTCCTTTTCTTTATTTATGTATACGCTTTTTGTATACGTTTTCTTTACAATTCTTATATTAACGTGTTCCAGCCCATTTATTTTTCCAAATTTTCATAGATTTTGGGAATTTTTGACAAAATCTTATGCTGGCAACACTTTATCAAACATGACGAACTATTTTTTTTATTTCCTGCAAATCATAAGCCGATCCTAACTCAGTTATACGATAAATAGTCGCATTTACATCAATTGAGGTATTTGTAATCACTAAATCATACGTTTTGCTTTCATCAAAGGATTCAACCACTACGCCGTTTAAACTTTTAAGTTGCAACATTAACATATTAGTAGCTGCTTCTGTAAAAAGAGGATCAATTTGCAAAGCAATTCCAACATGAACTTCTCGGCTGACTCTAACGTCAATAATAGTAAGTACACTTAGATACTTAATAGCCGTCATCGCCAGCAAACTGTTTTCTTCATCATGAGGACTCATCTGTAAATTCTCACACGCAATTTTCAGTAGTTGTTCAGAATACCCCCGTATATTATGTGTAGATAGTGTTTCTTCTTGTTGCCAAATATTTTCTCGATCATACGTTTCCACATCCCCAGTAAAGAAATACAGACGGAGATGGATTTGCGACAAATAATAATAACAAGTGGCTTCGAGTTCCTTACGAATACTATTAGGGTCATACATCCGCAAAATTTTCTCTAAAATAACAGTGTCACACCAAGCGGTTGGTGTTAAACGTGAGCGTTGTAATGAATAAGCATGAAAATCTTCTTGCGAAAGAATCGACATTCCGGCTAAAAATACGAAGTGTAACATCGCTTCTTCTTCTTTAATTTCTACAGCATAAAAACTAAAGGAGCGACGAATAATCGGTACCAGTTTTAAATACAACGGATCCTTTTTATAAGGCTCAAATTTTGCTTTAAACTGTTCATATTGAGGAGCAGGTACTGTGATTCTTTTTTTAGTAACTCGCAACCATAAAAGAATCCGTTTCTTGGCTTCTGACATAAAGTCTAAATTTAATCCTCTTTGTAAACTCTCGATCACATGAACTTCTCTTGGTGAACTTTGTTCGTATCCTTGCCCTAAATACCAAAGCAGTTGAAAATAAAAATAACGAATCTGACTTTCCTCACCTATCATTTTTCCTTGCCAAATGCGCAAACCAAACTCATTCAATATTTTATTCAAATCCTTGATTTTACGAGACAAAGAAGATTCACTGATTTTTAATTCTTGCGTTAAACGAACAGGGTTAATCTCTTGTTCTTCCAATAAATACATCAAAATCTGGTACTTGGATGAACTTAAATAAAAACTCCGTTCAGCTTCTTCTAAGGAAAAATCATGCGCTTTAGCAAATGTTACTTCAGCGCCATCGTAAGTAATCTGACACCTATCCCCAAAATGTTTAAATGCTTCAATTAACTCATCAATATAATGATCCGTCGACTTTTTTGACAAACCTAACAATTCTCGTACGTCACGAATATTCATCTTTCCGCCAGCAATAATCAATTGTTTTATTAAATGGATTTGTTTAGCTTCTTTTTTTTCTAGTAACGCTTCAAAACGCATTCTGATCTCCGCTTTCCATATTTATTCGGTTGAATGGTTCCATTAGATTCGTAAATTCCGGTTGGAAAAAGTAGTCATTCTGCATTAATTCAGTTAGCGTTACTTGGCTTTCAATAGCTAAAGCAGCGGTATTAATTTTTTCTAAGCAATTGGCCTGAGATAACAACTGGATTCCTAAAAGCTTTTTCGACGACTTTTCAAAAACAGCCTTACAAAAAACTGGTGTATCATCCACTAATGAAACCGACTGTGTGAAAGACTTTGTTGCAATTTCATTGGAATATACAAACGCCTCCTCTTCAATTAATCCAGTACTAGCAAGATACCAACCAAAAATTTTCGTTCCAATCGTACGCAGTCCCCCTTTAAATTTCATTCGTGTTTGTTGCAAATTTTCTGCAGCAACTACTCCTGAACGGATGGCATGATTAATCTGTGGTAGATAAGCTCCTTCCTCTCTTATTCTAATTGGACTATGAATTAAATCACCAACAGCAAAAACATCTTGAGCAGAAGTCTCTAAATAATTATCTGTTTGAACCGTATTGTCACTATGCAATTGAAATCTTTTAGCAAATTGTGCTAACTGCGGATGGACATTGACTGTTGTTAAGACGTAATCACTGGTAATTTTTTGTTCGTCAAGAAAAATCTCGTAGTGTCCATTTTCAGTAACTTCCGATACTGTCGTATTAAAGTAAAATTGTAAATTAGGTATTTTTTGTAAATCTGTTAGAAATGGCTTTAAAAAGTTAGGATCAAAATATTTAAACAAAGGATAGTCCATTGCTTCAATAAGATGAACTTCTTTTTTTAAATCAACAAATGTACTTGCCGCTTCCATCCCTGCTTGGCCTGCGCCAATAATAGCAATGGTTTGCGCCTTTTGAATTTTAGGTAGTATTTTATGTGATAAATCGTAATTTTTAAAACTAGGATCCCATTCATCATCATTTTCTAAACCGATGTTTAACGATTTTTGTTCGGAACCATTGGCTAAGACTAACTTATCATAATGATAAGTTGATTTTGTTGTAGTAATTTCGTGCTTATCTGGAGAACAATCGAGCAACGGTTCTGATAATTTTACCTCAATGTGTTGCTTGTTTAATTGTTCTTCTGTGGTGAAAACAGCATCATCTAAACTTTTAAATTTATCTTGCAAATGTAGTAATAACCCGCCTGGCAAAAATCCTACGATGCCATTTTTTTCAATAATTATAATTTCTGCTTCAGGATAAAGTTTTCTTGCATGCATAGCACAACTTACTCCGGCAAATGATGCTCCAATAATATATACCTTCACTTATAGTCCCCTTTCTATGGATGCCTTTTCATAATTATAACATAATTTGTTACGACAACTTATTAAGTTCTTTTATTGTAACATTAAAACTAATCATTATCGTTTAGCGAACTTATGTCCTGAATTGGGTTTCAGGACATAAGTCTATCCGATCTATGTCCTGAATTGGATCCCAGGACATAAGTCCATCCAATCTATGTCCTGAATTGGATCTCAGGACATAAGTCCATCCGATCTATGTCCTGAATTGGGTTTCAGGACATAAGTCTATCCGATCTATGTCCTGAATTGGATCTCAGGACATAAGTCCATCCAATCTATGTCCTGAATTGGATCTCAGGACATAAGTCCATCCAATCTATGTCCTGAATTGGATCTCAGGACATAAGTCCACCCAATCTATGTCCTGAATTGGGTTTCAGGACATAAGTCCATCCGATCTATGTCCTGAATTGGATCTCAGGACATAGGTCTAGCAATTTTAGCACAAATTAGTCCGATTTATCACTTTTCCAATTTTTTCGTTTTTGTATTTTTTGAAATTTTTCTTTTTCGTCTTCAAACCAATAATCAAACAAAAGTCCTTTGTTAAGATAACCTGCCTTGCTATGAGGGCTTTTCTGTAATACAAAATTCTGTTGTAAGTTGGCTTTTAAGAAACGTTCGTTTACATTTTCTCCGAAAAACTTTCTAAGTTCTGGAAATTTTAAATTTTGATTATGGAAAAGGACACCAAATTCACAGATAGTTCGTGAATAAGCAATTAATTTTGCTTCAGAATATCCGCAAGTACAACTTATTTTATATTTATGCTCTGTCATATGATAATGATGACAATTTGCACAACAAATTCCTTTGCGTAATTGATCGATTTTTTCGATATCAAATGTACGAGTTGTTCGATAAGGTTCGATTTCGTAGCATTGTATAACAGATTGAACAGATTGTTTTTCCGACTTATCATTGTCTGTTAATTTTAACAACCAGCCAGGAATTTCATCAAACATCAAGACGGTCTCATAAGTTTCATCTACAATATTTATTGTTGCGTTTGGATTCATAAATGCTAAAACACCATAGACAGTCATTTCTATTTGGTTATCATTTAAAATATTTTGCAGCACTCTCGCTGCTCTTCGTATTTGCTCAAAAATATTATTCGTTAGTATTTTTTTGCCAATATACCAAGTATTATTTTTAAATACATAATCTCCTTGATAATATTTCATATCCATTAAACAAATCGTTTGGCCCACTATTAGGATCTTATCAATCTGTACAACACTATTTTTATATTGTAAAGTTAAATCATCCAAGCTTTTTATTTCTGGAGCCAAAAATTCATCAACCATTTGGTCTAGCCTCTTTTCTCCCTCATACCCTCGTTGTAACTTTTGATAGGTTTCCCGCTCTTCTTCTGTTAGAAAATAACGTTGATTGAGAACCTGTAACCATTGTAATTGATGCGATTTTTTCCTCATTTAAATCTCTCCCTTCATAAAGTAAGTACGCAAAAAATGCTCATTTACTTTTTTTTAGATAAAAAAACTGCTCCTTATTTTATTAAGGAACAGTTTTCATTGCTTGAAGGAAAATATTATACGTTTTTTTCATAAGTCATTTTTCTAGCCATTGGAATGCTCGTTTTAACTCCTTCGTTCCATTTTTATCATACCAACGGCCATGCGAAAGGATGATCTTTTCAGGTTGCCACTCCAACATTTGTTTATAACACTTTCGTGCGATTTCTTTTCTTCCCAGAAAAGTCATGCGCATATCAATCGGCGTTTTTCCATTAGGATCCGCAATGCCTGCAAATTTATGTATACTTTTCCAAAAATGACTTGTCGTCTTTTTAGGTTCAAAATTTTCAATTAAATCTGCTAAAATTAAAGTCTGACTTCTTTTATGAAAAAAGACAACTTCCTCAATCGCACGACTCCCTTTAAATATCAATTGTTCCAACTCGTCTTGCCAATAAGAAGAAGCACCTTCCTTTAAATAATAATCAAAATTCACCTTAATATTTTGCGACTCCGCTCGTTTGTCTACACCAGGACTGGCCCACGCAATCGCATCGGGATAACGCTTTTTCCATTCTTTAATATAAGCATAATGAATTTTATTAGGAGAAACTAAATGTTTTACTTTTCCTAACTGGTCGATTTCTTGTAATAGCTTTTCATTTGGTTCTATAGGAGAATGGCACCATAGTGTTTGATCGCTTAATTTAACAATCGTCATTCTCGTTGAAAATGGGATGCCCCATCCTAAAACATTCATTTTTATCTTATTGCCATCTACAATCCAAATATTATCAGCAACTTTTTTTAACGTATTTAATGGCTCATAACTCGGTATACTCATAAAAAGCTCCTCAAGAATAATCATTTTTACAAACTTAGGCAAAGCATAAAAAGACCCTTCTTTGATCGATGGACAATTCAATCTAGCCAGAAAGGTCTTTTAATTATTATATCTAAAACAAAGAAAACACAAACATTTCGATTTCTCATAAATAATCCAAACCTACAAAATTATCGCCTATTATTTCTTTGAGAGAATCTTTTTTTGATCACCCATTTTACTACAGCCAAAATAACTACCCAACCAATTGCATTCCCTAGAACCTTTAATGGATACATTGCACCTTTCTTTTTGCCAGACATGCAAACACCTACTTTCGTATTTTTTATTAGAACATCTTACTAAGTTCAGCATATTTTATATTGCCAAATTATTCAAGTAAAACACCATTAGTATAAAACAGGAGTAACTATCTATGTGTATCATTCACAGTTTACAACAAGTAATCACTTGAAATGCGAATTAAGTCTTCAATCACCTGGCTGCCTTCTTCAATTGTTAAATTCTTATCAGATAAAGCTACTGCAAGATATTCTTTATCTCCACGTGATACTTTTCCAATACTATTAACAATCCATTCATCGGTTAAATCATTAGGTAACCATCCGTTTTTAAATGAAACATCGCTTGAACCTGCATAGACACCCCAACTTTGGTCAGGTTGGATATGACTCATTAAGTCAATGATAACTTCTTGTGATTCTTCAGTTAAATATTGTGAAGAGGTATATAGTTCTTCAAGTAGTTTTATTTGATCTTTTGTGTTGGTAGATGTTTTTCCCCAGGTTTCTTCGTCTGCTTTGGTGTCATCCATCCCCAACTGGTCAAAAAGTTCTTGGAGAGAACTATATCCTCCTAGTGAATCTAGAAGAGTTGTAGCAGCTTCGTTATCACTACTTACAATCATACGATTTAAAAGATCTGTCTCTTCATCAGTTAGATCTTCTTGTGTCTCTTCCTTTTCATGAAGAAGTAACATTGCTACAGCTACTTTTGCAATACTTGCTGTCACATACTTTTTATCCTCTTCATCATTCGTATAGGTATAACTTTGTTCCATATCCAGATCGTACACTCTAAATTCCAAGGAATTGGGGGCCTCTTCTGCCCATTGATCCCCTTTTTGTTGTAATTCGTTTTCAAGATTCTCTGTATCTTTTTCTGTATTTTCTCCTGAAGTTTGTTCTTGTTGCTCCACCGTATCTTTTGCTTCTGGTGTTTCTTCTTGTGCTGTCGTAACGTGATCTCCCAACCAAAAACCAAGAGTTAAAAAGAAGACTGCTCCTAAAATTATGGGAAAAATTTTTACGAATGTCTTCATGCCTGATTCAATCCTCATACTTTCATCGAATAATTTTATTTTAAATTGTTAATTTTCATGTAGCACCCTATTTTATTACTATAAAATTGTATCATATGTAAACTTCTCAAAAGCTTAAAAAAATTAAATAACTAAAAAAGAAACAGTTCATTCTTTATATGAAGCACAACTGAACTGTTTCAAAATTTCTTATTTGTTAACATGGCGTCTTTTTAACTTATTAAGTAATAAAACGATGTTTTTGTTCAAACAGGATTTTTAATTTTAAAAATTACTAATAATTTTCCAAAATTTGTCTCCATGCTTCTTGCGCATCTGCGTCATCTGATACTTTGAAGGTAAACTCAGGCTCAATTTCTTTTTCTTGCCCGTCGTCACCATACAGACCAAACCCGTCTTGGTAAGCTCTGATCTCATCCACGCTACCAATTAGTTCATATACTACGCCATTATCTCCTAATAAGTATTTATGAATTGGATAATCGAGATCGGCGACTCTGCCATAATCTCGCTCGCCCCCAGCGCCACCGTGCTCTTCTTTAGGTTCTTCATCATATCCCACCGTTTCAGACTGAGAAATGTAAAAAACAACGCCTCTTATCGCATGGATATCGTAAGCATTATATCCAGGCAAATCTTCTTGTGGTAATTGTTGCTGCACTTGAATTTCCCCATCTTCTGTTTCAGCAAACCAGTCTCCACTCCCCGAGGCACCATGATCAAAATAATCATCCGTTACTGCCATTCCTCCTTCTTCTGCCCTTGGAATTGCCCAGTCTAGAAATTTTTGTTGGAGTTCTTCTTTTTCTTCTTCTGAATAACTTCTAACAGGAACTGTCTCTTGTGTTTCTTCTTGTTCTTTTTCGTCTGAACTTGAAGTCTCTGTCTCACTAGTAATAGAATTGCTTGTTGCAATGGATTCACTACTTTCTGTAGCCTCGCTTATCTCCGTAGTTGCATCCCTCCCTGCAGAGAGGTTAGTATTCGTTTTAGCATATTCTTAGCCTTCCTTCCTTTTTTGAAATCGTTTTTATTTTTCTTAATTTAAATCACTAGCGGTGCATGAAACATTTTGAATTTTCCTATTATGTTTCACACTGTTTCTTTCTATAAAAAAATCCTTTATACTGGACCTGGATGACTTATCCAAGACCAATACAAAGGAACCATAATATGGATAAGTATAAAACAATTTCAGCTTTTAATAAATGGTTTTCGGCTATAAATTTAAAAAAATTACCTTTTTCTATTCGTGAGAAGATTTTTCAAGCCGAAAAATATCACAAAAAATTGAGTTTTGAACACTTTCTTAAAGTGTTTCTCTACGGGGTCGACAATGAGTGTGAAAGTTTGCGTGAAATGGATACATCGTTCGTCTCTTCTGAACTCCAAAGCACCATGGCGTTAGATTCGATTAGTCATTCACAGCTTTCACGTACGCTTGCCCAGATGGATGACGAAATTTTGTGGGCCGTTTTCGCACAACTATTGGAAAAAGCTCGATCAAAAACGCCAGTTACGAAGCAAAATGCGCTCTATCTTGTGGATTCTTCTACATTTTCATTGGATACCACTCGGTATCCCTGGGCAGACTTTCGCCAAACCAAAGCAGGGATTAAATTACACTTAAAGCTCTGTTTTATGGATAAAGGTCACTTTTATCCGGACCAGTTTGAAGTCACAAATGCGGTGGAACATGATGACAATCACTTAGAAATTTTTGTCAATCAACCGGAAGCGACTTACATTTTTGACCGAGGGTATATAGATTACGAGCGACTGGACGAGATGGAAGCTAACGGCTTTTTCTTCGTCACTCGAGTGAAGAAAAATGCCAAGATCCATGTCAGAGAAACCTATGATACTTCTCAAAGTAAAACTATTTTAAGGAACCAAATGGTCGTGTTAGGCACTCAGGTCTATTTAACTTCCCCGTTTCGCTTAGTAACGATTGAGGATGAAAAAGGAAAACAGTTAAGTTTTGTCACCAACCGTTTTGATGTGACTGCTCAGGAAGTAGCCGACATGTACAAAGCGAGATGGCAAATTGAATGATTTTTTAAGCACATCAAGCAACATATGACGATTAAAAAGCTATTTTCCCACAGTGAAAAAGGGGTGACGAATCAAATCATCCTCGCCATGATTGCCAGTCTATTGACGTATTTAATCAAAGTAGAGACAGGAAGTAAGAAAACTCCATTTCAAATCAAGCGTTTATTGAAACACCTGCTTTTTCAACCTTTTGAAGAATGGCTGGCCTTACTCATTCCTACTTGATGGGATAGAAACTGTCGTTGTTGCTTTGGTATACAGATAAATAACGAAAATTTTTTCTGGAAAAGTCATCCCTTGCGCAAGCATTCGATTTTTTTGACATTTTTGGAAAAAAGTTAAAATCTGAATATTCTGACTACATTAATGCACCACTAGTGAATTTAAATATATCATACAAAAGAATTTTAATCTTACGGTTTAACCAAAAAAGGTTTCTATATTAAAATAAGCCATTTTTCAGTTAACAAAGAAAAAATAGCTATTAGGAATAAACCAGATAAGCACCGCAATGAGTAATGTTAACCCAAGACAAATATTTCGGTATTGTTTATTGGGCCTTTTCTCCACAAAATACCACGATCCTATAATACCAAACAAAAATAACGACCCTAAAAACACATTCATTTTATCCCTCCTGAAAATATTACCCTTAAATTAACGGTACCATAAAAAGTTTTTACGACCAATAACTTGAATAATATTTACTTAGCAATGTTTTCTATTAATGGAACTAATTCAAGGTAGCAATATCTTTAGTGTGTTTTTTGATAAGGTTTTAAAAGCTGCAGTTAACCCATGTAGAGCATTAATATCTTCCATCGTAACGTTGGGTCCTGGAAAACGTTGAAAAACTAGGACATCCAAGCACTGAACCATCCCATCTATTTCAAGCCCACCCTGATTAATCTCTGCAAACAATTTTTGCTTTAGTTGTTTCCATATAATTGTGTAAAAAGAAAAGAGATCATATCCATCTCTGTTACAATGTCATTAGCCGAAAACATTGGAAAGGAAGATAGATATGACCCAACTTCATATTAATATAGATTTTGAAAAATTAACAGAGGCCATTATGCAAAGCGATATGAATATGATGATGAAATCATTAGCTGTCCCTGTTCTCAACGCTTATATGGAAGTGGAAAGGGACGAATTTATTCAAGCTCAAAACTATGAACGCAATGATCAGCGTTTAGACTATCGTAACGGCTATTATGAACGAAATTTTATCTTAGCAGTAGGAAAACTTCGTTTGAAAATACCACGTACACGATCAGGGGAGTTCTCTACCCAAGTCTTTGAACAATATCAACGGAAAGATCAGGCTTTTGTCTTAAGTTTAATGGAGGCGGTCATTCAGGGCGTTTCCACAAAGAAAGTCACACACATTGTCGAAGAGTTGTGTGGCGAGTCGGTGTCCAAATCGTTTGTTTCGAATACGATGAAGCGCTTGGATCCGGAAATCGAAGCTTTTAAGTCTCGTTCATTAACCCACAGCTCCTTTCGATATGTTTATGTCGATGCATGGCTTACAATACTTAAGCGAGCCGAAAGACTATCATCTTTCGTTACGTACAACAAATTCTTTGGAACGCTTAAATCGGGAAATCCGACGTCGGGAAAAAGTCGTTTCGATCTTTCCCAACGTCGTTTCCGCTGAACGTTTGATTGGCGCCGTTTTAATGGATATACAAGAAGAATGGCAACAAATGCCCAAACCTTTTTTCCAAGGTCCTGTCTTAGAAGAAGAGTTCCCTTTCTCTACGGATTGATCTTTAAAGAAAACGAAGAACGATTTGACAATGAATGAAGGCATGGTATTCGCGGTAAGCGAAATGGGCGCCTGTTCTTAGGTTGAAGAACCGAAGAAGCCGCCCAAGATCACCATGCCTGAATAGATTCGTTGTCAAACCCGTCGGCTACCTGATCTTATTCGTCGTTTCTAGAAAAATTTAAACCATAAATAAAAAGAATCCTTATCAAATGATTAGAAAATCGTTCAACAGACAAAGCGTAAATGACATTGATATTTTTACACAAGATTTTGGGCTTGACCGCGAAAGACTAGGATCACCCCCGCTTATGCGGGAAAGACAGGGTTTATCCCGCTTGTTTCTGGGAAACCTAAGGATCACCCCCGCTTATGCGGGAAAGACAAAATATATACTATAAAGTATTGACATTATATAGGATCACCCCCGCTTATGCGGGAAAGACGGAAACGGTCGATTGATCAATTGCTAACTCATGGGATCACTCCCGCTTATGCGGGAAAGACAGATCTCACCTGAGGGCTATGTACAGTGGGGTGCAATCACTCCCGCTTATGCGGGAAAGACAGTCTTTTAACGAAATGGACCCTAATGAAGTTAGGATCACCCCCGCTTATGCGGGAAAGACGTAAGTAGCAACTTCCCAGTTAATCATGTTGAAGGATCACCCCCGCTTATGCGGGAAAGACTCTCCAAAGTCATTGATTGCGTCATCGACACTAGGATCACCCCCGCTTATGCGGGAAAGACTTGATAGTTACAGCCTGCTCCGTGGAAACTGTGGGATCACCCCCGCTTATGCGGGAAAGACTTTGACTGAATCCCATACGTCGCTACCTATCTGGGATCACCCCCGCTTATGCGGGAAAGACTTTCATCCATACGCTGCAAACGTAAATCATTGTAAATCACCCCCGCTTATGCGGGAAAGACTTTTAATCCCTTTGCCCATAGTGTTTTCCTCCAGGATCACCCCCGCTTATGCGGGAAAGACTTTCATCCATACGCTGCAAACGTAAATCATTGTAAATCACCCCCGCTTATGCGGGAAAGACTTTTAATCCCTTTGCCCATAGTGTTTTCCTCCAGGATCACCCCCGCTTATGCGGGAAAGACTGGTTAGACTCATGCCACTTGCTGCTTCTGTCAGGATCACCCCCGCTTATGCGGGAAAGACATTTTGAATATACATTTACAAACAGTCGCTTTAGGATCACCCCCGCTTATGCGGGAAAGACTTAGCTTTTCAGTTAAATAGTTTTTGTGTATTTGGGATCACCCCCGCTTATGCGGGAAAGACCAAAAACGATGGAAGATGGTTCGCGCGAATACGGGATCACCCCCGCTTATGCGGGAAAGACGGCACGGCAATTGTCTATAGCGCCATAAGTACAGGATCACCCCCGCTTATGCGGGAAAGACTCAGGCCTATTTTTCGGACATTGTGAAAAATCGGGATCACCCCCGCTTATGCGGGAAAGACTTACTCTACGACTTCCCGGAGCAACCTCTTCATAGGATCACCCCCGCTTATGCGGGAAAGACGTTTTGATTGTGAATACTTTGGGGCTAGGGATAGGATCACCCCCGCTTATGCGGGAAAGACGTACTGCCCCTGAGCCTGATCCTGATAGTAACGAGGATCACCCCCGCTTATGCGGGAAAGACTCAGCCACGTCTGGCAATGTTTATAACTCTTTAGGATCACCCCCGCTTATGCGGGAAAGACGCATATCTAAAAAAGCATCGCTATCTATAATTGGGATCACCCCCGCTTATGCGGGAAAGACTTGGTAAGCATCGACAGGCACGCCCTTGCCATAGGATCACCCCCGCTTATGCGGGAAAGACTCATAAGATATGACATTAAAATTAGGAGACGAGGGATCACCCCCGCTTATGCGGGAAAGACTATGAGGACGAATTGGAAGATGAGTTTCCGTTAGGATCACCCCCGCTTATGCGGGAAAGACGAAAACATCGTACAAGCAACAGCTCGGGATGTAGGATCACCCCCGCTTATGCGGGAAAGACTTGGTGGGCGTTTTGTGCTAGTCCTAGTTGATAGGGATCACCCCCGCTTATGCGGGAAAGACGTCTTTCTTGAAAATTTTCTTTTACTTTTACCAGGATCACCCCCGCTTATGCGGGAAAGACTGAATTCTTTTTTTAGCTCCTATAAAAGGAAGCAGGATCACCCCCGCTTATGCGGGAAAGACGTAATGAAAAACCAATTGGCTTAAACCGTGATAGGATCACCCCCGCTTATGCGGGAAAGACTTTT
>NZ_AUIQ01000010.1 GCF_000423785.1 Tetragenococcus muriaticus DSM 15685 | reverse complement strand
TGATGGTTCTCTCGCTTTTACGATCGACGCGAAAGCCTTCTTTCTTACATTGCGCACAAATTTCTTCATCAAGCGTTTGAAACGCTAGTTGGGTAATTGTCGTGATCAATTGCGTAAAAAAGATCATCATAGCTCTTTCTCTTGCTAAAAAATTCCTTTCCTTCTTCATTACTTCCACTAAATCTGTTACAATAGATTCCATAAGAAACCGCCTTTGTTCATTAGTGCCTGTCACAGCCCAATGAATAGAGTAACGGTTTCTTTTTTATTCGTCTAGAGGGAACCTCAATAAATTTTACACTTAGTTATAATTTCACTCTTCTTGCAATGCAGAAATAACTTCTGCTAGACCCATTCCATTACTTCCCTTTAAGAGCAAAGCATCTTGAGGTTGTATATCCTGTTTTAAAAGCGCGAGCATATCCTGTTTTTTTTCTTTTTCAAAATAATAAATTTGATTTTGTTTTTCTTGTAACTCTTGATAGAGTGCTTCCATTTCGGTACCAAATAGATAAACCTTTGCGAAACTATCATTGATATGACGAGCCATTTGTCGATGCATCTGTTCCGAATTTTCTCCTAATTCAAGCATATCTGCCAATACCACAATTTTTCTACCTGTTAGCGGAAGTTCAGCAAAACTATCGAGCACAAGACCCATTGCCGTCGGATTTGCATTGTATACATCACTTAAGATATCCGCACCATTAGCTGTCTTACTCCATTGAGTTCGATCTTTCGTTAATTGAAAGTCTTTTAATCCATGTGCGATCTCTTCCTCGTTTAAGCCAAAATAACGGCCAAAATTATAAGCAACTAGTGCATTTTTTACATTATAACGACCAATAACCGGAATAGAAAAACGTTGTCCATTAATCATAAATTCAGTAGAATATTGCGTAGTTTTTAGCACCTCGGCCTGTACGTCGCCCTCGGTAAAACCAAAAGTCACTAATTCTTGTTGCAAAGAAGAAACAAGCGGATGTAATAAGGGTTCATCTGCAGGAATAAATAAGATCCCCTCTTTTTTTAAACCAGCAGTAATTTCCATTTTTCCTTTCGCAATACCCGCACGTGAACCTAAACTTTCAATATGTGCTTCGCCAATTAAAGTAATTGCAGCTGCATCTGGTTTACTCATTTGAGAAAGAAGCGTTAAATCCCCAGCATGATCCATTCCCATTTCTAAAACCAAAATTTCAGTTGTTTCAGGCATATGTAAAATTGTATAAGGAAGCCCTAAGTCATTATTATAATTACCTTGCGTTTTATATGTCTCATATCTTTGTGCCAGAACGGCTTCTGTCATATCTTTTGTTGTGGTTTTTCCATTACTTCCTGTAATTGCCACTACTTTGGGCGCAATCTTTTCTCGATAATAGCTCGCTAATTTTTGAAAGGCCTTTTTTGTATCTTCCACCTCAAAAACAAATAGATCTTCTGGTGCACTGGAAGTATCTTCACTCCAAAGGGTGGCAATTGCGCCATTTTCTTTTGCTTGCTCTACAAATTGGTGTCCATCTCTTGTTCCTTGTAAAGGAACAAAAAGACCATTGTTAGTTACTTTCCTACTATCAAACTCAATATTAGTAATACGTTGATTACTATCTTCGCTAATTTTCAAAACTTCTGCAATTTCTTTAACCGTTAAGTCCATATATTCTCCTTGCCTTGTTCTACGATAAAATTTTTCCTAAATCTCTTTATCCGTACTTTATTTTAACATAGCTTATACAAACTTATGATTTGAGCTTTTTTAATACAAAACAACAGTCGCATAATTGATACGGACAAAAACCAGGTATTGCCACTTTTCATTAGCAATACCTTGTTTTATCTTTTATTCATTTACATCAACATGCAATCTTTTCTTTTGACTGTGCTGGTTTAGTCCAAGTTGAATTAACTCTTCGATTAAATCACCATAAGGAAGACCTGTTTTTTCCCACAAAGAAGGGTACATGCTAAACTGAGTAAAACCAGGCATCGTATTTATTTCATTTAAGAATAATTCATTTTTATTTGTTAAGAAAAAGTCACAACGACTCAATCCACGTCCGCCTAAAGTTGTATATGCCACTTTTGCATATTCTCGTGCTTTTGTTTGTACCTCTTCAGGTATATGAGCTGGAATTTGCATCTTAATTGAGTTATTAATATATTTCGTATCATAATCGTAAAAGGCCACGTCTTTAATAATTTCCCCTGGCAAGGTCGTTCGAACATCTTCGTTACCTAAAATAGCTACTTCGATTTCTCGTGCTTCAATTCCTTGTTCGATGACCACTCGTGAGTCATAAAGATAAGCTTTATTTAAAGCCTCTTGTAATTCTTTACGATCATACGCTTTGGTAATGCCTACACTTGATCCCATATTAGCCGGTTTAACAAACATCGGATAAAGCAGTGTGCCCTCACATTGCTCAAAAATCTTTTTGGGGTTTTCTTTCCATTGACTTTTTAAAACGGGAACATAAGGAACTTGAGGAATACCAACTGCATATAAAATATATTTTGTCATAATCTTATCCATACTACTAGCGCTTGTCATTACTCCTGCACCAACATAAGGCATATCAATGGTTTCAAGAAAGCCTTGAATTGTCCCGTCTTCACCATTAGGACCATGAAGCATAGGTAAAACAATGGCGTCATCTTCTTTAATTTCGCAAGGTTGAATAAGTTGACCTTTGGCTCCTGGGCCTTCCCAATGAAGGTGAAGAACCTCTTCTGAAACTGGCTTTTCACTGAGCAGCGGTCCTTTGACCCATTTTCCCTCTTTTGTGATATAAATGAGCTGAACTTGATAGTAATTGTAATAAACTGCGCTTAGTACAGAATACGCTGAGAGAATCGAAACGTCATGTTCTGCACTTTGCCCTCCATATAATAAAATAATTTTCAAAGTTCTTCCTCCTGTATTCGAGACACACTTTTCGTTTATTCTCATATATTTTAGCACAAATTCTTCACAACGAATATATTTTTTTATTCGACCTTCTTACTCCCTCAGCTCTTTTGCTAAGATGTCATTTAACACCGTGTAAAACTCTCGTCGATCTTTCTTAGTAAAGGCTTTTGGCCCCTTCGTTTTTTTACCTGCTTTACGCATTTGAGCGCTCATGTAACGTTGATTTAATAAGATGTCAATAGTGTCTTTCCTATATTCCTTTCCTGAGTGATGAAAAACACGGGCCCCTTTAGGTAAAGCTAAAGAAGCCAAGCCGTAATCTTGAGTGATCAAAATATCCTCAGAGTCAAGTAACTGTACAATTTCGTAATCTGCTCGATCCATCCCCTTATCAACATAGACAAATTGAACAAAAGCAGGGGTTTTTTTATCCGTAAAATGATCGATACTGGTCACGATTAAAACTGGTAATTGAAATTTTTCTCCTAATTGCATCACTTCTTCTTTTACTGGAGATCCATCCCCGTCGATAATTAATCTCATTTTCATCGCTTCTTTCTTCCTTTACCAATAAAGGAGATTGGCAACAAACAAAAGAGCAGCCAACATCTATCTTGTGCTAGCCACCCTTTGTTTATAAATTATTCCAGAAAAATGCCTACTTTCACCATGTCTAAGGTTCACTATTTCTCGTCTCTTGCAATGTAAAATCTCCATCACTCTCATGGTCTTCCACCTGGTCTCGTGCCTCTAAATCATTAAAATGCCACCATTCCGAGGCTAGCGGTGTCATTCCTGCATTGACAAAGTATTCTTGCAAAACAAGCGCTGGTTGATTCATTTCAGGCCTTAATTGAGCTTCTCTCCAAGCATCTGGGTCAATAGCGGTTACTGGGGAAGTAAAAACAGCAGAATCTGAACTAAGTTCATGCATAGGTGTTGGCATTTGATATTCAGTATAATCTTTAACAACATCTACTGAATAATCACCATAAAATTCTGTGTCCTGTTCTTCGATTTGCGCTAAACTAACATCTATCGCAAAACCCTCTTGATGATTCGACACTCCCTCATCAATAAACCAGAACAGTTCCCACGGCGGAGTGTCTGCCCCTGCCTTTACTGTATCATTCTCATCCGCCAATTCTGATAGTTGCTCATACACTTTTTCCTGGGCGCTGTGTGGGCGGAAAGTTTCATAAATAAGCAAAGTTTCATCGTATTCTAAAGCCTGGGATTGGGCCTCATAAATTTTCTTTGCCGTAGTATATAGGACGGGAACAATAAATTCCTCCTCTCCTAATCTTTCATTGTATGTCTTACTATCATATAACGAAGTATTGGTAACCTCAGGTATATCAATACCAGAAGAACGATAATGCGACGAATACGTATTGGTATTATCATAAGCCGCTGATGGAATCACGTCTGGTAAATTAATAAACGCATAACGATGTTCTACCCAACCTTGGTTACCTTCATAATCGACTTCCCACCAGTCACCATCTTCTTGCAAAATTTGAAATGCTTCTCCAGGCGATAATGTTTCTTGAGTTTCTGCATCTTCATCTGCTTGCTCTTTGATTGGCAAGTCAATCGATGCGTACCCTGAAGCATTTTCGATTGGTAATTCAAATGTGCCTTCGTACGGGTTTTCCTCAGGTGGTTCAGAGTCTTCGGTTGATTCTTGACTGCTTTCACTGCTAGCAGAGCTACTGCTTGGCAAACTCGATTCTTGTGTTGAGCTTTGGCTACTCATTGTTGAGTTTGCTGCTTCGTTTGTAGAGGGAGTTCTTAGTTGAGTAAAAATAACCAAGCTAATACCGGCAACCACTAACAATGCTAACACTATTCCTAAGGTAACCTTTTTATTTCTTTTCATTTCCTATTTCCTCCCTCAAAAAATAAAGTATCTTAACACATATAAAACTAACAGATGGCCCGGGTATAGTATATAAAATGACCATTTCATTAAAAATGATTTTTTCCCTAATGTACCATCATAGCTAGCAAGTAGCGGAATAACCAAGAAGATTCCTAAGCGAAAGATAGAATTGCCATCTGTAATTGAAAAGCCAGGTAAAACATAAAAGATTAACCCGATCAAAACAAAAAAAAGTATCTGTAGTCGAAAGTTTTTTCTAAAGATACCAAACGATAAAATCCACAATACACTTATATAATTCCAGTCTGCTGTCCAAGATAATAAACAACAAACCAAAATGAAAATCACTTTTAGACCTAAAGGCATTGTTTTTGATTGACTAATGGCTAATGCCAAAAAGCCCGTAAACAACCCCCAAATGACACTTGTTGCTTGAAAAGAGGTTAGGTCAAAGTAAAGAATATAAGGATAATGCGAAATTAAGGCAAAAATAAACAATCTTTTGCAATACTTCTTCTTATTAGACGTATGAAAATAACCCTCGGCAATCAAATAGCACATAATAGGCGCTGCAAATCTACCGAATATACGTAAGATCACATAAAGTGCTGAATCACTTGAAAGCAACCAGAAAGTGGCGTGATCCACAATCATAGCGGTGACAGCAATAATCTTTAACGCATTTGAATTTAAGGAAGGTGTAATTGTCTGCTCCAAATGAGTCCCTTTTTTTTAAAATTATCATTCCATAATGAAATAAGCTGTGGCTTATTTATTAAAACAAACACAACCTCATTTTTTAATATAAAACATTATAAAACTGATTTTAAAGTATAATATCATAAAATAATTGAGAACTAACATTAAAATTTTCTAACAAAATATTAATTTTGTAACAACTTCTGTAAATAATTTTTCTTACATGTGCCTATCTAATATAAGAGACTATATTCCAACAATTGTTGAAAAATATAGTCTCTTATCAGTACTAATTTTAAATTAGCAGGAAATATTCATCCACAAGAATATTTCGCCAGCATCCTGCAATCCGGCAGGTGAGTTATTCTCATATGCCGCTGTTTAGAGAAAGTCGACTCATCGTCGACTACTCGGCTCATCGCATAAAATAAATTTTACCATAAAAGTACAATATTCACTAGGGAAAATTTCCTAAAATTGTACTTATTTTTGTATTAATCAAATCAATTGCTACGTGATTTTTCCCACCTTCAGGAACAACTACATCAGCATAACGTTTCGTTGGTTCAATAAATTGATGGTACATCGGTTTAACAATCCTTAAATACTGATCAATCACAGAATCAAGCGTCCGGCCTCTTTCTTCTATATCTCGTTTAATGCGACGAATAATCCGAATATCGTCATCTGTGTCCACAAAAACTTTAATATCCATTAGGTCACGTAGTCGCTTATCAGCTAAAATTAAAATTCCTTCTAAAATAATGACTTCTTTAGGTTCTTGAATTTCAATGTCACAACTACGCGTATGAGCAACATAATCATACACAGGTTTTGACACACTTTCATAACGCAATAATTTATTCAAATGATCAATTAACAGATCTGTGTCAAAAGCAAAGGGGTGATCATAATTTGTCTTTAATCTTTCTTCAAAAGGAAGATCACTTTGATCCTTATAGTAAGAGTCATGTTCAAGCATCATAATGGAATGATTAGGAAAATGACTTAAAATAGCCTGGCTTACGCTTGTTTTTCCACTGCCAGAGCCACCTGCCACTCCAATAACGATAGGTTTGTGGTGTACCATTATTTTTCCTCTTTCCTATTTTTTCTGTAATTTATCCTACCCGAATTGTGAAACAACGTCAATTAATGTCTTGTCGCCTTTATTTACAAATTAACAAATGATTTGACTTATATGACTTTTTCTTTTAAAGTAGTAACGTAAAGTAAATAAAGTTTCTCGCTACACACAGCGTTAAGACCTGGTGGAGAAAGTTATCATGAATCGGTCGAGGGGTAGCTGTGTATTCAGCTACCTCTTTTTCATAGCTTATCAATCATATGTAAATCTATTAGCGCATGAGTAACTGATATTTATTTGAAAAAAGATTTATCATAAACTTTAGGAGGAAATAATCTTATGGCAGCTTCATTAGAAGTAGAAAAAAGAGCGGTTCGTCCACGCTCAATCAGAAAAAAATTAAGACATGAAGGAAGAGTTCCTGCAATCGTCAATGGGTATCAAATTGAAAGTACTCCAATTTCTGTAGACTCTTTAGAATTAAATAGAGTTTTACGGGAAAACGGCTTAAACTCCGTTATCACTATGAATATTGATGGCAAAAAAGTGAATACTTTGGTACAAGATTATTCCGAAGACACATTTACCCAACATATTATTCACGTTGAATTTCTTTCTGTAAACATGGCAGTAGAAACAGAAGTGGAAGCAGAAATTACACTTGTTGGTGAAGCAAGTGGAGTAAAAACTGGTGGTGTCCTTACTCAAACCTTATACAGTGCTACTGTATCAGCTACCCCAGATAAACTGCCTGAAAATATCGAAGTTGATATCTCTAATCTAGAAATTGGCGATTCAATCAATATTAGTGATATACCAGTGGCAAAAGATTATACAATCGTAAACGAACCAGAAGAACAAGTAGCTTCTGTTAATGCCCCTGAAGAAGAAACGGAACCAGAAGAAGAGGAAGAAACAGAACCAGAAGTTATTGGTGAAAGCCAAGAAAATTCAGCAGAGTAATAGAAAAAGGTTCTTGAAATCAATAATTGATTTCAAGAACCTTTTTTATAGTGCTTCAAATTCATTTTCCTCAACATCGTTTAGACTAAGAACCCAAGCATTTAATTCATCCTCGTCATTTAATACATCTACGTCTTCAGCAATTTTCTCATTAACAGACGCAACTGTACCTGTAAGAGGACTGTCTAATTCACTAGTAGCTTTTTCTGCTTCAAGCTCGATCAGCGTTTCTCCCTTATTGTACATTTGCCCCACTTTAGGGACAGAAGCAAATGAGATCTTGCCTAGGTCATTTTGCGCTTTGTTTGTTAATCCTATCACATATTCTTTCCCATTATGCAGCACCCACAAATTATCTGTTTTCTTTAAACATTCTTTTTTCATGATGCAAATATTCCTCCATAATCGTTCTCATTAAAACCAATTGTTAAAAAATGATCTCTATCATCCACTAAAATTGGTCGTTTGATTAGCATTCCATCAGTCGATAATATCTGACAAGCTTCTTCAAGTGTATACCTGTCTAGCTGTTCTTTCAAGCCTAAAGCACGATATTTTTTCCCACTTGTATTAAAAAAACGTCGTGTGGGTAATGTACTTTCTTGTATCCACTTCATTAATTGCTCTTTAGTAGGTGGCTCTTTTACCATGTCCACAAATTCAAACGGTTCTCCTTGAGCTTGGAGCCAACTTTTCGCCTTTTGACAGGTGCTACATCGAGAATAGCCATACAATCTCATTATTATACCCCTTCTTAATTTAAACTAAACTTCTTCCTCTGCTTGAAAACGCATCGATAAAATTAAACCTACACCAATCATATTGCTCACCAGCGAAGACCCACCTTGACTAATAAATGGCAAAGGAATCCCAGTTAACGGCAACAGCCCAATATTGGCCCCGATATTTTCAAAAACATGGAATAATATCATCATAATAATCCCTGAGGCAATATATGAATAAAACTCATTGTTCGTATCGAAACAAACACGAATCATTTGATAAATTAAAATAAAGTATAATAAGACAACAAAAGCACTTCCGATAAACCCAAAATTTTCCCCAATAACGGAAAAAATCATATCTGATTCGCGGACTGACACATCCACTTCGCTGTTATTAAACCCTTTCCCAAATAACCCACCAGAACCAATGGCCATTAAAGCAGACGCTACTTGCCTCGAGCTACCTTGTACATCGTGAAATGGATCTATCCATGAATCAATACGCGCAAATTGATATTCAGAAAAAAAGCCCGTATTGGAAAGAAATTCCCGTCCAGCATCAGTTAAAACTAGAGTAACCGTCCCCACACTAAGCACCAAAAATACAGCGACCACTGGTAAAATAATCCGCCATGAAATCCCAGACATCAAGAATATTCCACCAAAAATAGCTAAAAAGACTAGCGTAGTTCCAAAATCATCTTGCAACGTAAGTAAAAGTAGCACGGGAACTACGACCGCTAACATTTTTCCAATCAAAATACCATCGGTCCTTAATGTACGGTTTTTATTATTAACATTATGCCTAGTAACTACCATGGCTAACATCAAAATCATAGCAATTTTCATTAATTCCGAGGGTTGTAATGTGATGGGCCCTAAGCTAAACCAGTTTCTAGAGCCCGTAGCACTTGCTATGTCTTCGTCATAAAATAGGACTAACAATACCATTACTACAATTCCAGCCGCATATACATACTTGGTCATTGCCCAAAGTTGCCTTGGTTTAATATGCATGATAATGACCACGGCAATAACGCCAACAATATACCAAAGCAATTGTTGAAACACATCGCCCCAAGGACTACCACTGGATAGTGGATCATGGTCAGAAGCTACATACAAAGCTGCTAAACCTATTAAACATAATAAAAATACAGGTAAAATTACAGCATAATCAATTTTATTGTCGTTCTTAAAAAACTTCCTTTTTTCCATCTGCTCTCTTCTCCTAAAAAATGCTTCTTTCATTATAGAGGGGATTTGTTATAAAAGAAAGCTTTGTAAGCAGACATTCAAAAAAATTTAGAAATTTTCTTCTTCTTTTTTCATCTATTAGCAATAAAAAAAGAGGAAAACACTATTATACAAGTGTTTTCCTCTTCATAAGCTGCCAGCAACAGGACTTGAACCTGCGACCTACGCATTACGAATGCGTTGCTCTACCAACTGAGCTAAGCTGGCAAAACACATATGAAATTATAAGAAACTTTTAGTTACTTGTAAAGCATAATTTTTAAATCAACTAACATAAAAACTTCCAGTAATGGTATACGTGCAGTCCCCATTACTGGAATTAGCAAATATTCTAGTTTTTTACTTTGTTCCAAACAAGCGATCCCCTGCATCGCCTAAGCCAGGAACAATATAGCCATCTTCATTTAAATACTCATCTAAAGCAGCCGTATAAATATCGATGTCTGGGTGAGCCTCTTGTAGAGCTTTTACACCTTCTGGAGCAGAAACAATACAAACAAATTTGATATTCGAAGCCCCTCTTTTTTTCAATGAATCAATCGCCATAATTGCAGATCCTCCAGTCGCTAACATCGGATCTACCACTAACAATTGTCGGTTATCAATGTCTTCAGGCATTTTTACAAAATATTCATGAGGCTCTAATGTCTCCTCGTCGCGGTACAAACCAACATGTCCCACTTTAGCTGCTGGGATAAGTTGTAAAATCCCATCGACCATTCCTAAGCCTGCACGTAAAATTGGAACAATCGCCATTTTTTTCCCTGCCAAAGTTTTTTGTGTGGTTAACTGAATTGGTGTTTCTATCTCAGTATCTTCTATCGGCATATCTCGAGAAATCTCGTAAGCCATCAACATAGCAAGTTCGTCGACAACCTCGCGAAAAACTTTCGTTCCACAATTTTTTTCTCGAATAATCGTCAACTTATGCTGGATTAGCGGATGCTCCATTACTTGAAATTTTCCCATTACTTAAGGCTCCTTCATTTTTTCTCTATTGTAATCCAAAAATACCATACAAGCAATACGACAAGGGAAATTGTACATAAACAACCTCCTCACTAATCTTCATAAATCGGATGCGCATCGGTCAACGCTTGTACATCTGCTCTTACTTCGTCCAATATTGTTTGATTTTCTTTATTTTCTAAAACTTTTATGATTAATCGAGCCACTTTAGCTGCTTCATTTTCACTGAAGTTTCGACTCGTGATCGCTGGAGTTCCTATACGTATTCCACTTGTTTTAAAAGGACTCAATTTTTCAAAAGGAATCGCATTTTTATTAACCGTAATATGAACTGAATCCAAAAGCTGTTCCGCTTCTTTTCCAGTCATATCATAACCAGTTACATCCAATAAAAGTAAATGATTATCCGTTTTCCCAGAAACTAAGCGAACATTTTTTGCTTGGCTAAACTCTTTTTCCATCGCTTTTGCATTCTGTATAACTTGTTGACTATAAGATTTAAAGCTAGCGCCCAAAGCCTCATAAAAAGCTACAGCTTTTCCAGCAATGACATGCTCTAAAGGTCCTCCTTGAATTCCTGGAAACACGTGACTGTTAACCTGTTTAGCTATTTTCTCGTCATTTGTCAGAATCATTCCGCCTCGCGGACCACGTAATGTTTTATGAGTCGTCGTTGTCGTAATATCTGCATAAGGTATCGGACTAGGATGAAATCCACTTGCTACTAGCCCAGCAATATGCGCCATGTCGACCATTAATCTAGCGCCAATTTCATCTGCGATTTCTCTAAAAGCAGCAAAATCAATCGTTCGAGAATACGCACTAGCACCAGCCACAATAAGCTTGGGTTGATACTTATGGGCCAATTGACGTACATTTTCTATATCAATCATTTCTGTTTGAGGATCTACCCCATAGCTAACAAAGTGGTAAGTCTTCCCACTAAAATTAACTGGAGAACCATGCGTCAAATGGCCTCCTGCAGACAAGTCCATCCCTAAAACTGTATCTCCTTGTTCAATCAAAGCTAAATAAGCTGCCGTATTTGCTTGAGATCCAGAATGTGGTTGAACATTAGCGAAGTTAGCTCCAAATAGCTCTTTAGCACGTTCAATAGCTAAATTTTCGATGACGTCTATAAACTCACAACCACCATAATAACGACGCCCAGGATAGCCTTCAGCATACTTATTCGTCAAAACGCTACCTTGAGCTTGCATTACTGCTCTTGACACAATATTTTCTGAAGCAATCAATTCTAAGTTATTTTGCTGCCTTTTTGTCTCATTTTCAATCGCAATACCGACTTGTTCGTCAAAGTCTTTGATAGCCATGTGTAAAACACCCCTTTTACTTTTCTGCTAGCATTGTACCACAGGAAAATAAAGAAAGCTTTTAACTTTCAAAATACTCTTGAGCAGCTGCTTTTTTTAATCGATTCATATACGCTACACCCAAACCCTCTTCCGGAAAAGTAGCAGCCAATATAACATCTAGCTTTAATGGGGTCTCGTCCAAAGCTCGTAAACCAGCATACAACCCTTTGGTCGCCGCTTGTACGCTGTTATCACTATAAGTAAATGTTGCAGCTGTATCAGCTCGAAGTTTATCACAAATAGACGGGCTTGCCAGAACCCCAGCGCATAAGTGATTTTCTTTTACCCATCGCACAGCAGCATCCCAGTCATTGTCTTTAACCATCAAAACATTGGTAGCTGGTGCGTAATGCTTATATTTCATGCCTGGTGATTTTGGCGTACTCGAATCTTTCAATAAATGATTATCATAACTAACTTCAATGCCTAAATCTTCTTTTATTTGTTCTTTAGTAATCGCACCAGGGCGTAAAATCATCGGTACTTTTGTAGGATCACTAATATCAATAACCGTTGATTCTACGCCAATTTTTGTAGACCCATCATCTAAAATTCCTTCAATTTTACCTTGTAAATCATGGTAAACATGCTCACAACTAGTAGGACTAGGTTTTCCCGAAGTATTTGCACTTGGCCCTACCGCGGGAACCCCAGATTCTTCAAGTAACTTTAAAGTCACTTCATTATCTGGCATGCGAAATGAAACCGTCGATAACCCAGCAGAAACTTCCTTAGCAAATACTCCTGATTTTACTTGACATACTAATGTTAAAGGTCCTGGCCAATACATATTGACTAAGTTTTGTGCCTCAGGATGCAAGTTTTCAACATAACCTTTTACTTGCTCAAAATTCGGTACATGTACAATTAAAGGATTATCGCTAGGTCTACCTTTAACCTCAAATACTTGCTGAACAGCACTAGACATGAGCGCATTAGCACCTAGACCATAAACTGTTTCGGTAGGAAAAGCTAACAAACCTCCCCTTTTTAAAACTTGTGCAGCTTGTTTTATTTCATTGAGTGTCCATTGTTTTGTTTCCACAGTTTTTCCACATCCTTTCTTTGAATCATCGCCTAGTTATCAACAAACTCTATCGAGTTATACACAATTTGTGGATAACTAATGCACAAGCACCATACGTTCCTGACCAGCTAAATCTTTTTTCCGATGAATTTTTCTATACGGAAATTCTTTTTGGAAAATTTGTTCGACTGCTGCTCCTTGGTTAAAGCCTATTTCCAAAAAAATTTTCCCGTGATGGCTTAGCTTTTCTTGTGCTTGTTGTGCAATTTTTTGATAATTTGCTAAGCCATCATTTTCCGCAAATAAAGCTAATTTAGGTTCAAAACGACGAACGCTTTCATCCATTACTGACCATTCATCTTGACTAATATAGGGTGGATTAGCAATTAAAATGTCAATTGATGTAGAAATAGGATCCAAGGTATTACCTAGGTAAAAATTAACATCGGCACCAAGCATATAACTGTTCAATTGAGCTATTTCCAAAGCCTCTTTTGAAACATCCACCGCATCGACTTGCCATTGGGGACGTTCCAATTTCAAAGTCGTAGAAATAGCTCCTGTCCCTGTACCTACATCTACCACATGTACCTTCTCCTCTTTTTGATTTTTTGTGTTTTGAAGGCACCATTTCACCAACTCTTCAGTCTCAGGGCGAGGAATTAAAGTTGCAGAATTTACCTTAAAAAGTCTACCGTAAAATTCTTCATAACCTAGCAAATACTGGGGAGGATAATCATCTAACAGATCGTTTAAATCTTGTTTTAACTGTGTTTGTTCACCTTGTGGCATTTTTTCCTTCATATGCAATAACCAGTCTGTTTTTGTCCATTTTTTCCGCCCTAAAAAAACATAAAAAATAGCATAGCCTTCTTTTCCTTGCTCTTCCAAAAAAGAAGAAGCCCACGATAGGACTTCTTGATAAGTTTTATTACCCATTTTGCAACTCTTCCAGTTTTGAAGTTTGGTCGTATAGAACTAACGTATCAATAATTTCATCTAATTCCCCATTTAAAATTTTATCTAACTGTTGAATCGTTAGGTTAATGCGGTGATCAGTCACACGATTTTGGGGGAAATTATACGTACGAATCCGTTCTGAGCGCTCGCCTGTCCCAATCGCTGATTTTTTATTGGCATCATATTCGTTCTGAGCCTCTTGTTGATACATATCATAAATACGTGCCCGTAATACCTTCATTGCTTTTTCACGGTTTTTTATCTGAGAACGTTCATCTTGCATAGCTACTACAATCCCCGTAGGAATATGGGTTAAACGAACAGCAGATGCTGTTTTATTCACATGCTGTCCACCTGCTCCTGAAGCATGATAAATATCTGTACGGATATCTTTATCCTCAATGTCTAACTCCACCTCTTCAGCTTCGGGCATAACGACAACAGTCGCTGTCGATGTATGCACTCGTCCTTGTGACTCAGTTTCTGGTACACGTTGGACGCGGTGGGCACCACTTTCATATTTTAATTTCGAATATACTCTATCACCAGTAA
The DNA here is from genome assembly GCF_000423785.1 of Tetragenococcus muriaticus DSM 15685. GTDB lineage: Bacteria > Bacillota > Bacilli > Lactobacillales > Enterococcaceae > Tetragenococcus > Tetragenococcus muriaticus. Next base: position 38,708 of record NZ_AUIQ01000010.1, on the reverse strand, counting down.
TCATCATAATGACTTCTTTATAGCCACCGATACCAGTGACAGTCGCATCCATTACTTCTACTTTCCAACCCTGAGATTCCGCGTAATGTTGATACATATCAAATAAATCTCCAGCAAATAGCGCTGCTTCATCGCCACCTGCTGCACCTCGAATCTCCATAATGATGTTTTTATCATCGTTAGGATCTTTAGGTAGTAGTAAAATTTTTATCCGATCCTCTAATTCTTCTTTTTCCTGTTTCAGACCAGCAAGTTCTTCTTTAGCTAATTCGGTCATTTCTTCATCCAAATTTTCACTTAGCATTTCCTCGTCTTCGCTAATGTCGTTTTCCACTTTTTTATAGCGTTGATATACTTCTACTGTTTCACGTAAGTCCGCTTCTTCTTTGGATAATTTCATAAAACGATTCGTATCTGCAATCACCTCAGGGTCGCTCATTAACTCGCCTAATTCTTTATAACGATCTTCTACTTTTTGCAATTGATCGTAATACAACTGACATCCTCCTAACTAAATATCTGGGTGAAAATAATGGTAACGGCAAACAGGATAATAAGCATCATTTCCTCCAATTTGCACTTGTTCTCCTTCGTATACCGGTTTTCCATCGATAAAATGTAAATTCATTATGGCTTTTTTATGGCAAAACCAACAAATGGTTTTCATTTCTTCAATTTTGTCTGCATACAACAATAAATACTTCGAACCTTCAAACAACTCATTGCGAAAATCATTTTTCAATCCAAAAGCCATCACTGGAATACGCAATTGGTCAACAACACGCGTAAGACCTAAAACATGATGCTTTTGTAAAAACTGGGCTTCATCAATAAGAATACAATACGGACTAAACCCTAGTTGTTTAATTGCTTCATAAATATCCGTTTCTTCAAAGATCGGCCGTGCGTTTTCTTCTAGGCCAATTCGACTGGCAACTTGTCCAACGCCTGCTCGTGTGTCTAAACCACTTGTCATTAGAACAACCGGCTTTTTTTGTTCTTCATAATTATGGGCAACTTTTAAAATTTCAATAGACTTTCCACTATTCATTGCGCCATATTTAAAATATAATTGTGCCATTTTCTCATCCTCCGTATACTTCCACTAAAAGTATACTTGAAAATGAACATTTTTTACAGCCCTTATCTTTTATAAATTTACTTAAACAAAAAAGAAATAATCGACTCTCCCTGGCTTTTTTACTCGTACAGAAAGGTTATTTTATTAATAAGCTCTCTGTTGCTTAAACGCGTGCTCAACTTGTTCGAAGCCTACTTTCGGATAAAAATCTGTCGCTATAGGAGCAGAGATCAAAACAGTCGAAACCTTTTCTCCTTGAGCCCTCCTTAAAGCAGCTAGTAATTTCCTGCCAACTCCTTGATTTTGATAACTTTTTAAAACTGCTAAATCTGAGACAAAAGTACAATAAGACATATCAGAAACACCACGGAGTACACCTACTAATTTAGCATTATCCCAAGCAGTATACAAAATATTCGCATTATTTAGCATCCGCTCGATTCTTTTTTGGTCAAAAGTTGGACGTTTAATACCGGAATGATCAAAAATTGAAATTAGTTCTGCGACTGTAATCTCTTTATCTGTTCGAATCTTTATCATCGTTAGCCCTCCCTTTTAATCCGATACATCTTGTCTGTTTGTTCAAAATTCATTTTTTTATAAAAACCTAATGCGTTATCTTCTGCTCTTAAAGAGATTGTTATACGACTTCCTAAGTATTCTTTTATTTCATGGACTAATAATTTTCCAACTCCTTGTTTTTGGTAAAGAGGTAAAATCAAAATATCACTTAAATAGCAAAAATATTCAAAATCTGTAAGACAACGTGCAAACCCAAGCAAATTTTTACCATTCCATGCACTAAAAACTAATGGTGTTTGATCGATCATCTTTTGTATCCGAATCCTATCTTCTATAGGCTTGGCAAATCCTGTTTCTCGATAAAGCGTAGCAACTTGTTCTACTGAAAGTGGTTCATTAACTTTTATTTCAATATTCATGTTCTTATTTCCCCCATTTGTTTAGTCAAAATTTTCCCTTATGTATCTCCCTTTGATTTCGTTCCAAAATTCCATAAGTCATTTTAACCAATCTACACCTTACAAGTGAAAAAATCTACAGCAAAATATTATGGGAGGAATTTGCCGTGTAGTGGAACAACTATTCGTCCTATCAAGGAACAAAAAAAGTCACCAACCATAAGACTGGCTGATGACTCATTCACAGTATATTTCATTATTTAATATTGATTTTTTTCTTATCTTCCTCTTGGCCAGGTGCTTTTGGTAATTCTAAACTGAGCACACCGTCTTTAAATGAAGCATCAATTTTGTCTTCGTCAATTCCTTTTAACATGAATTGACGGCGATATGAGCTACTGTTACGTTCTCGGCGTATAAAGTTTCCCTCTTCGTCTTTGTCTTCAGTAACATCGTTACGAGTTGCTTCAATTGTCAAAATATCATCATCGTAAGTAACATTTAAATCTGACTTATCAAATCCTGGCAAATCAGCCGTTACTTCATAAGTATTCTCTTTTTCCCTGATATCGACTTGAAAACTATCGTTTCCCATAAAATTAGCGAAGAAATTATCGAAAAAACCATCTCTCATATCCATCAAATCGTTATTTCTTGACATTAAGTTTGCCATAAATAATCCTTCCTTTCTTCCTTGATTTGTTGGAAAAGAATTGGCATTTCTTTTCCAAATGGGATTTTTCAATCTCAATTGATTGGGAAGCTCTCTAACTTCCTTACAATTTCACTATACAACTTTCGTCAAAATTGGTCAAACAATTAGCACTTGATATTTACAAGTGCTAATGATCGCTTGCTTTTTCTCTATGAATCATTTAATAGAGCTAAAAACTGCTCTCCATATTTATCTAACTTATTTTGCCCCACACCTTTAATCTGTAACAATTCCACTGGTGTACTCGGTTTTTTCTGAGCTAACTCTTGTAAAGTTTTATCTGAAAAAATAATATACGGCGGCATATCTTGTTCTTGCGCTAATTCCATTCGTAAAGTACGTAATTTTTCAAATAGTTCATCATTGTCAGCGAATTGATTGACTGGAGCTTGTTTACGATAAACTTTTTGCTTCCCTAATAAAACTTCTATACCAGTAGATGAAACGCTCAGCTTAGGAAACTCCCCTTTTGTAAGCATGAGATATTGCTCAGCCGTTAAGTAATCAATTAAATGAGTCACTTCTTTTTGCGACCACTTCTTCATTAAACCATAAGTCGTTAACTGATCTAACTTCCAATCTTTTATTTGTTTTGTTTTTGACCCTGTTAGAACTTTAGCCACCAGTGTTTTGCCAAAGCGCTCGTTCATGCGCTTCACACAAGATAGCACTTTTTGCGTATCTAAAGTGATATCTATTGATTCTCTTTCATCCAAGCAATTACTACATTTACCACAGTCCTGTCCTCTTTCGCCAAAATACCGTAAGATATAGCGCTGCAAACACATTTGTGTATGAGCGTATTGATTCATTTCTCTTAACTTTTCGTATTCATTTTGTTGGTATTTATGACTTAGGTTTGATTGTTCAATAAAAAAATGCTGAATTTGCAAATCCTGTGGGGCATAAAGTAAAATAGCGTCGCTTGGCAAACCGTCTCTTCCTGCTCGTCCAGCTTCTTGATAATAAGATTCTATATTACCAGGAATCTGAGCGTGGATGACAAAGCGTACATTACTTTTATTAATCCCCATACCAAATGCATTGGTAGCTACCATCACTTGGACACGTTCAAATAAAAAGTCTTCTTGGCTTTGGGCGCGCTCTTCTTTATTCATCCCGCCATGATATATTCCCACAGAAAAATCATTTTGCCACAATAAATGATAAATCCGCTCTACTTCTTTTCTTGTAGTTGCGTAAATAATGCCTGACTGCTCTCTATTCATCCTTAGATATGCGAATAAATAACTATCTTTTTGCTCTTTAACAACCTGAAAAGCTAGATTTTCTCTAGCAAAACCAGTGTTCACTTGATTATTTTCAGGGATAGATAAAACATGCGAAATATCTTGGGCCACTTGTTGTGTTGCCGTAGCCGTGAGCGCTACTACAGTCGGCTTTTGTTTTAACGATCGGATCATTTCAGCTAACTTTAGATAACTTGGACGAAAATCATGCCCCCATTGTGAAATACAATGGGCTTCATCTACGGCTAAAATTTCGATATTTACCTTTTCAAGTAAATGCAAAAAATCATCAGACTCCAAACGTTCTGGTGCTACATATAACAGCTTAATTTCTTGATTTTTAGCCATTTCAAGCCGCTTATTTATTTCTGCATAAGAAAGCGAACTATTAATAAAGGTAGCTGATACCCCCATGTCGTTTAAGCTATCCACCTGATCTTTCATTAAAGAAATTAGAGGAGAGATAACTAATGTTAACCCCTCAAATAAAAGCGCAGGGAGTTGGTAACACACTGATTTTCCACCACCGGTAGGCATAATCCCTAACACATTTTCTTTGTCTAAAATCTTTTGTATAATCGTTTTTTGACCTTTACGAAAACTAGAAAAACCGAATGTTTCTGTTAAAATTTGCTCTAATTCCACCTTTTTTACGCCTCTTTCTAGCTGAATTATAACGGATTTTTCTAACCAAAAATACGCCTTCGATTAGAAAGCGTAAAGTAAAATCAATAGTTATTAATCATTGAAATTTCTGATAAAGGCCAGTAGCGAAAAGCCACTTCCCCTTCAATCATGGAGCGATCGACAAATCCAAATGTACGGCTATCTCTAGAAATCAATCGATTGTCTCCTAGGACAAAATATTGACCTTCTGGCACTTCATACATAAAGTCATTTGTAAAATTATCAGCATTTTCCGCAATGTCTTGAAATGCCGAATTATATGTGTATTCATTTTGCATTCTATCCTCAGCAAATTCCTGCTTATAAGGCTCTAAATAAGATTCATTTATCTCTGTGCCATTGACTGTAAGCACATCTTCTTCCATTTGCACCTGATCTCCGGGTAAGCCAATGACTCGTTTAACTGCCAACTTATCTAAATCATCAGGCTCTTCTGTTGTAACGATATCAAAACGATCAATTGTAGATAATTGATAAGTCATTAACTTTTGCCCATCAGCTAATGTAGGGTCCATAGAATGACCATTAACTGATACTGGTGCAATGACAAATAGACGCAAAGCTATAAAAATCGCTGCTAATACAAAAAAGATACCCCAATTTTTAATAAATTCTTTCAAAATAATAACTCCTTAGTCCTTTTATTTATCTTATATAGGTTGCGTTTTTTATAATACTGCATTAGTATATCATAGCCTACAAAAGATAAGGAAAAGAACCTCTTACTTTTAAGAAACTTTTGAATTTTTGTTTTTTCTATTATACGTCTCTGGTTTCCTTATTCATTTTTGTTATACTGTGAGTAATCTATTAGAATGGAGTTTTGAAAATGTCGATGAAATCTCTTGCGCAAGAATCTTGGAACAAAGGGAGATTCTTTTTTGGACATAAACTTTCTTCAGTTCAAGTCATCATAACTTATTATATATTGATAACGCTTATGGCCCTTATTTTATTTTATTTACCTATTTTCCGACAACCAGATTCTCATGTACCATTTATCGATATGTTCTTTATGGCTGTTAGTACAATTAGCGTTACCGGCTTATCTACTGTCCCAATTAGTGAAGTATTTAATGAACGTGGCACTATTAGAAATTCTTTTCCAAGTCGGTGGCTTAGGGATTATGATGATTTCTACTTTTTTCTTTATCATTTCAAAGCGCAAAGTTACCTTAAAACAAAGGCAATTAATTATGACAGATATGAATCAACCTCGTTTGAGTGGAATTGTCCGCTTGATCCGAACGACTTTTACAATCCTATTGGGTCTGCAAGTCTTTAGTGGTGTTGCTTTTAGCTTCTATTTAAAATTAAGCGGCTATTTTCATCAATGGGTAGACGCATTCTATTATGGGTTTTATATATCTATTTCTGCAGTAACTAACTCAGGATTTGATGTAACTGGATACTCGGTGTCTCCTTACGCCAATGATTTTTTGTTTTTACTTGCTATTATGGTTTTAATATTCATTGGTGGGATTGGCTTCCCTGTTTTAGTGGATGTCAAAGAATGGCTCTCTTTTAAATTTTCCAAGAGGTTTAATTCTTTCCGTTTTCGTTTTTCTTTATTCACCAAAATTGCTTTACTATCTTCTGTCATTTTATTTATTGGCGGGACCTTAGTGATTTTTTTCTTAGAAAAAAATCACTTATTCAATCACATGGATATCCTTGGACAAGGTATTAACAGTATGTTTTATTCCATTACAACACGTAACGCGGGATTGCAAATCCACGATTTAAATGACTTTCAAACGACTACATTGATGATCTTTGCTTTATTAATGTTTATCGGTTGTAGCCCCAGTTCCGTAGGTGGAGGTATACGAACAACCACAATAATGATTATCGGACTCTATCTTTTCGCCTTTTAAAAAGGGGAAAATCACATAAAGATTTTTGGCCGTAATATTGACCGTGAAGACATTCGTAAATCAATTGCTGTATTCATGTTATCTATTATCATGTGTTTTAGTTGTATTATCTTTTTAACTGCAATCGAAGATATGTCTTTACTTTTAATCATTGTAGAAGTCACCTCTGCGTTCGGGACTACAGGACTTTCCCTAGGTATTACCGAGGAGTTAACAACTATTGGGAAACTGGTCATCACCGTCTTAATGTTCATTGGTAGAGTGAGCATGCTGTATACCATTATGCTATTTATTCCAAAAAAACCTAGCAATTCGGGCTATCGTTATCCAACTGAAAAAATTATCATTGGTTGATAGAAAAATGTGGGGAACGCTCACCTTGTCACTATAGAACCAATGCAAAGATAAAAGAGGAGAAAAATTCAATTGAATACTACTATATTAACTATATTATCAGTATGTCTTATGCTAGTAGCTGTTCTATACTTTTTAGTCTATCTTCAGAAAAAGAAATAGGCACAGCGAAGGAAAATAGCTATAAAATTATTTTTTCATTCATCATGATTTTATTAATAATTCCTATAATTTTTACATTATTATAGTCTCTATATAATAAGCAACTGCATAAACACCATCTTATGATTCAACCAATTGAATTTCTAAAATTCAGGCAAATTCTCTTCAATGATCAAACCTATTTTTATCACATAAATTATTTTCTTATTCTTAAGAACGAGAGAATTGATTTAATCTTTTTTTTGAAATGTGGTAAGATAAACTGAATTTATGTTTATATGATGGAGGTTTAACATGGGAATTCGAAGTTATTTTGCTTCTTTTGTGGGAAAAAGTTCGCAATGGTTTTTAAAAACTTTTACTAACGGTGGTTCAAGTTTGCCTGGTAAATTGGCACTAAAAATTGACCCAGCTATTTTAGATCACTTAGCAGAAGACTATAAGGTGGTTGTCGTCACTGGTACAAATGGAAAAACACTGACAACCGCATTAACGGTTAATATTTTACAACAAGAATTTGATAATGTATTAACGAATCCCACAGGTGCTAATTTGATCCAAGGAATTGTTTCTACTTTTCTTTCTGCTAAATCCAAAAAAGGAGAAAAGAAATTCGCAGTTTTAGAAATTGATGAAGCTAGTTTAAGCAAAGTAACCAATTTCATTAAACCTGAATTATTTGTGTTTACAAATATTTTCCGAGACCAAATGGATCGTTATGGTGAAATTTATACAACTTATCAATTAATCGTAGATGGTGCGGCAAAATCTCCTGAAGCAACGATTTTAGCTAATGGTGACTCACCCATCTTCAATTCGCTCGAAACAATAAACCCTAGAAATTACTATGGTTTTGATCATAAAGACGATGAAGAGCAAATGGCGCATTATAATACAGATGGGGTATTATGTCCTAAGTGTCAACATATCTTGCATTATAAAATGATTACCTATGCGAACCTAGGTAAATATTACTGCCCAAATTGTGGTTTCAAAAGACCAGAATTGGATTACAAATTAACAAACCTAAATAATATGACTAATACTTCAGCAGAATTTACAATCGACAATAACGATTACAAGTTAGAAGTTGGTGGTATGTATAACATCTATAATGCTTTAGCAGCAACAGCGGTATCTGAATACTATCAAGTCGCTCCTGAAAAAATTCGCAAAGGAATTGGCTTTGATGAAAAAGTCTTCGGTCGTCAAGAGATGGTAAACATTGATGGAAAACAGTGTACCTTAGTTTTAGTTAAAAATCCCGTGGGATTAAACCAAGTGATCGATATGATTGATTTAGCTCCTTACACTTTTTCGCTAGTTTCCTTATTAAATGCCAACTATGCAGACGGTACTGATATTAGTTGGATTTGGGATGGTAACTATGAAATCTTTAATGATGCGGATATACCCAAAGTCATTTCTGGCGGAGAACGTCATGAAGATATGACTAAACGCTTGCAAGTTGCAGGTATTCCCGAAGAAAAACTAACAGAAACACAGAACTTAGATGAGGTAATTGAGCAAATCAAACAACTACCTACCGAGCAAGTCTATATTTTATCCACTTACACAGCTATTTTACAATTACGGAAGAAGCTAGCAGATAAAGGATATATCAAAGGGGGAATGGATCGTGGCTAATTACCAACTACAAATGGCTCATCTATATGGTAATCTTTTAAATACTTATGGTGACAATGGAAATATCTTAATGCTAAACTATGTTGCACAAAAGATGGGCGTTGATTTATCCACTGAAATAGTCAGCCTCGAAGAATCATTTGACCCCAAACGCTACAATTTAGTCTTTTTTGGCGGAGGTCAAGATTTTGAACAATATATCGTATCAAAAGATATTCAATCGAAAAAAGAAAGCTTGATTGACTACATTGAAAACGATGGCGTCATGCTAGCTATTTGTGGAGGCTACCAATTATTAGGACACTATTATACAGGGGCCCATGGAGAAAAAATTCAAGGCATCTCCGCATTAGATCATTATACATTAAGTCAAGACAATCATCGTTTTATCGGAGATATTAAGATCTACAATGAAGAATTTGATGAAACCTACGTCGGATTTGAAAATCATAATGGTTATACCGTTTTAGGAGATAATGAAAAGCCTCTGGGAAGGATTATTGAAGGATACGGAAATAATGGGAGAGATCAAATCGAAGGCGCCCATTATCATAATGTCTTTTGTTCGTACTTTCATGGCCCTATTTTAGCAAGAAACGAACGATTAGCTGAGCGTTTAATTAACACAGCTTTATTTAATAAATATGGAGCAACAATTGATTTAGCACTTTTTTCATGAAAAGGGTTTTTTTTCGTCACTCTCCTTTATACTTTTAGTAATAGCAACGCGTCTTGAATTTACAAATCGAAAGGAATGACCATTTATGTTTTCTTTTTTGAAAAAGAAAAAGACCGTTTTATATAGCCCTGCCAATGGACAACTAATCCCTCTTGCCAAAGTTGAAGATCCTGTTTTCTCTCAAGGTATGATGGGACCTGGGATTGCTGTTTTACCTTCTTCAGATGATATCTACTCTCCAGTTGAAGGAACCATAAGTAATGTTTTTCCAACAAAACATGCGATCGGGCTAAAAACAAAAGATAATAAAGAAGTATTGCTTCACTTTGGAATTGATACAGTAGAATTAAAAGGAGAAGGATTCGAAGTATTTGTTGATGTCGACGATAAGGTTCAAGCGGATACCCTATTAGCTCGAATGGATCGCAATTATTTAAAAGAACAGGAAAAAAATGATACTTTGATGGTATTATTCCCAGAAGAAAATGAATTTCCAAATGTAGAAGAAAAAAATGTCCAAGCCAATGAAGAATTATTCGAATTAGATTAACTAAAAAGAGGCTGGGACCAAAAGTCGCTTTAATAATAAAATATCCGAACTATAAGAGAGATTGCTCCTGCGGTCCAGCAGGTCCTCGTCGCAAATTCACGACAATTAGAAAATCTTATCAAATATAGTTCGGGTATTTTTGTCTTGTCTTTATTTATGTCCCAGCTTCTTTTTGGTCCCTTTACATGATAATCATTGTAATTGCAATCGCTTTCAACTACAATGATTATGTAAGAATATAGACGGAGGGATCATTATGGAAGCGACACAACATACTTTAGATATTCACCCTTGGAAAATTACGACAACTACCCTTGATAAAGATCAACGTCGACTCCACGAGTCCATTACTAGTTTAGGAAATGGATATATGGGGATGCGAGGTAATTTTGAAGAACACTATAGTGGAGACCATCACCTAGGCACTTACCTTGCTGGCATCTGGTTCCCTGATAAAACGCGAGTGGGATGGTGGAAAAATGGCTATCCTGATTATTATGGGAAAGTCATTAATGCGGTAAATTTTGCTGCACTAGATTTATTTGTTAACGATGTTAGAATTGATTTAGATCGTTGTGATTATGAGGATTTTTACCTTGAATTAAATATGTACGACGGTATTTTATTCCGGCAATTTACTGTAAACTTAGGTAATACCAAGGTAAAATTTGCTTTTGAACGCTTTATAAGTATTATCAAAAAAGAGCTAGCTTATATTACTATGGAAGCTAACGTCCTTAAAGGAGAAGCTAAAATTGAGGTCATCTCGAAATTAGATAATAACGTACAAAACGAAGATAGTAATTATGGAGAAATGTTTTGGGAAGAGCGCAATAAAGAAGTCATTGGAGATTCGAGTTTTTTAACTACCCAAACCGTCGAAAATCCCTTTGATGTTGAGCAATTTGTAGTGACCTCTAGCATGAGGCATAACTTAACACCGACAAAAATACGTAAAGAACCTTTAGCCATTAGTAATGAATTTATATTTTCTCTAGACGCAGGTCAAACAGTCCGCTTAGAAAAAGAAATCATTATAGTCACCAGTCGTGATATAATAGAAGAAAAGCAAATCGATCAAGCACAAAATTTGCTACAGTCATTTGGCAATGACTTTTCTGTATTAAAAGCAGAACACAGTGCAGCTTGGCACAAACGCTGGGAATTGGCAGATGTTACAATTACGGGAGATGACGCAGCACAACAAGGCATACGCTTTAATTTATTCCAATTGTTTTCGACTTATTATGGTGAAGATGAACGCCTAAATATTGGTCCTAAAGGTTTTACCGGCGAGAAGTATGGGGGAGCAACTTACTGGGATACAGAAGCTTATGCCATCTCTTTCTATCTGGCTTTAGCTGACCCTAAAGTAACTAAGAACCTCTTGAAATACCGTTACAATCAATTACCGCAAGCTTACTATAATGCTGACAAACAAGGAATAAAAGGCGCCCTCTATCCCATGGTTACTTTTAACGGGATTGAATGTCATAACGAATGGGAAATTACATTTGAAGAAATTCACCGGAACGGAGCCATTGCTTATGCTATTTATAACTACACAAATTACACAGGAGATCCTTCTTATCTAAAAAACGAAGGATTAGAAGTACTAATCGCTATTTCTCGCTTTTGGGCAGACCGTGTACATTTTTCCCAAAGAAATAACGCTTATATGATCCATGGTGTGACTGGGCCAAACGAGTACGAAAATAATGTAAATAATAATTGGTATACAAATAAGATAGCAACATGGACGTTACAATATACCTTGGATAACTACAAGAAATACAAATCCGAGCTTTCGATTAAACTTCCAACAGAGGAGCTAAATACATGGCAAGAGATTATTGACCATATGTATTTTCCTAGTGATGAGAAATTAGGCATTTTTGTGCAGCACGATACATTTTTAGATAAAAAACTTCAAACAAAAGAAGCTTTAAATGAGAAAGAACTTCCCTTAAGTCAGCATTGGTCTTGGGATCGCATTTTGCGTTCTTGCTTTATTAAACAAGCAGACGTATTACAAGGACTCTATTTCTTTGGAGATCAATATACTTTAAAAGAAAAAGCACAAAATTTTAATTTTTATGAACCGATGACTGTCCATGAATCCTCTTTATCCGCATGTGTTCATGCTATTTTAGCAGCCGAACTCAAAAAAATAGACAAAGCTTTGGAAATGTATCAACGAACGGCGCGCTTAGATTTAGACAATTATAATAATGATACCCAAGAAGGGCTACACGTCACCTCTATGACTGGCAGTTGGCTTTCGATTGTTCATGGCTTTGCTCAAATGAAAACTTTTGGAGAATCTTTAAGTTTTGCCCCATTGTTACCAAAAAAATGGCAATCTTACGCTTTTCATATTAATTATCGACATCGTTTGTTATTTATCAAAGTTACTACTTCTTCTGTGGAACTACATTTGGTCTCTGGGCAACCTCTATCTCTAACCGTTTACCAAAAACCTTATACATTAACAGACAACTTAACAATAGCCGTATAAAAATTAAAATGACGCAGAAAAACAATGGGCTAAAATTGATTTCTGCGTTATTTTTCATTTTACTTCTTTTTTCCAGGTTCAGAAGCAATCAACGTTGCTTCACCTTGTAATTCCCAGCTTTTAACTTCATTAGGTAAAATAAAGCTTGTTCCCATCGTCAATTCATACTCATTACCATCTACAAGTAACTTTCCGTAACCATCAGTCACTGTAGCCAATGTGTAAGGTGCTTGTTGATACAACTGCAAGGTGCCATGAACTTGCCATTCATATATATTAAAAAATTCTGTTTGTAAGTAGGTGATCACTGAGGATTTTCCATGCTTAGTTTCTGAAATATTTAAGGTTGTATCCCGAGCTGGTACTGTGGTCACATCTACGGATTGTTCGATATGCAATTCTCTAGTATTCCCTTGGTCATCTTGACGATCGTAATCATAAACTCGGTAAGTAGTGTCTGAACTTTGCTGTGTTTCTAAAATCATAATTCCAGCACCAATGGCATGAATAGTTCCACTTGGGACATAAAAAAAATCTCCCTTTTTAACAGTGACCTTATGGAATAATTCATCCCAACGTTCTTCTCGAATCATTTGGGCTAATTCTTCGCGTGTTCTAGCCGTATGACCATAAATAATTTGCGCCCCTGGTTTAGCATCAATAATATACCAGCACTCTGTTTTTCCAAATTCACCTTCGTGCTTTAAAGCATAGGCATCGTCTGGGTGAACTTGGACCGACAAATCATCTGCTGCATCCAAAATCTTAACTAATAACGGAAAAGTATCTCCATGTTGATTACCAAACAATTCCTGATGTTCTTGCCAGAGTTGATCCAAAGTTTGTCCTTTAAAAGGACCATTTTGAATCGTGCTAACACCATGAGGATGAGCACTAATCGCCCAATCTTCCCCAATATTTTCATTGGGAAGTTCAAAGCCAAACTCCGTATGTAACGAGTTTCCCCCCCAAATTTTTTCTTGAAACACTGGTTCCATAAACAATGGTTCCATAATTCCACCTCTTTTTGGATATAGTCTATTTAATTATAACATATTAAGTGTATTTTTTTCTTTTAAGTAACAATCAATTAATTCGTCACGATAACGAATATAACTCGCTTTGTAATCAAAAGGATGAATGCGATTCGATAAAAAAATAAACGCTTGTTGGGCTATGGGATCAACAGCTAAAAACGCTCCAGTATAACCGGTATGAAATAAAACTTTGTTCTTATCTTTAAGATCCCAACCTAAACTTCTAGTGCCATTTTTCAATGGCGTTTGATCTTGCAATAATAAGCGGATCGTCTGCTTCTCTAGAAAATTTGTTTTCTGTAAGTATATACGAACAAAACACGCAAGGTCTTCTACTGTAGTAAATAAACCAGCATTTCCCGCATGTTCTTTTAAAATACGTGCTTTAGGATCATGAACTTCTCCTCTTAAAATTTTTCCAGGAGCAAGTTGTTCGGTAGGAACAATTTTATTTGTCTCTTTAGGAAAAAATCCGCTATGGTCCATTTGTAACGGCGTTAACACTTCTTTTTGGAAAATAGAAGACGCGTTTTCTTGAAAGATTTCTTCTAACATAAAGCCTAATAAAATCATACCAGTATCCGTATATTGTACTCTTTTACCTAACATACTCCCCGCTTGAATAGATAAATAAGCTTGTTTTAGCTCTTCTTTTGACAATTGATTACGGTGACTGATCCATGAATTGAGATCTGCTGTATGAGTTAGTAAATGACGCAATGTTACTCGTTGATCCTGAAATTGTGGCAAGTACTTTTGTAAGGGAGCATCTAAGTCAATGACTTGTCTTTCTAGCAAACGTAATACAACAGTTGTCGTACATACCACTTTCGTTAAAGAAGCCACATCAAATAAATGTTTTTGTGTCATTTTTTCTTTTTTAGGCACGAGGGAAGCATCCCCTAGCACTTTTATTTCTTCTTTCCCTTGAGCAATAAAACAATAAACCGCTCCAGAAAAAGTCTGGTTTTTCCATCCATCATAAATTTTATTTTGTGTTTTTGGGTACATGGCTGCTCCTTTTAAATTCATAAAAAAACATAGAGTAACCATTTTTATTGGATTAAACCAACAAAAATGGTTACTCTTTACACTAGACACTGGTACCTAATAAACTAAAGATCAACTTTCTTTATCATTTTTGCGAACAAACCACCATTCCACTCCAGCTGGGTCATAAACTGTTAGAAGAGATTTTTTCTTATCTATATAAAACGTTTGATTTTTATTTGTAAGATGTTCTTCTAGAGAATTAAAAATCTCACTTGGCACGACAAACCGAATAATTTCAAGCCCTAAAACATCAGAATTATCCATATCAACAGCATGGCTATCAGAACTATATAAACTGATATCGAATTCTGAATTTGCCTTTCCGTTTTCACCTAGGTAAAACCCTAGGTGATCTTGCAAAAAGTTTTCTTCTTTTTGCGGAACAGTAACATTCAAATATACTTGTTGAAATGACGCTCCTTTTGTTAACCCAGTAAAGTTACCAGAAGCTAATGCCAAAAGTTGCTCCTCATTTTCCACTTTATTTTCTTCATTTGTAGCTAAAACTTCCAGACGATTTTCTTCTGGATCATCCACTGCTAAACGTACACCCTCATCATAAGACGCTTGTACAATAGGGTAAGATGCTTCCTTGAGTCGTTGATATAAATCGCTTATTTCTTCTACACTAGGGACTGTTAAAGTAGCCTTTTGTAACTTTTTCACCTCACCAAAGCGTTCTTCCGCTCTTGGACTTTCTTCCAACCATAAATGTTGAGTATTGTCTTCTTTCACGCCTAAAATGGCCAAAGTGTTTTCTTCCTGTTTTAAATTAAAGCCAATAAGACCTTGATAAAAATCAATCATTTTATCACGATCTTTTACTCTTAAAGCTAAGGTAACCTTTTCTGCAGTATCTGCTAAAGTCAAAACTGACATCTTTTTTATTTCCCCCTTGTTTATTCTCAAACCATTGTACTGATAAATCCGTTTTCTTTCAACTATTAACTTGTAAGTTCTTTTCTTATCGTCAACATCAAAATTAGCGGATTCATGTTTTCCCTTTAAAAAATATGGTAAAGTAAGATTAAGACAAAAAGGAGGTTATATGATATGACAGATTGTATTTTTTGTAAAATCAAAGACCAAGAGATCCCTAATTATAAAGTGTATGAAGATGATAAAGTATATGCCTTTTTAGATATGTCACAAGTCACACAGGGGCATACGTTACTTATTCCTAAAAGACATGTCAGTGATATTTTCGAATATGATAAGCAACTCGCAACAGACCTGTCCACACGCCTACCTAAAATCGCTCAAGCATTACGAACAGCTTTTCCTGAAATAGAAGGACTCAATATTATTAATAATAATGGTGAAGTAGCTTATCAATCAGTTTTCCATTCTCATATTCATTTGATTCCTCGTTATGGAAAAGACGATGATTTTTCTATGCATTTCGGTGATCATTCAGAACAATGGACGCAAGATGAAATGACAGAGACCGCCCAAAAAATTAAAGTGCAGGTGAACGGAGATGTTTAAAAATTTTATAAAGGGAGTCCTTTTCGGAGCGAGTCTTGGTAGTATTGGTGGATTACTGTGGGCTCCAAGAAGTGGCAAAGCAACTCAACAGTTATTAAAAGACTATGTAGATGAAGTTAGCGGTTCATTGGATGAGGCTACCATCTCGGCTAAAGAATTACAACAAAGTGTGAAACATTTTGGTCAAGAAATGTCCCATACTCAAGAAACAATTCAAGAAACGATTCCTACAGTAATGAACTCCTTGCAAAAAGATATTGAGAGTTTCCAGTTTCAAGCAGAACCTCGTATTGAGCGTATAAATGAGCAGGTTCAAGAAATGCAAACACATATTACTGATTTTTCTGAGAACATTTCAGAAAGTAAGGATTAAGCCATATAAAAAGTTTTTATTAAAGCTTCCCAAATGAAAAAGAACTGTGGTATAGTAAGTCCTGTTAACATTCAATTTATAGAACACAGGAGTGTATACGTGCATGAAAAAGAAAAACTTTATTTTATCGCTTACTGGTCTAATTAGCATATTAGGTTTAGCTGCTTGTTCTGACAGTTCAGATTCAGAGGATGAAATTGCTACAATGGAAGGGGAACAAATCACTGTAGGAGACTTTTACGATAGGGCGAAGACAGACCAAAATAACCAACAAATCGTATTAGATATGATTATCTCACAAGTTTTTACTGAAAAATATGGAGACGAAGTCTCAGATGATGAGGTAGATCAACAAATCGAAGACACATTTGGCGATGAAGATACCTTAAATCAACAATTAGAATCCTCACAAATGAGCCGAAGTGAGCTAGAAGAAACTTATAGAGAAAGCTTAGCTGTACAAAAAGGATTAGAAGATCATGTCAATTTATCCGAGGATGATTTAAACGAAGCTTGGAACTCTTATCACCCAGAAGTCGAAGCACAATTAATCGCGGTTACGTCTGAAGATGAAGCTAACGAAGTCAAAGATCAGGTAGAAGAAGACGACGCTGATTTTGGTGAAATAGCCGAGGAAAACTCTGTCGCTCCTTCAGCAGATAATGAAGGAACAGTGACTTTTGATTCAGCAACTTCAGCCGAAGAAGTCCCTGACGAGGTTAAAGAACAAGCTTGGGATTTAGAAGATGGTGAGATAACTGATCCCATTGAAGTCAGTTCTGAATACGGAAGTGGTTTCTATATCCTAAGAATGAACGAAAACCAAGATAAAGGCGAAGACATGGAAGAGTACGAAGAGCAAATCCAAGAAATTGCTACCGACAATCAAATCAATGATCAAGAGTTCACTACACAAGTTATTGGGGAAGAATTACAAGACGCTAATGTAAGAATTCAAGACGAAGCTTTCAGTGATATTTTAACGCAATTTACTGACGCAACAGGAAATCAAGAAGAGTCAAGCAACTCTTCAGAAAATTCTTCTGAAGAACAATCCACAGAAGAAACAGAAAATTCAAGTGAATAATTCTTTGACAACAAACGAAAAATTTCCCGAGAAGCATTTTTAACCTCTCGGGAAATTTTTTTATTCTACATTTCGTGGGACGTAAAAACTCCGATTTTCTAATCCAAAAATCCGTTCAGTATATTCGCCAGCTTCTGTTTTAGAAATGGCGTTTGTTAACATTTGCATAGAAGCATCAATATTATCAATTTGATGTAAAACTTCTGCTTCCCTTATACGAGGACGTACTGGTGAGCCGTAGTCTAACTGCCCGTGATGTGCTAAGACCATATGTCGCAATACTATAATGTCCTCTGAATTTTGTTCTATATTTAGCGCCAAACATGCTTGCGTAATCTCTTCATCTACTAAAACTAGATGTCCTACAAGGTTACCTACTGTCGTATACTCGGTTGTCAAAGCACCACTTAACTCAATGACTTTACCTAGGTCATGTAAAATAATCCCAGCATATAACAAAGAAGCATTTAACTGAGGATATTCTTTTACCAAGCTTTTACCTAGGTGTAACATCGTTGTGGTGTGATAAGCTAACCCCCCAACAAATGCATGATGGTTCTTTTTTGCTGCAGGATATTCAAAGAATTCTTGCTTATATTTATTCAATAAAAATCTTACAATACGGTTCCAATGTGGATTCGTAATTTCAAATAAGACTTGATTAAGTTCTTCTTCCATTGCTTCCCTTTTTATAGGTGCTCTTTCCATAAACAATTGCGGATCATTCGGTTCTTCAGGGTTCGTCAATCGCAGCTTATAAATTTTCATCTGAGGATTCCCTTGGTAAACTTCTCTTTTCCCCGTTAAATGAACCACACGGCCGGCTTCAAAACGTTGAATTTCCTCATTTGACGCATCCCAAAATTTTCCATCAATAGAGCCGGAAGTATCTTGAAAAGTAAAAGCAAGAAATGTTTTGCCGTTTTTTGCCACACGTACATCTGCATTTTTAATTAAAACAAATCCTTGAAATTCCTCGTCTACAACTAAATCGCGAATTTTTTTCATCTTTTCGGCTGATTGTTTACTAAAACAATCCTCACCTTTCACATCCTTTATTTAAAATTTAATAACAGACTGGTTGAAACTTCGATAATAATTCATCATTTCCTGATCTGAAGACAAACAGATTACTTGATAATTTTTGCCAAAATCGCTAAGCAACTTTGCCAAATTCTCTTTTCTTTTACTATCATAATGAAGCCAACCATCATCAATAATAACTGGAGAAATACTGCGCTCTTTTTGCATAAAGAGATACGCAAAGCGAGTAGCCATAATTAATTGATCTTTTGTGCCTGTTGATAGTTCATAAATTGCAAAGTCCTCATCTTTAGAAACAGCATGAATCAGCCCATTGTCTAATGTTACTTTTTGATAATGTTGATCAGTTAATAAAGCAAAATAATAAGAAGTTTGCTTAAGCAACTGCGGCAATTGCTGTTCGGATAACTCCGTTGCCAAATCATTCAAAAAAGCAATAAGTAACTGATTCGTGCTCCACTTCAAAGCTGTTTCATAGATTTCAGAAAGCATACGATTTTCTTCTTGATATAACGCATCTAAAGTGCCATTTTTTTGTAATCGTTCTACTTGTAACTGTAGACGCTGCTTTTCTTCAAGCAGCTGATTCATCTTTTCTTGAACCTCCTCTTGTCTAGCTTTTTTTTCAGCTAAATATTGTTCCAATTGTGTATAGGTAATATCTTTAGGAAAAATGGGCTGTAAAATAGCCGCTAGTTCTTCTTTTCTTTCAAAGTTTTTTTGTGTCTTTTCCCATTGTTTTAACCATAATGGAATTTCTGTCGGCTGTTCTAACCCAAATTTTTCCAACAGAGCAGAATACTCGGCGAATAAGTTATTTCTTTCTTCCTTATGTTGCTTTAACTGCTGAGCAAGTAATGTGCTAGGTTGTTGCAAGCGGCTCATTTTCGTTTCTTGCATCTGGGAAGCAAACTCTTCAACTGCTTCTTTTTTTGCTTGCAAATCTTTATTTGCTAACGGTACCCACTCTGCTAAAAATTGAAAGCGAGATTCTAATTCTTCTCGTTGCTCTTGTATTGCTGTCAATTGCTTTTGTAAAGAGTTATAATTTGATACTGCTTGTTCAAATTTTTCTTGATCACTACGATAAGACTGAACCAAATCTCGCCAGTTTTGAGTAGTGTTGGTGGCTTTAAAAATGCTTGTTAATTTTCCTTCTTCTTCTTGTATTTGTTGTTGCAGCCTTTTTAGATTCTCTTCTTCTTTTGCTATTTCTTCTGCATGGGAATCTAATTGTAACAGCTTTTCTTGCCAAGATGGTTTGACTTGGGTAGATGGATTTCTTTTTCGATAACTTTTTACTGAAACAATGCTTGCACAAATAATGCCTACAATAAAAGCAATTAAATTAAATGGCATCGTTAAAAAGAAGCCCGCAATCACTGCCACAATACCAATACTAAAGCTGGAAGTCATAAGAAAAGAATTTTTTTGCGTATTACTGGGATCTAATAACTCAGGATACTTTTGTTCTAATTGATCTACTTCCTCTTCGACTGACTGTTTTCTTTCTTTTAACCATTCAATTTGCAACTTTTTTTGGTTGAATTGTTCATATGATTGTTCCACATTATTTAGCGTCGTCTCAACAGAGCTGTTTAGCTTTTGCGGAGGCGTTTGATCTGACCATCCCCATTTTTGTTGTAAGCGAGAAAATACTTGTTCAAGTTCTTCTTTTTCTTGTAAATATTTCTGTTCATTATCAATCAACCGCATAATAGGGATGTCTAAGTGTAATAAATCCTGTATTTCTTTTTCATGATCTAAATAAAAAAAGTAACGATCTGACTCCTGGCCTTGTTCAAGCTGTGCTAACTCATCTTCTTTTTTTTGAATCTTTTCAGTAAGATTTTGATACTCATGGTAAAATTGGCGAAGTTCTTTTCCTTCTTGTTCTGTTACTTCACTTTTTTTCATAGCACGGAGTTCATGCCATTCTTCATACAATGACCAGTGCGATTTTTTTTGGTTTAAATCTTTTTCTTCTGTCTGTAATTCCTTTTGCTCAGTAGATAATGCCTGCAACTTTTGATCAAAATCTGAAATCTGTTGGTAAGCTCTTTGAACATTACTTTCTTCAGCTTCTTGTTGCTGGATAGTTTCTCTTAACTCTTGCCATTTTGTTAACTGTTGGTTTAATGTTAATTTTTTAGCTCGGGGCTTAAATAGACGCTGATTTTCTTTTTGGTAGTTTTGTATTTTTTCGACTAGTTGTTGACTACCCGTTATCCCCAAAGATATTAAAGACGCTTGCAATTCCTCTTCTTGTAAATGATCAATTTGGGAAAGTTGTTCTTGTTGAAAAGTAAAAACCTCCTGAAAAACCGATCGATTTAAAGGAGCTAAGATCTCTTCTAAAATTTTTCCGTCTTTTTCCGCTCCATCAATAAATACCTTTGCCTTGCCTCGATTAACTTTTCGATAACGCTCAATAACGACTTGCCCATATGGCTTAACTATTAGCCAAAGTCGTCCTCCGTAGGCAGCGCCATCTCTTGGCGTATAATCCCTTTTTTTACTACTTTTTTTGGGAAAGCCAAAAAGCATGGCCAAAATAAATTGATAAAGCGTCGATTTCCCTACTTCATTTTCACCAAAAAAAAGTTGATTACCAGACAAAAATTCAAATACTTGATTACGGTAATGACCAAATCCCGTAATTTCAGCTTTCTTTACTTCCATCTAGCTTCCTCCAACTAAATTCGCTTTTTAATTGCTTTTGCATTTGAGCAAACGCTTCTTCTTGTAATGTTTCTAATGGTATAGCTTGTTGTGCTAAAGGATAGTTAACAAGCTCATTTATCGTTTCAAAAAATACATCTTGTTGCTGATATGTAGCGTATAAATGTTCAATTAGTTCTTTGTTTGCAGAAATTGTTATTTTTTCACTGGTGCTTTCTTCTTTTGTATCAATTTGATATACCAGTTGTTGAAAATGATGTTTTTCTAAATATTCATTAACATAATCAAGTAATTCTATCATTTCTCTTTCTTGTAACCAATTTTGAGGTAACAATGTCGTATTTTTCAAGTTTAACTTAACCAAAGCTTTTTCCGAAGTTTCAAAAGAAGCGACAATGTTATCTAAAACAGCCTTTTGTTTCTGAACGCCTGACAAAGATATTTCTTTCTTTTTCCATTGAACAGCAGAAACATCTTTGCTTTGCCATGTGGTAGTTCCTTCTTTTATAGTGACAAGTTGAATTCCTGCTTGTTCTTCTTTTTGTGTATGTCCTTGTGGTGTCCCAGCATATAAAATAGCCGCTTCTTCTGAAAGTGTCGTCGGAACATGAATATGACCCAGCGCCCAGTAGTCATAATTTTTATGTTTCATAGCTTGTATTTGAAAAGGGGCAAAATTCTCACTTGCCATATCCCCATGGTACATACCCAAGTGATAGTCCGCTTGTTTTATTGGAAACTCATTCACTTTAGTTTGACTTATTTGCGGATGCAAATAACTAAAACCACTAATTGCATAGGATTGACCGTTATTTGTATAACCAGTCATCGTTTGAACACTTTCCTCTTTAAATAAATGTACATTTGCTGGAAAATCAAACCAATAGCGCTCTTTTTCATAGAAATCATGGTTTCCAAAAATCATATAAACGGGTATTCTTTCTTCATTAAGTCGTTCGATTTGTTGAAAAAACTGTTGTTGTGTTTTCAAGCTAGGTCGATTTTGGTGAAAAGTATCTCCAGCAAAAAGTAAGAAATCAACCGACTCTTTTATAGCAAGCGTTACAATGTTATGTAGCACTTGTTCGTTTTCCCTAGGTAATTCTTTTGCTTTATCAGCAACCAAGTGTAATCCTTCAAAAGGGCGATCAAAGTGTAAATCCGCACAATGAATAAAACGTAACATAGCAAACCTCCTTTATCCCTTATTTTAGCATTTTTTTATTTAGAAGTCAGCAAAAAGCGAACAAACTTTCGCTTTTTTATACATAAAAATCTCTCTGAAAATAAACTATCGTTTTTTATAAAAAAATATGATAAGATTTTACCTAGGCGATCCTTCGATATTACCTAGGAAATTAATTAAATAAAAGGAGACTTACAAGATGTCGGAAGAGACAAAGAAAACACTAACACAATTGGCAAACGAACTAAACGTATCACGAGATAAGATTATTTATCGTTATAAAAAACTACCAGAAGAAGATTATTTTAAAGAAAATAATACGATTTACTTGCTTAATTCTGGTATCCAAAAAATTGTTGATGACTTAGGCGATGACATTAAAGAAAACCAAGAGGAAAATGATGCAGAATCCCAAGTGAACCCTTCGTTCGATTATCTGATTGATCAATTAAGTAGAAAAGATGAACAAATTGACCAATTACATAAACTAGTGGATCAACAACAACAACTTAATGCAGAAGACAAAAAAATAATTAAAGAATTGCGTCAATACTCATCAATTGAGGCTCCTAAAGAAGAAGATACTGATACAAAAAAAGAAGAAGAAGAGGTTGACGAAAAACTACAGCAAAAAGACGAACAACTTATGCAATTAAAAGAACAATTACAGCAAACTGAAACAATGCAGCAAGAAAAAGAAGCTCTCGAGTCAGAATTAGCCTCTTTAAAACAACAAAAAAATAAAAAATGGTATCAATTCTGGAAATAACAAGAATCAAATAGTTCCATTTTTTAGTAAAAATTATTGTAAGCCTTATTAATACTCTCTCTGACTCAGCACACACCTGTATTTCACCTTGGTATTCCGCTGGTTTTATCTAGGTGTTGCTTAGGTATAATAAAAACTGGGGGAAGCTTTGACGATTGGTATGTTTACCAACATCATTGAAAAGCTTCATCCCAGCTTTTTTTATTTTATCCTTCGTACAATTCTCTTAATGGCGTCATAATAACACGGTTTAAATCATTGATTGTTGTACTAAAGTCTTGCTCTTTTTGCATTAAATCATTGATCAACGGTTCTTGTTGCACTTTTTGAGCTAATTCTTGTGCTTTTTGTGCATCTTCGTCCGTCATGTCTTCTCCTTGCGACATCTTTTGTTGTAGTTCTTGTTGGAAAGATTGGAATTCTTTAAATAAAAGGTACGCTGTCTCATTTTTTTTCAGTTCTGCAAAAGACGCGCTTAACTCTTTAAACTGATCTAATTCACGGATTTCTCCTTCCAATTGATTCGCTGTATCATAAATATTTGCCATAAATTTTTCCTCACTTTTTCTTTATTTACTTAATTGTAACATGTTCAACTTTGATTGGCTAACATGGCTAAGCTTGTATGAAGACAAACGTTAGTTAGCTGTTTATGTTGCGCTTGGGAATAACTTCTTAGATACACCGCAGCACTTAGTTAAAACGTTCTTTAAAACCGCGAATAAGGTCCTCTCCGCCTTGCTTTATTCTTTCACTGAATTCTCCTAATCCTTGTTTAGCATCATCAGTAAACTGGTCAACTCCATCTTGCCAATTATTTTCACCTTCATCTGATGAATCATCCTCAGCGTCCGAAGAAGTTGTAACTTCTCCATCAGTGTTATAAGCATTAGCCACTTCAAATGGTGTATTATTACTATAAGGAAGCATATTTTCTGCTTGCGCTTTAAAAACTTGACCAACAACTTCTCCACTAGTACCACTAAATGTATGATCTTTTTCTGACTCTTCAAATCCAAGCCAAGTAGAAATAACCGTATCCGGCGTATAACCTATAATCCATTGGTCGTTATTCTGCTCAGGGTCATAATTTGTTTCAGTGGTCCCTGTTTTACCAGCTACCGTGTATCCATAGGGGTTGGCATTAGCCGCTGTGCCATTTGAAAACGTACCTAAAAGCATACTATTCATTTCATTCGATGTTTCATTTGAAATAATCTTTTCTCCCTCAGGATTCGTGTTATCAACAATTACAGCTCCATTAGCATCAATAATTTTAGTGATAAAATGCGGGGAGTATAAAGTCCCTCCATTAGCAAAAGTACTATAGGCCCCCGCCATTTCCATAGGAGAGGTTCCATACTCTAAACCACCTAGTGCTAAACCATAATATTGATCGGATTCTGTTAGATCAAGACCAAACTCTTCTGTCTTATTATATCCCTTACTTATACCCATTTCATGTAATAACCAAACAGCTGGTAAATTTAAACTTTGTGCTACTGCTTGATACATAGGAACTTCACCAGAATAGTCACCGCTATAATTTTCTGCCTCATAGTAATCTTGTGGTTCATCTTTTAACACACTATCCGGCATATATCCTGCTTCAAGCGCTGGAGTATAAACACTTAGTGGTTTTATTGTTGAGCCAGGTGAACGTTTCATATCAGTAGCAAAGTTAAATCCTCTAAAGGTATATTCTCCGCGCCGACCTACCATCGCCTGTATCCCTCCTGTTTCAGGGTCAACAGCTACGGATCCAGATTGAACCATCGTTCCATCTGAAGCATCGCTAGGAAAATAGCCGTTATTGTCATAAACTTCTTGCATACCATCCTGAAAGTTTGTGTCAAGAGCAGTATAAACTTTATACCCACGATTCATGAGATCATCTGCATTGATATCGTATCTTTCTTCTGCTTCTTCAATAACTGCATCAAAATAATAAGGGTACTGGTAGCCTTCTTCTTCTTGCTGATAGTTGTCATTCACTAAACTATCCATTGCTACTTGTTCTTCTTGCTGTGCATCTTCAGCTGACAACGTCTCGTTATCTACCATCAATTGCAAAACCGTATCGCGTCGTGCGGTCGCGTTTTCCGGATTATCTATCGGATTATATAATGAAGGGCCCTTTAACATTCCTACAATGGTCGCTGATTCTCCCACAGTTAAATCAACAGCATCAACACCAAAATACCTTTGTGCTGCGTCTTGAATCCCCCAAACGCCATTACCAAAATAAGAATTATTTAAATACATAGACATAATTTCATCTTTGCTGTAGTTTTTTTCGATCTCAATCGCTAAAAATAATTCCTTTGCTTTACGATTAAACGTTTGATCGAGCGACAAATAAGCGTTCTTAGCTAATTGTTGCGTAATTGTACTCCCTCCGCCGCCAGAGGTATTTCTTCTAACAATCATACGCAGACCCGCTCGTGCGATTCCTTTAATATCAAAACCATGGTGTTGGTAAAAATCACGATCTTCAGTCGAAACAACCGCATCCACCACATAAGGAGACATATCTTCTACTCCCACGTAAGTCCCCTTTTGCGAAGAAACACTACCTGCTTCATTATTATCTTTATCATAAATAACTGTCTCTTCTTGCAAACCTGCTTTTAATTCTTGAACTTTCGTTGTTTTAGCTGTATAAAAAAGGTAAATACTCATAACTAAAATAACAATTAAACCAATTAATAATAATATTTTATTGACATGATATTTTTTCCAAATACGCTTGCGCCAGTGATGAAACTGTACAAGATATGGTTTCAGCCATGCCCAAAATGATGATAAATACTTTTTTACTGCACCAAAAAAGCGCTGAAAATCCATTGCTTTTCCCTCCTGCTAATCAGTGTAGCATACTTCTTTTTTGTACAAATACTGCTTACGATGTATTTTCATTTATAAATCCCATACATTTTATCATTTATCTTATTGCATTTGCTTACTTTTTTATTAAAAAAGAGTTAAACATGATATAATAGCAAAATAGAAAGGAAGAATGAGATGGACTATTCAATAACTCTACCTGCTTTTCAAAAAACGGTAACCCTTCGTGAATTATTAGAAAATGATTGGCTTATTCCGCGAAAAGTACGTCATTTTTTGCGAATTCGTAGGAATGTTTGGCGCAATCATCAGCCAATAAAATTTCATGAATTTGTGTATGCGAATGACCTCATCACTCTACGAATCGAAGAATCAGACTACACCTATCAAAAAGTAAACAGTGGATTGAAAGAAAACCTCCATATTTTATACGAAGACGAGCATTTAATTGTACTTAATAAACCAGCTGGAGTCAAAACGCATCCGAATCAACCTACAGAAACAGGGACGCTTTTAAATGATTTAACTGCTTATTTATCTGATCAGGGAACACAACCTTATGTTGTCCATCGTTTAGACAAGGAAACATCAGGAATAATACTATTTGCTAAAAATCCACTTGTCCTCCCTATTTTAGGTAGACTTTTAGAAAAAAAGAAAATTCATCGACGTTACCAAGCGACTGTTTGGGGAAAATTATCCAGTGATTGTACGATTAATAAAAAAATTGGACGCGATCGCCATGACCGCCGCAAACGAATTATCGACCCCAAGGGCGGAAAACCAGCTACAACTCAAATAAATGTCTATCAAATGCACAAAAATACAAGCGAAATTTATTGCACGCTTACTACAGGTAGAACTCACCAAATACGAGTTCATTTAGCAAGTATCGGTCATCCTGTTATAGGAGACCCTCTATATCAAAACAAAAAGGCCCCTCGCCTAGCTTTGCATGCTTATGAAATGGAATTATTCCATCCTTTTACTCAAGAAAAGCTTACAATAACTGCGGAACCGGGCCTCTTTTAATTTGTTTATTTTCGTTCTAATAGCATCATTTCTTCTTCGGTTAACTCACGATAACTTCCAAGATCTAATTGCTCGTCTAGATATAGCTGACCCATACGGATACGCTGCAAATACATAACTTCTTTTCCTAGAGTATAAATCATACGTTTTATTTGATGAAACTTTCCTTCCTGAAGGACTAAACGAATTGTTGTCTCCTCGTTTTTTTCATCTACTTCATCAATTA
Organism: Tetragenococcus muriaticus DSM 15685; assembly: GCF_000423785.1. GTDB lineage: Bacteria > Bacillota > Bacilli > Lactobacillales > Enterococcaceae > Tetragenococcus > Tetragenococcus muriaticus. Next base: position 11,444 of record NZ_AUIQ01000010.1, on the reverse strand, counting down.
TTAGTTTCGCTGGCAAACAGACTTCGCCTCCATCAATTTGCATACCACTAGCAACACGGTCAGCATCTGCAGAAGTCATAATGCCATCAATCTTGGCTAAATATTCTTTTTCTACATGTTTTTTGGGCGAAAGCAAGCGATGAGAAAGCGCTCCATCATTGGTTATTATAAGCAATCCTTCGGTATCTTTGTCTAATCGTCCCACTGGGCTAAGGTCCATACGAAAATCTTGGTCAGAAAAAATATCTAAAACAGTCGGTTCAAAATCATCTATTGTTGCAGTGATAACCCCTGCCGGTTTATTGAGCATATAATAAAAGTACTTTTGATAGATAATTTCTTCCCCATCTAAAGTCACATGGTCTTCCTGCTCGTTCACTTGATATTTATCTACGGTCTCTATTTTTTCATTTACGGCTACTCGTTTATTTTTTATCAGTTTTTTAACTTCTTTTCTAGAACCAAATCCCATATTGGCTAAATATTTATCTAAACGCAAATCTTTTCCTCCTAAAAGAAAGTTCGAAAACCAATACGATTTTCGAATTTATTGATCAATACTACTTTATCTTTAATTTTGTCCGCAATGAGGCTACTCTTGCACCTAAAAGTTTATCAACTAAACGGACTTTCAACGTCGTGTAAAGGTAGACTACTATACCTACAATAGCAACAAGTACGATTAACACAAAAGATTGTGTTTTTTGCTCTTGTGTAAACACCATTCCAAAAACGCCACGCGCAATTGCAGCAGAAACAACCATAACCATGGACAACAAAAAGATAAGTACTACACGACGAAGCGTCAAACCGATATTAAATCCAGTTTTTTGATGCAATTTACGTAAATTCAAAAAACAAGTAATGCTAAAACCAAGTATAGTGGAAACTACAGGACCATAAGATTCTAGCATATAAATCATTACGGTCTGTGCCAAAAATTTAACAGCTAGTCCAATCACAAAATAAAGAACAGCCGAAGGATTTTCGTAAATTCCTTGTAACATACTTGAAGTCAGCATAAATAATCCTAAGAGTAAACCAGAAAAACTTACTGCAATTAACAAGCTTGCACCTAAGCGATTCGGTTGATAAAACAACGTATTTAAAGGGTAAGCTAATAGCATCATTCCAAACGTGGATGGAAACATAACAAACGTATATAACTGCAGATTGTTACTTACCAATTTAGCTAAAGCAGGACTGTCTTTTTTAGCAAAAGCTTCAGTAACTAAAGGTAGGCCTACCGTAGCTAAAGAAGTTGCCAAACCAATCACGACCATTACTAGTTTATCTGGATTTCCACTAAATAAAGCAAATAAGGACTGTAATTGCTGATTAGAATATTCAGTAAAACGTTCCATGGTGCTAATAAAAGTATACTGATCAACTAATTTGTAAATCGTAATCCCTGAGCCAACAATGATAAAAGGAACCGCTTCTCGGATAGTTTGTAACAACAATCTTGTTGTATTCACTTTAACATTTCCTGGGCTCATATCAACTAAGATGTCAATCTTAGCTTTTTCTTTTCTATAATAGTAAACCAACACAGCAATGCTGGCTAACGCTCCGATAAAAGCGGCAAACGTTGACTGCGTCACTGCAGCAACATAGTCTCCACTTCCTAATCGCATAATAATAAATGTAGCAGTTAACAAATAGAAAACACGAGCGACTTGTTCAACTAATTGAGAAATGGCGTAGGGAGCCATATTTTGTAGTCCTTGGAAATAGCCACGAATAACACTCATCAGTGGAATAACAAGGATTGCTACACTTAATGAACGCATAGAAGGAATTAACTCAACTCCTCCACCAGCATTTCTTGCTAACGCTGGAGCTGCAAAATACATAAGAACTGAAAAAAAAGCTCCTAATCCTAACATTAATTGCATAGCCCGCATAAAAAGTTTTTGGCTAGCTCTATATTCATTTATTGAATTATAATAAGAAACTTGTTTAGCAATCGCAGAAGGCAGCCCTGCAGTTGAAATCATTAAAAATAAAGCGTAAATATTATAGCTCATATTAAACAAAGCGTTTGCTGGTAAATAATTATCACCGAGCCAATAAACCCAAGGCAAAACCCAAATGACGCCTAAAAGCCGTGAACCAATATTTCCTATAGTCATCCATGCAGAACCACGAGCCATCTTATCTTCGTTTGTTAATTCTGGAGTTTCGGGATCTTTATTATTCATCATGCTTATCTTCTCCAACTTTCCTTATACATAGTTCCTATTTTAATTCGAAACGCCAGTTAGCGCAAACTATTTTTAAAAAGCGTTATCTTTCATTAAAAAATCTTAGCTAAAATACCTGTTTGCTTTCTCATATGCTATAATAATTGAGAAGTTTGGAACTAGAAAGCAAGGTGCCACGATGTATTCAATGACTTTGGAACAACTTTATCAGATTTTAAATGAAAAAAATTTATTGCAAGCGCCCAATGAAAAGACGAAACAAAACAACCAAAGCTTTACTTATCTTTCTTACGATTCACGTGATTTAGCAAAGTACACGCTTTTTTTCTGCAAGGGGCTCCATTTTAACGCCGCTTCTTTGCATGATGCAGTTAGTAAAGGAGTAAAAGTTTATGTTTCTGAAATAAAATATGAAAGCTCTGCTCAAGCTATTCTTGTCACCAATATTCGGAAAGCGATGGCTGTAGTTGCGCAATATTTTTATCGGAATCCCCAAGATAAATTATATAAAATTGGCATTACAGGCACTAAGGGAAAAACGACAACCGCTTATTTTGTCAAAAAAATACTCGATGACGCTTTCAACAAAAAAGTTGCTTTATTTTCATCAGAAGAAACAACATTAGACGGAAAAACTCTTTTTCCTTCAACATTAACAACACCGGAAGCTCTTGATCTGTATCGGCAAATGGCCATTGCTTGTGAGAATGGACTCACGCATTTAGTGATGGAAGTATCATCGCAAGCCTATAAAACTCAGCGTGTTTATAACCTTACTTTCGAAACTGGAGTCTTTTTAAATATTAGCCCTGACCATATTAGTCCAATCGAACATCCAACTTTTGAAGACTATTTTCAGTGTAAAAGACAATTATTGCTAAATAGCAAACAAATGGTTATTAACCAAGAAAGTGATCAATTCACACGTTTAAAACAAACTTGTACGGATTATCAGATTCCTTTATATACTTATGGACGTGAAACAGGTAGTTATCTCCTAACAGATAAAGCAGAGGAGCGAACATTTAACCTCACTGCTAAAAATAAAGATTCTTTAAAGGTCAACGGAAACTATCAGTTATCTTTATTTGGTCAATTTAATCATGAAAATGCTGTAGCAGCCATCTTAGTTTGCGGATTAGCTAATGTTTCACAGCAAATATGTCAAGAAAGTTTACCCTTAGCTCAGATCCCTGGCCGTATGAATTTATTAGAAAAGCCTAATGGAGCGTTCATTTTTGTCGATTATGCGCACAACTATCTTAGTATTCATGCCCTCGGTCATTTTGCCCGCCAGCTAAGACCCAAAGGCCGTCTCATTATTGTCACAGGAAGTGCTGGAGGTAAAGCTATTTCACGAAGACCTGACATTGGTAAAGCCTTATCAGAGTGTGCAGATGTTGCAATTATAACCAGTGATGATCCTGATTTCGAGGATCCTCAAGATATTGCAGCAGAGATCAAAGCAGCTATCACTAACTTAGATGTCAATGTTCAACTAGAACTTGACCGAGCTACTGCTGTTTCCTCAGCTTTTAATCAAGCAGAAGGTAAAGACACCGTCATTATTGCTGGAAAAGGAACCGAAAAAATGATGAAGTTTCGAGGAAAAGAAGTTTTCTATGAAGGTGACTTTCATATTGTTAAACGGTTGATTGACGAAGCAAATAAAAATTAATTATTTCATTTTTATTACATTTTATTTTTCTTAAGAAACCGCCTTATCTTTCATCCTTTTTTCTTGTATAATTAATATAACAACAATTTGAAGGAGTATTTTTATGTCTGCTAAACACAAAAAATTACTGTTTTTTATCGGAGTCACGCTCGTTCTTTTTTTCATGACGTACTTGGGCTGGAAACTTTTAGCAGCTATCCTTGCCCAAGGAACTATTGAAAATTACACCCGTTCATCCTTACCTTTTGGTTTTGTATTCGTGTTATTTTTCCCTATTGTCGCTACCTCAACGTTATTTTTGGGATTAGCCCATTCAAAAAAATAAATTTTTTGAATCATTTACTGTGCGCTAAGGCAAAAATCACTTTTTTATGATTCCAGACTTTTTATTATACCAAATAACAAGCATTTTATTTCTCTTCTTATGTTTTTTATACTATAGTAAAACTGTAACAAAAAAACACAAAGGAGTGTCGATTCATGAGTAACAAAATGTCTGTTTCAACTGTAATTAATGAGGGCGGACGTGAAGGTGTAAGTAGGTCCTTAAATGGTGACTTTGAAGTAAAAACAACTGGAACAAATAAAAAAGGCTACACAAATCCTGAAGAACTATTTGCTGCGGGACTTTCTGCTTGCTTTAATGGAGCGATTCAATTCCCATTAGATCGCGATGGTTTAGGAGATCGTAACCGTACAATCCGTGCAGAAGTTGCTTTATACGGTGATTTACCAGATGACCATACAACACTTCATTTAGAAGTTACAGTGATTGGCAAAATCGATGGTGTTTCTAAAGAAGATACTTTGAAATATATGAAAGAAACTGACGGTATCTGCCCTTACTCAAAAGCAGTAAATGGCAATGTTGATATCAACTACGAAGCAGAAGAATAAGAAAAAGAAAAAGCGGAGCTAGTTTCTAGCTTCGCTTTTTTTATATTTATTATACTAAGAACACAAGCAGCCCAGCCCAATAGATAGGTGTATAATGCTTGTGTCTTTTAGTTTTGTTAATTGGCTACGATATTGACAATTTTGTTCGGCACAACAATCACTTTACGGATCGTTTTATCCGTTAAATGTTCTTGAATATTCGGATTATTTCTTGCTAACTCTTCCAAGTCTTCTTTAGAAGCTTCGGCAGAAGCTTGTACTTTTGCTCTTACTTTTCCGTTAATTTGTAAAATAACTTCCACTTGCTCTTCTTGTAAAGCTGACTCATCATAAGTTGGCCAAGATACGTAAGAAATACCTCCTTCATTGCCAAGGATAGCCCACAATTCTTCACCTAAATGAGGAGCTACAGGTGCTAATAATTGGACAAGACCTGCAACATAATCATAATAAAGCGAATCAACTTTATTCGCCTCGTTTACAAAAACCATCAGCTGAGAAATCCCCGTGTTAAACCGTAGATTTTTAAAATCTTCTGTTACTTTCTTAACTGTTTGATTATAAACTTTAGTCAACGAACCATCATTGATTGTTGTAATACGATCACGCATTTTCCCACTTTCATCCACGCATAAACGCCATACACGATCTAAGAATTTACGGCTTCCTTCTAAGCCATTTTCACTCCAAGCAACAGAAGCATCTAGAGGTCCCATAAACATTTCATAAAGTCGTAAAGTATCAGCCCCATACTGCTCAATGACATCGTCAGGATTTATAACGTTTCCGCGAGATTTCGACATCTTTTCACTATTTGTCCCTAAAATCATTCCTTGATTGTATAATTTTTGGAAAGGCTCTTTGGTTGGTACAACGCCTATATCATATAAGAATTTATGCCAAAAACGCGCGTATAACAAATGTAAAACTGCATGTTCAGCTCCGCCAATGTAAACATCTACAGGCATCCATCTTTTTAAATGGTCATAATCTGCTAGAGCGCCCTTATTATGTGGATCGACAAAACGTAAGAAATACCAAGAACTGCCGGCCCATTGTGGCATAGTGTTTGTTTCCCGATAACCTTTTTTTCCTGTCTTAGGGTCTGTCACATTGACCCAATCTTGAACATTGGCTAGAGGAGAAGCTCCTGTACCACTTGGCTTGATATCGCTAGCTTTAGGTAATTCCAGAGGCAAGTCTTCTTCGGAGAGCGCTGTTTGCGTCCCGTCTTCCCAATGAATAATAGGGATAGGTTCTCCCCAGTAACGTTGACGAGAAAACAACCAATCTCTTAAGCGATAACTTACTTGTCTTTGTCCCAACCCTTCTTTTTCTAACCAATCCATCATTTTATCAATAGCTTCTTTTTTATCCAAACCATTTAAAAAGCCAGAATTGATATGGGGACCATCTTCTGTAAAGGCCTCTTTTTCGATATCGCCGCCTTCTAATACAGGAACAATAGCTAACTGAAATTTCTTGGCAAATTCATAGTCACGTTCATCGTGGGCTGGTACAGACATAATGGCTCCAGTCCCATAAGAGGATAGTACATAATCTGCAATCCATATAGGGATTTCCTCTCCATTAGCTGGATTAATAGCATAAGCACCGGTGAATACGCCTGTTTTTTCTTTGGCTAAATCTGTACGACTCAATTCGGATTTTTTTTCTGCTTCTGCAACATATTGATCTACTACCTCTTTGTAATCAGAAGGAGTAATTTCTTGCACTAATTCCAACTCTGGCGCAAAAACTGCATAAGTTGCCCCGAACAAAGTGTCAGGTCGTGTCGTAAATACGGTAAAAGTCTTATCTGTACCTTTTACTTTAAATTGTACGTCCGCTCCAGTAGAACGTCCAATCCAATTCCGTTGCATTTCTTTGATGCTTTCTGGCCAATCTAATTCTTCTAAATCATCTAACAAACGATCAGCATATTCAGTAATTTTCAACATCCACTGACGCATTGGTTTACGTACAACATCATAGCCTCCGCGTTCACTCTTACCGTCAATAACTTCTTCATTAGCAATAACAGTTCCAAGTTCAGGGACCCAATTTACCGGAACCTCTGCCTCATAGGCTAAGCCCTTTTCATATAATTTAGTAAAAATCCATTGCGTCCACTTATAGTATTCTGGATCTGTTGTGTTAATTTCACGTGACCAGTCATAACTAAATCCTAATGAATTAATTTGACGACGGAATATTTCGATATTTTTTTGAGTAAATTCTGCTGGGTCATTTCCTGTATCTAAAGCGTACTGCTCAGCAGGCAAACCAAAGGCATCCCATCCCATTGGGTGTAGCACATCATACCCTTGGCTACGTTTCATACGCGCTAAAATATCTGTCGCTGTATAGCCCTCTGGATGTCCTACGTGCAACCCTTGTCCAGATGGATAAGGGAACATGTCCATGATATAAGCCTTTGATTTTTGTTCATCTTCTGTTGTAACGAATGTATTATTTTTTTTCCAATAATTTTGCCATCTTTTTTCAACAGCTTTGTGATCGTAAGTTTTCACAAGTTAACTCCTCCTTAGAAAAATAAAAAAGCCCATAAGAAGCACTAAGCTTCTTATAGGACGCGTTAAACGTGGTACCACCTATTTTTACTGAAAATTATTCAGCCTCAAACGTTTTAACGGCCGTCGCCGTATGTGCTTTTAAAACTACATTTTAAGGCAAGTTCAAAAGCCTCCTTATACATTTACACCTACCATGTACTCTCTGAAAAGAAAAACTTTTTACTACTCCTTAGCAGCCTGTTTCATATGTTAATTGATTGTATATATCGTATCAAAAAAGTAAAGTAAATTCAATTAGTATCCATAAAAGAAATAAAGCGTGTGAACCGTCCCTAGAAGTTAAGCTTTAGGACTAACTTCTAAGGGCCTTTACAATGCCCACTACACGCTTTGTCTTTTATTCCTAAACCACAACTAACTTACTCTCAATGTTTGACCAATGAAAATTGTATCTGAATTTAAATTATTGATGGATTTTAACTGAGAAATTGCAATGCCATATTCTTGCGAAATCATCCATAAACTATCGCCACTTGTCACTCTGTGATTGTTGTTGGATGAATTATTTGATTGATTTGTATTCCTATTTGAGGACGAACCATTATTCACTGTCAATGTTTGACCAGGATATACAAAGTCATTTTGGATATTGTTCCAGCTACGTAGTTGATCCATTGAAATGCCATTATTATTGGCGATTAACCAAACCGAGTCTCCTGACCTTACTGTATAACTACCACCTGAGTTATTGCCAGAATTACTAGAACCACCGCTATTGGAATTATTTGAACCACTAGAGCTATTCCCTTGAGATACTGTCAATTCTTGGCCAGGGTAAACAAAATCATTTTGAATATTGTTCCAACTACGTAATTGATCCATTGAAATGCCATTATTATTAGCGATCAACCAGACCGAGTCTCCTGATCTTACTGTATACGTATCAGAACCACTACTAGAGGAATTATTGTTATCATTGGAACTACCACTATTATTGGAATTATTCGAACCACTAGAATTATTGCCTTGAGATACTGTCAATTCTTGACCAGGATATACAAAGTCATTTTGGATATTGTTCCAGCTACGTAGTTGATCCATTGAAATGCCATTATTATTAGCAATTAACCAGACCGAATCTCCTGGTCTTACTGTATACGTATTAGAACCGCTATTGCTCGAAGAATTCTCATTATTAGAGTTATCTTCATTATTATTATTATTATCTTCACTAGAATTTCCGTCATTTCCAGTTCCAGTATCGATAATGCCATCTGAATCTCCTGTGTCAAAACGAGTCAAATTATAATCTTCAATAACACCATTTAATACAGTATTATAATTTGGTGCAGTCGCATACAGTCCGGTTAAGGCAGCAGTAGCATCCCTATATGAACTTGTATTGCTTTTCCAAGCGCCACTATATAGGTTTGTACTTAATAAAGCAGCGTTATCTTGAAACGATGCTGTGTAAGAGGGATATTTACGAAAATCCGCATTAACTGTGACATATCTACCATTAATATATTCTTGTGTAGGCATTTTCACAGATTGACCGTTATAAGTTCCCTTAATACCAAACAAATTGTTATTAGGTGCTTGAGAAAGCGTACTTGATCCCCATCCACTTTCGACAACAGCTTGAGCGATCATAACTGAAGCATACAAATTGTTTGCTGCAGCGACAGATTCAGCATGTCCAGCAAGCTCTTCAATAAAAGCAGATGGCTCTGGCGCATTTGAAGAAAAAGTTGATACTGCCGGACCATTGTTGTCTCCAGGATGTTGACCTACTTCTTCTTGTAATTGCGCATCTTCATCTTCAGGAAGCTCTAATTCTTCCATTTCTTCTGTTGCGTCATATGTTTCTTCTTCCTCAGTTGTTTGAGCTTCTTCCTCAGCTATTTGGTCTTCTTCATTTGCATATTGCTCGTCTTCTTCAGCTGGAGCCTCTTCTCCTTCTTGTTGCTCTTCTAATTGGCTCCTTTCATCTGCTGTTTGAGATTGCTCTTGTCCTTGTGCATATGAAGTTTGATCCTCAGCCGATGATGGTTGTTGTTCTTCGGTTTCTGAGTACGAACGATTCACTTCAGGTTCAGTGTTTGCATCTTCTGTGACAGTTTCGTCATTTTGAGTCTCTACACTACCTGTTTCCTCTGTTGCATCATATGGTGCCACCACACTACTATCAGTTTCTTCGGCATGTACATTATGTACCGGTAATAAAGGACTAACAGCCGTAACGGCTGTTACCGTACCAACAACAGCTGCCCCTTTTTTTAAATTGCCAGATAAAGTCATACGCTGTTGAATTTTTCTGCGTTCTTTCCTAGTCAAAGACGATCTCATTTCTTCTCCCCCAAACATTTACATTTATTTCAATTATACATGGAAGAATTTTTATAATCAAAGCAAAAAACAAATGTAATATTCTTTTAATCTATCTGTAACATAAAAAATTTTCTAAGTTATTTCACTTTTTTTAGTCTGTCTTATTATATATGCTATACTATTTCTGTTAAAACAACCGAAGGGATCTATATATGAATAAAAAATTGTATATGCAACTTGCAGGAAGTATTACTTTCATGACTTTTGCTTTTTTGAGTTATATAGTGAAGTTTTATCCTCATTGGTTAGAACCGTTTGACAATACCCTTACTTCAATAATACGTGCTCTCCACCCTCAGTGGAATAGATTTTTTTTATGGATCACACCACTTGGTGGTACAACAAGTATTGTTATTCTCTTATTCGCTATGCTTTTGCTCCTTTTTTACCAAAAAAAATATGAAGCAGCAGTCTGGTTAAGCCTGAGTGTCGCTACCGTGGCAGGTGTTTTGAATCCATTATTAAAATTATTTTTCACTCGAGAACGTCCTTTACTAGAACACCTAGTATCTGAAACTAGTTATAGTTTTCCTAGCGGACACGCAACCGCCTCAATGGTATTTTATGGAGGATTATTCCTCTTATCATCTTTATTTATTCAATCGAAATCTTGGCGAATATGTTTACAAACTAGTCTAGCCATTTTGATTTTATTCATCGGTATTAGCCGTATTTATTTGGGAGTTCATTTTCCTTCAGATATATTAGCTGGCTATTGTGAAAGCCTCACTTGGTTACTGTTGACCTATCCCATTTATCTTAAACAACAGCACCGGATTTTACAGAAAAGAAAATCATAATATACACACCTAAGGAAGGAAGAAACGATAATGATAGAAAATGCCCTACAGTTTAGCCATACATTATTAGCAGAAGTCCTTACAGACCATGATCATGTAGTAGACGCCACAATGGGCAATGGCAATGATACAGTATTTTTAGCTAACAAAGTGCAGCCGCATGGTAAAGTTTATGCCTTTGATGTACAAAAACAAGCTCTAGATAAAACCAAACAACGTTTGCTAGAAGATGGCCTTACTGAGCAAACAAAAATAATTTTTGACGGACATGAAAACTTAAAGAATTATCTTGCAGAAAATGAGCCAATCAAAGCAGGAATTTTCAACCTCGGTTATTTGCCTAAAAGTGATAAACAATTGATCACAACGCCTACAACAACTAAACAAGCTCTAGAAACTTTGCTTAACCACTTAGTTTCTAAAGGGCGAATTTTACTTGTTTCTTATTATGGACATGCTGGTGGTAAAGAAGAGTTAACTATGCTCGACAATTATTGTCAAAAGTTGCCCCAGGAACAATATAATGTTTTAAGGTATCAATTTATTAACCAAAAAAACCGTCCACCTATCCTATTTTGTATTGAAAAAAAGTAACCCTGAATGATTTATAAAAATTTGTGGATAACGCATTCGACCGATCAACGAGGTGACTTTTATGTTATTTTCCCTTTTTATCGCCACTTTTTAATCAAGAATAGGAAGGGATAATCGAACGACGCTAAAAAAAGATAAAATTCTTCCTAGAGAATGAAAGCCAAGCCTTTTTTATAAGGATGAAAAGGGCAAAAGTAAACTAGAGATTCAATCGCTGAATTCGTGTAAGGACTTCCCAAAAAAGTGTATTGTAAACATTTGTACTTGATAAGTGAATTTGCACTTGACGCGCGTGCTCTGTGACTTTTCCAGCAATATGAAATAGTTGAAAACGGATGGT
>NZ_AUIQ01000009.1 GCF_000423785.1 Tetragenococcus muriaticus DSM 15685 | reverse complement strand
AGAGCACGCGCGTCAAGTGCAAATTCACTTATCAAGTACAAATGTTTACAATACACTTTTTTGGGAAGTCCTTACACGAATTCAGCGATTGAATCTCTAGTTTACTTTTGCCCTTTTCATCCTTATAAAAAAGGCTTGGCTTTCATTCTCTAGGAAGAATTTTATCTTTTTTTAGCGTCGTTCGATTATCCCTTCCTATTCTTGATTAAAAAGTGGCGATAAAAAGGGAAAATAACATAAAAGTCACCTCGTTGATCGGTCGAATGCGTTATCCACAAATTTTTATAAATCATTCAGGTTAATTAAATACCTTGGTGCGATTTTAATGATTTCTCCCACTTGCTTACGGGTTAACCCTTGCCTTATTCGAGCTTCTTTTATTGTATGACCAATGGGACGAAAATCAAAATTGTCTTTTCTGTTTCTCAACACCAACCACCCTATCACTTTGAATGAAATTGTACGTTTAAAATTCTATTCGTTATTTTAGAATAATTCAACAACCGAATTTATCTTTGCCTGCATAATATGGAATTATTGAGGTTAACGCTTATGTTCTATTTGTGCTTAACTTTAAATAGACATTTTACAGTGTCGCTAAAAAAAGAATAAACACTCAAAAAGAGAGGAATTGTAAAAAAAGTAGTTTTTTAGTTCCTACGAAGAGAATTATAAAGTCATCTAAACAAATGAAAGTTTTTGTTTGGATGACTTTTTTTGTGTTTATACAAACTTTTTTTCAAAAAATGCAATTTTTTCCCCTTTCGTGTCGGGACATAGTGCGAAAGGGGATAAAAATACTCTTTACCTCCTTTCCACGGATGAAGGGAGGTGAAAACAGAATGAAACCCTCAACTTTTCAAGAAACCACCGAAAATCAATTTGATTACATCTGCAAAAAGGTTATAGAAGATGAACGAAAGGATTATTTTAAGCACCTCACTCGCCTGAAAAAGAAGGAAATCTCTTTTTCTGAAATGGGGAATTATGTATTCAATCAATTAGCTACCAAAGATCAATATACCGTGGATAAACAATTTTTTGAGTTAGATGACGCTAAAATCGGTATCGAAAACGAAAAATTAGGCGCAGCGTTAGATCTTTTGTCGGAGAAAAAAAGAAAGATTATTCTACTTTATTACTTTATGGATATGAATGAAGGAGAAATTGCGGAGGTAATGCATGTAAGCCGTTCAACGGTCAACCGTCAACGAACACAAGCCTTATCTTTAATGAAAGAGTGTATAGAGGAGGTTTATCATATGAAAAGCATTGAAGGAGAAGACACACTGACATTTACAGAGCCTGCTAAAAAAACGTATACGATTAGTGAAATTGCCAGAATATTAAATATAAGTAAAAAATCCGCCTATCGTTTAGTCCAGCAGGAAAGTTTTCATTCCGTTAGAGTAGGTAGATTGATTCGAGTATCTAAATTCTCTTTCGATAAATGGTTAAGTCAATAATCATTTAAGGAGAGATAAATATGGCTTCAATCATTTCTAGAAAAACAAAATATGCTGTTGTTTATTGGTATTTGAATGAAAGCAATATACGGAAACAAAAATGGGATACTTTAGAAACCAAAAAAGAAGCTCAAGCGCGTAAAGCTTTTATCGAATACTATCAAAAAAAGAATGGTTATTGTCTTGTTCCTCATGAGCAAGAAATCATTGGTGTACAAAAACAAGCAGCCGAACAGAATACAACAAAAGAAGATGAAGACATCACAGTACGTGAATTTTTAGAAGTCTTTGTAAATTTATATGGTCCATCGAAATGGTCGGTTTCAACTTTCAGTACAAAACTTTCGCAAATTGAAAATTACATTTACCCACTCATTGGAGACTTGAAACTAAAAGACCTAACAACCAAGAAACTTACGCAATATTATCATGATTTGTTAAGTGTCCCTGAAGTTCCAAGGGGCAATCGTAAAGCAAGTGGGCGCATGGTGCAACCGGCTCTAGTCAAAAAGATTCACAACACCCTTCGTTGTGCACTAAATCAGGCCATTCGCTGGGAGTATTTGGATACAAAAATGCGGAACCCTGCATCCCTAGCTACCCTACCCAAAAGACAAAAGAATAAGCGAAAAGTTTGGTCGATAGAAACCTTCACCGAGGCAATTCAAGTAGCTGAGGATGAGCTATTACTTTTAGCCATGCAGCTTGCTTTTTCTACATCTCTAAGAGTCGGAGAAATTACGGGCCTTACATGGGATAATCTTGTGATTGACGATGAGTCGATTAAGAATAATATGGCTAGACTATCAGTGAAAAAAGAGCTTTCCAGAGTCTACCTATCCGCTATGCAAAAATTGCAGGAAAAAGATATTATTCGTGTCTTTCCCGTACAAAAGCCGCATTGTAAAACAAGACTCGTCTTAAAAACGCCAAAAACAGAATCTAGCGTACGAACAGTATGACTGCCACAAACGGTCGCTAATCTTTTTAGACAATATCAAAAAGATCAAGCGGAGCTACAAGAATTTTTAGGAGATGCTTATAATGATTATAATTTGGTCTTTGCCTTAGATAACGGGAATCCAGTAGAAAGCCGCATTATCCGAGACCGTTTAAAATTATTATGTGATGGACATGGTTTTGAACGAGTGGATTTCCATAGTTTGCGTCACTTGAGCACGAAGTATAAATTAAAAATGACCCAAGGAGATATTAAATCGGTACAAGGTGACACGGGGCATACAGAAGCTGAAATGGTTACCAACGTTTACGCCGAGATTGTTGATGAAGATCGTCGATTTAATGCTCAAAAACTTGAAGAAGCTTTCTATCACAATTTAGGCAAAGCAAAAACCTCAGAAATTTCTTCAACCGAGTTATCAGAAACCGACAAACAACTGATCGCTTTAATAAAAAAATTACCGTCTGAATTAAAAGAAAACCTTTTAAAAGACTCTTAAAACTTCGTAGTTAATGATGCGCTAAAAAGCGAATCTTTTTCTTTGTTAGCAAAGGCAGTAGTTCTGACTATAAAAATCTTGCTAACAAAAAGTGTTAGCAAATTCTTAAAAAATCACAAATTTTTCTTATTTTAAAAGCGAGTGTTAGCAAACTTTAAAAGAAAATAGAATGTTAAAATTCTTATATCAGTAATTTTTATTTTCGTTAACTTGGTTTTACTCCATCTCAATAAAAGAGCTGAATCTTTTGTCAGTCAAAAGATTCAGCATTAACCTAAACGTCCCAGACAGGAATCGAACCTGCGACGTACCGCTTAGGAGGCGGTCCCTCTATCCTACTGAGGTACTGGGACATATAAAATTGGGCCTTAGTTGTAACTACTGCTTAGGAGGCAGTCGCTCTATCCTGCTGAGCTACAGGGACATAAAAAAAGCCACAACCCATTTTATCGTTTTGTCTTAAAAAGAGCAAGGCAATTTAACGACAAAATAGGTTGTGTATTAAAAATAATCTTCTAAAATAGGTGCTTTTTGCGGTGTTAACTGTTTAATGGACTCGATAATTTTTTCATCTACTGAAACAAATTCATGAAAAATCAGGTCATCGATCGAAACATATCCCAAAAGTAATTGAGCCAAACGTTGTACGCTAATTTTTAGTTCCGGTAGTGAGGTTGAAGTAACTTTTTGAATTTGTAACTGTTCATTTTTTTTAAGTTCAAAAGTTCCTTCATTCCAAGGTGCATAGGGATCATTTTCAACTGTTATCGCAAAAGACTCTTTTAAGTTTTTTAAAGGATACTTTTGTAAGAAAGTTTGTACATCAACGATTCTAGCCATCATTTCAGGTCGAACGATCGCCTGAGCTACAGGTTTATCATGGATAAAAAATCCTTCATTTCTGTCGTAACCTTTTTCAAAAGTAATCCGTTCGGTTGAATCTTTATGAGAAAAAATATATCGGTTTAACCCTTTATAAGCTTCTACTGTTAAATTTAGCCAACGGATACAAATAAATTTTCCACTTTCGATTTTGTAGATTAAATAGCCCTCAGGTTGATCTTGTTGGTTATAATAAAGCGCAAAGTAAACATTGGTTTTTTCTTTAAATTTATAATCATACCACCAGTCTTCGCATAATAAGCCACCATATTTATGTTTATCTGATTGTTGATCAATTTGTTTAACGCCATCCTTAGCATCTTCCCAATTCATGCGGTAAACATAGCCTGCAGCTTTAGCACTATCTGGCCACTTTGAACTTTCTAAGTCATAACAAATTCGTTCAAATGTTAATTCGTAACCATATTTTCGATAAAATGGATAGGAAAAGGGATCTAAATAAGAAAGAGTAACTCCGTTTTGGTAACAATCTTCCAGCATTTGTTGCATTAATTGGTCAATATTTCCTTGGCCACGAAATGATGGATCAGACGAAACAAGACCAATACCTGCCATATCAAACACTTGATGAAATAATTGAACTTTAAGTGGAGTAGCAATCACTTGACTAGCTAATTGTTGTTTATAAAAAGCTCCGTATATAGTCGAATGTTTCATTAATTGATAAAATCCGTTACGATGTTGTTGATCATCCGCAAAGCGAAAAGCATACTGAGCTAATTGATAGCTTTGGTTAAAGTGTTCAACAGAAAGTTTTTTTAGTGTCATGAATTTACCTCATTTTCATTTTAAAATGAACGAAGATAGATGTATGAAAACATCTATCTTAGCCTATCTTATTATTGTTCCGTTTCTTTTTTTAATTCTTGATCTACTCCTAGTTTAACAAATGGAATATAAATAACAACGGATAAGATGAGATTTATCGCAGCAAGAATGGCTCCTGCAAAACTTTGTGTTGCTAAGAAGCCTCCAATAACCGGTGGAGTTACCCAAGGAGGCATGAAAGTAGCCACGGGAACAATTCCTAAACTAGTAGAAAAATAAGCAACGGTAACTAAAACTATAGGAACAATAATAAATGGGATAAACATAATGGGGTTTAATACAATAGGTAACCCAAACATCATTGGCTCGTTGATATTAAAGATCCCTGGAGCAACACTTAAGTTATTCACAACCATTCGTATCCATACCTGTAGCTCCGCCAATTGTAAAAAATGAAGCTAAAGAAACAATCCCAGTTGCTACAGGATCTTTACCGTAATCTTTAGCTAAGTTACTAGCTACTAAATAAGCAATCATTACAGATAATACCGCAAAAGTCCCTTCCC
This sequence comes from Tetragenococcus muriaticus DSM 15685, assembly GCF_000423785.1. Taxonomy (GTDB): domain Bacteria; phylum Bacillota; class Bacilli; order Lactobacillales; family Enterococcaceae; genus Tetragenococcus; species Tetragenococcus muriaticus. The sequence continues at coordinate 48,298 of NZ_AUIQ01000009.1, read as the reverse complement.
AGATCGAATCGCCCACGCCTTTCCAAGATTCATTAGCAAAAATTGAATTCATCAATTCTTGGAATCCAGGGATAGGCAAGTTATTGATCATGGTTGCTAAACCACCAAGGATGAGTAAGGACATAGTAACCATAAAAGCATCGCGAATGGCTCCAAGATGACGTTGTGACCCAATTTTTGAAGCAACGGGGACAAACTTTTCTTCCATAAAACGTACAAATGTATTCATTTTTTCCTCCTGCTACTCAAATTATAGATTATTTATCTTCCAAACGACGATACAAATCAATAATTTCCGTTGCTAAATCTTTAAAAGCAATTGCAGTCATCAGATGGTCTTGTGAATGCACAGTGAGTAAATTAATATCCATATGTTTTCCTTGAGCTTCTTCAGTAAGCATGCTTGTCTGTGATTGGTGAGCTTGATTTAATGATTCATCAGCGTCTTTTAGCTTTTGATCTGCTGTTTCAAAATCTCCCTTTTTAGCAGCAGCAATGGCTTCCATCGCATCGCTTTTAGCATTGCCTCCATACATAATTAATCCCATCACTGCTTCCATATTTTCTTGCTCATCCATATAAAAATCCTCCTCATAGTTTTTCAGAGAGCAGAAATAGTTTTTCCTCCCCATCTTTCTAATCACAGGGAGTAGATTTCTATTCCTTTCCCTAATAGTTTGTAACTATAGCTATCATTCCATCAAATTTTCCGCTTGTTGTAAGACATTTTCACCGTTCATCATGCCATAATCAGACATATTAATCACATCTAATGGAATTCCTTTCGGTGCTAAGCGTTTTTCAAAATCACCTTTCATAAAACGTACTTGCGGTCCTAATAATAGCACATCGACAGAACAGTTCTCTAGGTTTTGATCCGCTTCAGAGGATGAGCACGCAAAAATTTCTGCTTCCATTCCTTTGTCATCTGCTGCCTTTTGCATTTTAGTCACCAATAAGCTGGTACTCATTCCAGCTGAACAAACTAACATAATCGTTTTTTTCACCATTTTCTTCACTCCTTAGTTTTACTTTACATCTTTATAATAAGCAATAAACATGCCAACAAAAAATAAGACCAATTACCTATATCATAAGAATTTGGTCTAATTTTTAACATTACACACTAAAAACAAATCTTACACACTAACTTTGTGTGTAAAGTCTAAAAGGGGTATCCATTTGGTTTTTGATAAAAGCTTCTGTTAAATAAACTATTTCATCCTCTGGAATGTGTATATTGTAATTTTTTTCAATAGAAATCATCGAAGTTTTTAAAATATCAATTTCTAAACGATATTTCTTTTGAAAAACCGCTAAATTTGAAAATTGTCTATTCATACCTGTTGTACGCAGCGTTTCTACTAAAAAAGCCAGATGAATGACTAAGCCTGACTCTACATCAGCTTCTAGAATTATATGCATCTGAGACTGTACTTGTTGCACGATTGTTTTTAACGTTTCTACTAAAACAGGTAAGGAATCTACATGCTTAATACTGCCTTCAAGTGAATTCACAATAGTTTCAGTCGCTATTTCGTCTTTTATAATACTTTTTAATACTTTTAGCTTTTCGTCGTCGAAAACATCGTACGCAGAAAAGAAAGGGATATTTTGATATTCAACTTCTACTGTGCCCGCAATAGCCTTAATTTCATATTCTGCTAATAATTCATCGATATGTTTTTTAAAAGTCTCTCTTTCAATAAATTGCATTGGAATAATTTCAACTTTTGCTTGGTCAACAAATGCTGCAATGCGCTCGTATAATTTAGCTGCAACCCCTTCTCCTGTAAAGCAAGTTACCACGATTGCTTTTTTGCTATGTTTATTATCCTTCAGATCCGTTTGAAACTGTTCACGAACAATCGTTTCAAAAGAGGTTTGGATGTTTTGGTAAATATCTTCTAGACTGCGTCCCATTTCAGACATGCGCAAGGCTTCAATCACAATCATTGTACTTGTCATAGAAACTGCTTTTGTCCGTATCCCTGTTTCTTCATACAACAAAGTTGCAAATGAATTCAAGGAACCCATATCCGTTAATAACAAAAGTCCATTCAAAAACATCGATTGGTTCTCTTGCACATAATTTAATAATTTTTGATACATTTGATTCACTGAAGTGTCTAAGGACATATCCATCGCAATACCTTGAGAAGAGCCTAACAGTTCTTGAGAAGCTGATAAAATACTAGAAGCCGTCGAATTGCCATGCATCAAGACAATAACACCTACTTTATTTTGAGGGAATTGTTCTTTTTGTCCTAGTTGAATTGAAAGAAACATGCTGATAAAACCGATTTCATCAAAAGGAATTTCAAGTTGCATTTCTTCTTCGATTAAAGTAGACAAATCAAGTGCCACTTGAAATTCCGTTTTTAATTTTTTTCTGACTCGATTTAAATCCGGGTGAACAATGGGCACTTCTTTACGAATACGATCGAATGTAAGTTGTAAATGCAAAGCAAAAGCAAAACGTGCTTTTTTATTATAAGTACGATCTAACCTTTGTTCGGCTATATCATATAATCGATCGGTTAGCTCCCAAATGTTTGCAGCAATCAGATCTTTTTGTGTAGAAGTTTCCGCTAGCTCTTCTACATAGCTAGCGAAATAAGCATCTACATCTTGAGAGATCGCTTTTTCCAAATCTGTACTGGCTATATTTTCTCGGTTGAAAGAAGATACCTTATCTTCAATTTCGTGATAAACTTCCATATTTTGTTCTAAATCTTGCGACCAGACAACCTCGGTTCCTTGTGGTTCAAAGGTTAAATAATCGCCTTTTCCTTCAAGAAAATGCTCAAGTCGCTCAGAAACTTCTTTGATTTTAAGTAACCCTTTTTGAACTTGTAAAGGGCAATCTCTTTTTCGAATGAATAGTTCCGACTTCTCCCGTGTACGATAATGTAAAAAGGACTTTGCACAAACAAGTTTTAAGTCGCGTTTTACTTGGCCAATATTGGCTTTTGCGTCATATAACATAAACGCAATCATGGCATCTTTTTTTACCTTAATGGATTGGTTTAAACGATCGGCTTCTTGCCTAATAAAAAGCGAAACCAGTTCATAACGCTCATCTAAAGAACGCGTGGATAAATTAGGTAAAGTAATCGACATAGGGATTCTGCGATTAAATGTATCTAAAAAAGTATCAGAAGTCGCAGTGGTTGCGCCTATAATTTGCACAGAAGCCTCTTAGGTTTGACTACTTTCGCCTAACGGTCGATAAACTCCTTTATCAATAAAGCTAAATAACATTTCTTGACCTTCTGGAGGTAGACGGTGAATTTCATCTAAAAATAAAATCCCACCGTCTGCTTTGGCTAAAAGTCCTGTACTATCAGAATCTGCACCTGTATAAGCTCCTTTTTTCACTCCAAAGATATGCCCAAACAGTAACTGCGGGTTTTGAGCATAATCTGCACAATTAAATGAAATAAACGGAGCACTCTTAGCTATAGATTTAATTTGAATAGCGAACTGGTACATACATTCTGCAAACATTGATTTTCCTGTGCCTGTTTGACCAAAAATAATGGTATGTAGGCCCTTAGGTGGATATAACATCGCTGCTTTGGCCTGCTGAATACTCACTTTTAAAGAAGCGTCCGCACCTACTAAATGATCAAAACGGACTTCATTTGTGGAATTTAAATTTTTTTCTTCAGATAAGATCGGACGATAGATTACTGGACGATTCGTGGATTTTTCAATATTTCCATTTTGGGCCAGCTCATTTAGATAACGACTCACATTACTACGATCAACTTCTAATGTTGTCGCAATTTGTTGAGCTGTGAGCCCTTGAGTATGGTTATTTACCAGTTGCAAAATTTCCTGCTTTCTTGGATTCATAAAACCCTCCTACATCATTTTAACGTCGGGCAGAAGAAGTCTTATTTTTAGGAGCACCTTTATCTTTTTGTTTTTTCTTCTTTTTTTTAGGCTTCTTCGTTTGATCTTTCTTTTTTTGCTGAGTCTTTGGTTTTGTTTTTACTTTTTTCTTAGGAATTTCAGACTTTGTGGGTGCTTCAGTCGTTAATTGACCTTCATACAAGTAGATTTCTTGTAGTGAAAGTTCCAAATTGTTGGCTATTTTTTTAAGGTCCGATAACGTGTCTTCTTGTACAATCGTAATGACTGCCCCAGCCTTTCCCATTCTACCAATACGTCCTGCTCGATGTAGATAGCTTTCCTTAGAGTTAGGCACTTCAGTATTTACCACATAATATAGATCCGCAATATCTAGGCCACGAGAAGCCACATCTGTTGTCAATAATTCAACAATTTTTTGCTGACGAAAATTTTCCAAAGCTTGCTTACGGTCTTGTTTGCCTTGATCAGAAGCTAAACTAGCTACCGGTAAGTGATGATATTGTAGTTTTTCTACAGCACTGCCTAAATCTTGCACCTCATTAAAAAAGACCAGCCCTTGAAAGTTATCGACATGTCCTAGTCTTCTTAAAACATCTACAGTTCTTCTAGCAGGATAAACTAAATAGTAATGATCCACTTGTTGAAGATGATGATCTTCTTTTGTTACATCAATCACTGGTAGCTCTTGTTGAAATAACTGCTTAATTTCTGGCAAAGCGTTAGTCCCTGTAGCTGAAAAGAAAGCATATTGGCTCGTATTAGGAACACTTTTTATAATTGATTGCATAAAACCGAGCGCTTCTTTTTGTAACAATTGATCCGCTTCATCCAATATAACTGTCTGGATGTGTGCTGCTTTTACTTTTTTTTCTTGGATTAACTCAACGAGTCTTCCGGGCGTTCCTACTAAAACTTCTGGTTTTGCTTTTAACTTTTCCATTTGTCTTTTTTTATTGGCTCCACCAATAAGTGATTGCACCTGTAAACCAAGATTTCCAGTCCAAGCTTTAGCAACATTGGTTACTTGCACGCCTAATTCTTGCGAAGGGACAAGGACTAATAACTGATTGCCTTTTTTGGGTTGAACGTTTAATAAAGTAGGCCATAAGTAGGCTAATGTTTTTCCCGTTCCAGTAGGTGCTACACCTACTAAGCTTTCGCCTTGATTTAACTGAGAAAAAACTTGTTCCTGGATAAGCGTTGCTTGACTAAATCCTTCTTCTTTTGCTCTTTGCTGCCATTTTTCTGGCAGAAAATCAATTCCCATAATTCTCCTCTATTCTTGATCGGCGTCAAACACAACGCCAGCTTGTTTTCTTAATTCGTAAATGACATGACTAACATTTCGGGCTAATTCTACCCATTCCTCATATCTTTGGCCATAATTTACATTTGTTGGATTTTGAATAATTTTGGCAAAATCCTCTGCTTCTTCGATCATCGGGTTTTCTTTAGCCGTTACTTCAATTTCAAGAGGCCCTTTTTCATCCGTATGCTTATATAAACTTGCTTGGTTGATCGAATTGACTCCATCAAGCCATAGCGTGCCGTCATCAAAATAAATTTCTGAAGGCAAATGTGCATCGCCAATCTTTCCGTGTTGTAACGTGACATCAAAGTTTTCGTAACGCAAAATAATCACACCCATACCATCAACTCCAGTAGCGATTTTTTGCGCAAAATGATGCACTTCATTAGGAACGCCAAACCAAGCTAAAGCAGCATAAACAAGATAAACACCTAAATCAGCTAAAGAGCCTCCTGAAAATCGCGGAGAAAAGATATTAGGTTCTTCTCCTTGTTGAACTAAATCGTAGCGAGAAGAATATTTCATGTAACTGAAATTAGCGCCAATAATATGATTAGGCGTCGGTAAAAATTCTCGCACTTTTTTGAAACTTTCTTCATGAATATTACGAGCTGCTTCAAAAAAGAAAACTTGGTTTTCGTTGGCTAATTGAATGATTGTGTCCATTTCCTTAGGTGTAGAAAAGGCTGGTTTTTCTACAATGACATTTTTCCCAGCTTGAATGGCTTGTTGAGCTTGAACAAAATGCAGACTATTAGGTGATGCGATATAGACAGTGTCCATTTCTTCTAAAGCAAAAAATTCTACTAAATCATCCATATAATGATGACTTCCTGTATATTGCTCACCAAATTCTTGAGCTTTGGCAAGCTTTCTAGAGTAAACAGCAGTCAGCTCATATTCTTCAGTAGCTAATCCTGCTTGTACGAATTGGTGGGTAATCCAGTTTGTCCCTATAATTCCTAAATGGATCATTGTCATTCCCTCTTTCTTTTTATTATTTTAATGGATCTTTAAACGGTATATCTAACACAAATGGCACTTCTTTTGTCAATTCAAGTTGCGTGGCGCTAACATAAGAGGCGTAACAAAGAAAGTGAACACCGGCTTCTATAGCCCGACGAACAGTCCTTTGCAATTCAGGTTGCATGTCTTCGTGAATGGTGGCAGCTTCAATTAAAGCAAATTGCGCGACAAAAATGACGTAATTTTGCATTCCTTGTGTTTGGGATTGTAACAACTCACGTACATGTTTTAGTCCACGTGCTGTTGGAGCATCAGGAAAAGCGCCCACCCTTTCATTTTCTAAAGTCATTCCTTTCACTTCAATAAACCCTTTTTCTGCTTGTTCGGTCTCAAAATAAAAATCAATACGCGAATTGTCATAAGTGGCTTCTCTTTTAATGAAAGCAATCGAACCTTTTAATCCAGGTAAAACTATCGTTTGGTTTAGTAAGGCTTGATAGACAATTTCATTAGGTGCGCTACTATCTATATTATACCAATAGCCTTGCTTTTTGACCGCAACTAAATCATAAGCCGTTTTTCTTTTTATACTAGAAGAGAAATTTAAAGCAACTATTGCGCCAGATACTAAGACTTCTCTTCCGCGTCCAGTATTTTTCACATGAACATCCACAACTTCATTATTTTCTATTAAACGACAACATGCGACAAAACGATTTTTTCTTTGTAGAAAATAAGCCAATTGAATCTGTTTATATTCCATTATATCACCTGCTAGTAGAATTCTACCATATCTTTTTAACTATAACTTAAAATATCTCTTTCTTTCGCTTTTTCAATTTGAATCTTCTTTGCACATTTGATAAAATGCTCTTTGATAAACACAAAGGAGATTACTCATGAATAAAAAATGTTCTATTCCCTTTATCATAGGGATTATTTTTTTACTTTTTTCACCACTTTCTACGAATGTATCCGCGTCAGAAAGTCCTGATATCAGAGCTGAAGCAGCCATTTCACTGGATTACGATACAGGTAAGATTTTTTATGAGCAAAATAGTGATGAATCAATGGGAATCGCTTCTACCACTAAACTAATCAGTCTTTATCTAGTTCAAAAAGAAATCCAAGATGGCAATCTTGATTGGGATGAGGAAGTTCCTATTTCCCAAGACGTGGCAGAATTAAGTGAAAACCTTGATCTTTCAAATGTTCCATTAGCTGAAAATGAATATTATACAGTACAAGATTTATTTGAAGCAGCTGTTATTCAATCTGCTAATGCAGCCACGATTGCTCTGGCAGAAAAAGTCGCAGGTTCAGAAGAAGAATTTGTCGATCAAATGCGTCAACAAGTAGAAGATTGGGGTATTATTGATGCTAAAATCGTCAATAGTACAGGATTGTCAAATGAATTTTTAGGAGATAATATTTACCCTGGTACCACACAAGAAGACGAAAATGAACTATCTGCTAAGGACTTAGCGATTGTCACGCGTAACTTGTTGCAAGACTTCCCTGAAATTTTACAAGTAAGTCGTATCCCAGAAAAAGAATTTGCTCCGGATTCTTCCACCCCTTTTGACATGGAAAACTTTAATCAAATGTTACCAGGACTGTCTGCTCAAAGAGATGGTGTAGACGGATTGAAAACAGGCACCACTGATTTAGCAGGCGCTTGTTTTGTCGGAACAATTGAACAAGATGGGAATCGTCTAATTACTGTGGTTTTGAATGCAACAGATCATGATGAAATCGAAAATCCGAATGCTCGTTTTGATGAAACAAATAAACTGATTGATTATTCCTTTGACAATTGGAAGCAAGAAACGATATTAGAAGAAAATGATTCGATTCCTAATACATCTTCAATTACGGTTCCTCAAGGGAAAAGACAGTCCCTACCGATTGTGGCTCAAGATGAAGTAAATCTTTGGCTACCAGAAAATAAAAGCAGAGAAGACGTGTCTTATAACGTATCTTTAGAAAATGATGAAGTAGAAGCCCCAATTGAGTCAGACACCACCGTGGGTACTGTCCAAGCACAAGATGAGGACGATGATTTAGGTTATTTGGATAATGAAGAGGCTGAAGAATACTTTGAAAGTCCTCTTGCGACAACCGAAGGTACTGAAAGAGCAAATATTTTCACAACCATTTGGCGCAATATTAAAAATTTCTTTCAATAATTGAAACGAATATTATATAGAAAAGTTATAAAATGTTTTATAATATAGCAATGCTGATTTTTCTTTTCCAACTTAAGCTCCCAAAAAAAGACGAAGCTGGGACATAAATAAAGACAAGACAAAAATACCCGAACGATATTTGATAAGATTTTCTAATTGTCGTGAATTTGCGACAAGGACCTGCTGGACCGCAGGAGCAATCTCTCTTATAGTTCGGGTATTTTATTATTAAGGAGACTTTTGTCCCAGCCTCGTCTTTTTTATAATAGATTTACCGGAAAATATAACTCAACTTCTCCTGCAGTAAAATCTGGTAAGTAATGTTCTTGAATAGCGCCTACTAAATGAAGTTCCTCACGCGGTAAGATTTCTTCCAACATTTTTTGTGTCATCGAATCTAGATTAGGTGCGTCTGTTTTCACAACCAAGTATTCCATAGCAGGTAGTTCCCAACGTTGCCACCCTTCTGGCGGTTGTACAGATGATGGAAGCTCAATACCCGCTAGATATCTTCCTTGATCTTGCCAAGGCTCAAGCCAATATTTATCATCAGACATTACCCCCCATAAATCTGCTTCACTCGACTGTTTATTCACAAATTCATCTAATTGATCCAAATCTTGATAAACAGCTTTCCATAATTCAGATACCCATTGGGGCGCATCATCTGCTGGTCCTTGCCCTTCTTTTCCTATAACAGTAAAGGCAGGTTTTTTTGTCTGAATGACTTCTCCAAGTTCCAAATAATCATCTCCTTTGTTTTGCGTCCTCTTTATTGTAACGAATTTTTTACAAATGAGCGAATATTATAAGTATTTTTCCAAAAAATTTGCTATACTTATTTCTATAAGGAGTGAATTTTATGGTTTTTGGGCATGTTCCCTGGTTTATACTTGCTTATTTATTACTTATTTTTATTTTAACTAAGCGGTATAAAAAACAACACAAACCTAGGTTATTTTGGAATTTTGTTTATTGGACCTTTTTATATCTGTCCCTTTATTTGGGAATGATTGAAGTTCAAAATGGAAGCTATTTTTTTCTTGTACCCTGCCTTTTTTTTGCTATTTTTGCTTGGGTATTTCAACGTGAAAAAGCGCGTGTGATAAATGGCTTTCTTTTTAATTTTTTTATTGGAATTTTCGGACTTTACTTACTCTATAACTTTTTTATTACTAGCGATATTATTGTTTTTAGTTTAATATTTCTCGTTGGGATTTTATTTTTCGCTGTCGCTTTATTTGGATTCATTGGCTTGATCATTCTATTTTACTGGAATGCTTTAGTGGTTATTAGAAGAGAAACTCATTCATTAGCAAATTTATTAACCTTAATTTTGGCCGTTTTAATGACCATTTGGCTTATCTATGACTCATTCATTATTCAAATGTTACCAGAATGGGCAACACTACTATTGTCGGTTTTACCAGCTATGTTTATCTACTTTGTGATCGCCTTTTTAAATTTTTTCAGCGCTTCAGTTTTATATCAATTTAACCAACCATCTTACAGTCAAGATTTTATTATTGTTTTAGGCGCTGGTTTAGTTGGTGGAGACAAGGTTTCTCCCTTATTAGCGAACCGTATTCAACGAGCAATTACTTTTTATTATCAGCAACGCAAAAATACCCGGCACCCAGTAAAATTTATTATGTCTGGAGGCAAGGGTCATGATGAAAAAGTAGCTGAAGCTGTAGCAATGAAAAAATATGCATTACAGCAGGGCATTCAAGAAGAGGACATTTTAATTGAAACGAATTCAACCACAACTCTAGAAAACATGCAATTTTCAAAAGAAATTATTGATCGTTCAGAAATTACTGATCCTAGTGTCATTTTCTCCTCTAATAATTATCACATTTTTCGTGCTGGAATATTTGCAAAAATGGCGCATTTAAAAGCTGAAGGAATTGGCTCAAAAACAGCATTTTATTATTTACCCAATGCTTTTTTACGTGAATTTATCGCAATCATCGCAATGAAACGAAAATTCCATTTTACTATGGTTACTTTACTTGGTTCAGGATTATTATTACTATCTATTATATCGCAGTTTTCTTCTTAATTTATATTTTATTATTGGAGACAAGCTGATGAAGTTGCCTCCAATACAACTTAGAATAAAAAACTTGGGTTTGAAATTAAACCCAAGTTTTTTTATACTGATTGTTTTTTCTTAAATGTAGTGTTCCAACGATGTTTAATCCGTTCACTCATTGGAAGACTTGCTTCTTGTACAGCACAATATTTATCAACCATCGTCACGATATAACTTTCTTTGTAACGTGGAGGTGCAATGGTCGCACCAAACATGTGCTTGATAATAATATCTTTTTCCATATCAGACAATTCAGTTAATTGCTCAGCGTTTTTACAAGCGACGCGTGGATGTACATAAGCATGACTTCCTTCATCAAACTTGGTTGTACGCCAATCATAATAAAACAAGTCATGTAGCAATCCAGCACGAGCGCAAGCTTTAGCATCTCCATTGAATCGCTTTGCTAATTTATAACTGTTATAAGAAACACTAATTGAATGATCTAAACGTGTCGAATGTCTATGTTGAACAAAAGCACCTAATTTTTGAACTTCTTCTGTTTCAAGCAAGTCCTCTACATAAGACACATATTCCGAATCTTCTTGCCAAGTTATTTTCATATAATTTGATTGCCACCTTTTGACTTTTATATATTTACACTTTCCAGTATAACACGTTTTCATTCATAAACCAGCCACACAATAAAAAAACGCTTAATTTTAAAATTTCCTTAACCTACGAAATAAGTGCATATATCAAAATACCCGCTGCAACCCCAACATTAAGCGATTCAGCATCACCATAAATTGGAATATATAAATTTTGATTAGTCAACTGTAAAATATTTTCCGCTACTCCTTGGCCTTCATTTCCTAAAATAAGTACAAAATTGTCTTTTGTTTCAACTTCCTTATAAGAAATAGCTTCTGGATCTAATTTAGTTCCGTAAATTTTACTTCCAATGCTTTGGAATTCAGCGATCACTTCCGTTAATTCTCCGCTAAAAATTGGCAAATGGAACTGACTCCCTTGCATACTGCGCAACACTTTTGGACTATATTTATCTGCTGTCCCTTCACCTAAAAAAATTCCATCAAACCCTGCTGCATCAGCTGTACGCACGATTGTTCCAACGTTGCCGGGATCTTGGACATTATCTAAAAGCAACCATTTCCCAGAAAAGTCGCTAGGATAATTATTCGCCTTTTGGACTAAAGCAATAATACCTTGTGGCGTGGGTTGCTCTGACAAAGACTTCATCGCCTCATCAGAAAGTACATAATAAGTAAATTGATGATGTTCTACCCAGTCTTGCCATAGATCCATCCCTCGCTTATCTAAAAAAACCTCTTTGATGTTAGCATGAGCTTTTGCTGCCTCTTCTATCAGATGGTATCCTTCAAGTAGATAATCTTCCGATTGGTTACGATACTTTCTTTGATGTAGCTTTTTTAGTTTTTTTATTTTGTTATTTTTTGCTGCTTGAATCTCTCTCACAATTTCACCTCAGATGTATTATAACATAAAAAATTCCTTTACTTGTTCAATTATTCAAAACGCGCTATTATAGAATTAAAAGAGGAGGGATACAACATGAGAAAAGTACGTATGTCGGTTGAAGGCAGAGTGCAAGGCGTTGGCTTTCGTTATTCTACCAAAATGGTAGCAGATGAGTTAGGAATCACCGGCGTTGTAAGAAACGAAATGGATGGTTCAGTTTCAATGGAAGCTTGTGGTGAAGATGATGCCATTAAGCGTTTTATCCAAAGAGTCAAAGAATCACCTTCCCCTGCTGGTAGCGTGACAAATATCGAAGTTGAAGATGACCCGTCCATCAAAGAGCGTAAGAAGTTTATAGCGAATTAAATTTTTTCTTTTCTTTCTTCTTATTTTGTTATTGTTCATTGAAAAAAGACTGTTTTTTTAGTATAGTTAATTTTGTGCAAATTTAAGAAGAGTAAAGGAAAATAATATGAGAAAAATAAAAAAATGGCTAATTACCTCTGGCCTTTTAGGCGTAGTTATTACACTAAGTGGATGTGTAAGACGGCTGGATGATGGCTCTCCTGACCCTAACGGTCTCATTTATCGTTTTTTAGTAAACCCTTTGGGTAGCTTTTTAACATATATGGCAGACAATTGGGGTCTAGGTTTTGGCTGGGCAATCATTGTTTTAACAGTGATTATCCGTTGTATTTTAATGCCTCTAATGATCAACCAATCGCGTAAATCCATGTTTCAATCAGAAAAAATGCAATACTTGAAGCCACAAATTGAAATTGCTCAAGCGAACATGAAAAAAGCGACCACACAAGAAGAACAAATGCAGGCACAAAAAGAGATGCAAGAAGTCTATAGAGCAAATAATCTTAGCATGCTTGGTGGAATTGGTTGTTTACCCTTATTGATTCAAATGCCTATCTTTTCGGCTCTGTTTTTCACCGCTCGTTTTACACCAGGTATTGAATCTGCCACTTTTTTTGGTATGAATTTAGGTCAGCGTAGTATAGCTCTTGTCATTGTTGCCGGTCTTGCTTATGTAGCCCAATCTTTCATTTCAATGATTGGCGTCCCTGCGGATCAGAAAAAACAAATGCGTAGCATGATGATTATCTCACCAATGATGATTGTATTTGTTTCCATATCTTCGCCGGCTGGTGTTACATTATACTGGGTTGTCGGTGGTTTGATCGGTTGTATCCAAACGTTTATAACAAATGTTTTAATGAAACCTCGAATTAAAAAACAAATTGCTAAAGAAATGGAAGAAAATCCACCTAAAACTGTTGTTACTGAACGAAAAGATGTCACTCCAGAAACTGAAACAAAGCAGAAAAAGACAGCGCAGCCAACAGATAAAAATAGAAACAGAAACGCTGGTAAACAGCAACAACATAAAAATTGATAGAAAAGAAGCGAAATGGGATATTCTTCTTCCTTTTTCGCTTTTTTTAAGGAGGTCTCTTATTCATTGCTAGAAGCTTATTTAAATATTTTAGTTATTTTTTCATTAATGTTTGTCGGTTACGTTCTCTCTTATAGACAGTGGTTTTCTAATCATACGGCTGATGTATTTTCAAAATTAGTATTGAACTTGGCCTTGCCGTTTAATATGTTTTTAACAATCACTTCTAATTTTTCTAAAGAAGAATTCCTAAACCTTTTTCAAGGAATGATTATCCCTATCATGTCAATGCTTTTAACCATGGCTTTAAGTATCGGTTATCGACGCGTTTTTCACGTTAAAGAAACTCGTAAGGGAATTTTTACCACCATTTTTACTTGTTCAAATACTATTTTTATAGGCTTACCAATTAATTTAGCTATATTTGGTGAAGAGGCTGTTCCATATGTTTTACTCTATTACATTATCAATACTACAGTGTTTTGGACGATTGGAGTTTATTTTATTGCTTTTGATGACCCTCGAACGAAAGAAGCCACAGTCACTTTCCATCCTTTAGCTGTTTTAAAGAAAGTTTTTTCACCAGCTCTATTAGGTTTTTTAATCGGTTTAGTATGGATGTTATTGAATATAGAAATTCCAGCGTTCTTAGCTGACTTTGGTACATATCTAGCGAATTTAACGACACCATTGTCTATGTTTATTATAGGAATTATTGTCTATTTCCATGGCGTAAAAAATCTCAAACTAAATAAAGATATTATTGGGGTGTTACTCGGGCGTTTCGTATTTTCTCCATTAATTGTTTGGGGCCTAGGTCAATGGATTCCTGTTCCTAGTTTAATGTTACAAGTATTTATTATTCAAGCTGCCATGCCAGTACAAAATTCGATTCCTATACTTGCCCGTAATTATCAAGCTGATGAAGAATTTGCAGCTTCTAGCTTAGGTTATTCGGTCTTGTTATACCTCTTGTATATTCCATTTTTATTAAAACTTATCTATATGGTTTAATAATAAAGAAGCTAATAAAATCAGCTTTGTTTCCTGATTTTACTAGCTTCTTTTTATTCCCTTACTTTGTTACTAAATCATTCAAACTTGCAACAGCAATGGCCATCTGAGTAATTTTTCTTAATTGAGCTAAACGGTTATTACGTAAAGTTTCATCTTCAGCCATAACCATCGTTTGATCAAAATAATCTTCAATTAAAGGTCTTAGCTTTGTCAAATCTTGATAGTTCTGTTCCACTGTTTGTGAAGTAAATTTATCTTCAATTTCTTGAACGGCTTGATATAATTTTTCCTCTGTTTCGTTTTCAAATAGCGAGGGATCGACTTCATTTGTACTGTGATCTTTTTGCCCCAAATTCATTACACGAGTTAAAGCTTCAATGGAAGATTTAAAATCTTCATCGTTTAGATGCTTATTTAAAGTCATTGCCGCTTCAAGTAATTGATGAATATCTTCTTGAGCAGCATCAATAACCGCCTCAACAATATCATAACGATGGTTTTGGGCCAATAAAAATTGGCGTAAACGTCCCTTCAAGAAATGTCGAACTTCAACCGCTTGATCCGCTAAATGAATACCGTAAAAGTCCACATTTTGATTAATTGTCCTAGTAATTTTCTCTTGTAACTCCTTAAATGGAAAGGACCACTGTTTATTAGCTAAAATTCGTACAATTCCGTAGGTTTGCCGTCTTAACGCATAAGGGTCGCTAGAGCTCTTAGGTTTTAACTCAGCAGCAAAAAAGGTCAATACACTATCTAACTTATCAGCAATGGCCAAAACTGCTCCAATATTGGAAAGAGGTAATTCTCCTTCACTAGCGATAGGTAAATAATGCTCACGGATAGCTTGTGCGACATCTGATTTTTCACCTTTTAATAAAGCATATTTTTCTCCCATTATCCCTTGCAATTCAGGAAACTCATCTACCATATTGGTCACTAAATCAAACTTATAAATTTGCGCTGCCCGTTGTAAATCCGCTAATTCTTCGGTAGATAAATCTACGTAATTGCCGATAATACGAGCAATCTCTTGTACACGCTGCATTTTTTCATACATCGAACCAATTTTTTCATGAAAAGCCACACTCTTTAACTTTTCAACACATTCATCAATACTTAATTTCTGATCTTCTTGGTAAAAGAACTCCGCATCCTCCAAGCGTGCCACTAACACTTTTTCATTTCCTTGGATGACATTTTCAATTTTGGTTTGGTTCCCATTTCTAACTGAAATAAAATGGGGCAAAAGTTCCCCATTTGTCGCTTTTACTTCAAAATAGCGCTGGTGTTCTTTCATAGAAGTAATTAATACTTCATCTGGCAACTGCAGATATTTATCCGCAAAATCTCCAACAAAAGCTGTAGGATACTCTACTAAATGATTTACTTCAGCTAATAAGTCTTCATCCTTATCAATTTGCCAGTTATTTTCTTGTGCAATGGATTGAATTTGGTCTGTAATCATTTCTTGTCGTTTAAAATGATCGGCAATAACATATTGTTCTGCTAAACGCTGTTCATAAACATCTGCGTTTTCTAATGCAACAGCATTACCTAAAAAACGATGTCCATAAGTTATACGGTCTGTCGTAACATCCAAAATTTTAAAAGGTACAATTTGATCACCTAATAAGGCGACTAACCAACGAATCGGGCGAATATATTCAAAATCATATTTATTCCAATGCATAGTCACCGGAAAAGTCAAACTAGTAAGGACTTCTTTTAATCCTGGAAGAACATCTATAGCTTTTTTCCCTATGGTTTGTTTTGTTACATAGACATATTCAGTATCTTTCATTGTTTTAAAATAAATATCTTCTGTACTTAAACCTTGCCCACGTACAAAGCCTTGTGCCGCCTTACTCCAATTGCCATTTTCATCCATTGCGATCTTTTTAGCAGGACCCTTAATTTCTTCTTGAGTATCCGCTTGTTTTTCCGCTAATCCCTGTACTTGAAGAGCTAAACGTCTAGGAGTAGAAAACATATTTACTTGCGTAAAAGTCAAATGGTTTTCTTCTAGAAATTGTTTAGTTTTTTCTTCTAATTGTAAAACACTCGGCTCAACCACATAGGCTGGCATCTCTTCTAACCCGATTTCAACTAATAAATTTTCCGTCATTTAGCCTTCCTCCTTTAATAATTTTTCTGCCTGTGTACGGTCTAATAAAGGATAACCTAGCTTTTTGCGTTCATTGACAAATAGTTTGGCCACTTCTCTTGCCATATTACGGATACGTGCCAAATAACCCGCTCTTTCCGTTACTGAAACCGCACCCCTAGCATCTAGCAAATTAAAGGTATGACTGCATTTTAAAATATAATCATATGCAGGATGAACAAGACTTTCGGTAATGCAGCGTTGCGCTTCATGCTCAAATTTATCGAAGTTTTCTAAAAGCATCTCTTGGTCACTTATATCAAAAGAATAACGTGAATGCTCATACTCAGGTTGTTTAAAAATCTCTCCATACCTAATCCCTTGGGTCCATTCTAAGTCAAAAACATTATCCACTTCTTGAATATAAGAAGCCAAACGTTCTAAACCATAAGTTAGTTCCGCGGTCACTGGATAACAAGCTAATCCTCCTACTTGTTGGAAATAAGTAAATTGCGTAATTTCCATACCATCTAACCAGACTTCCCAGCCAACACCAGCACAACCCATAGAGGGATTTTCCCAGTTATCTTCAACAAAGCGAATGTCGTGTTCTAAAGGGTCAATCCCTAATAAAGTCAGACTATTTAAATAAAGTTCCTGAATATTTTCAGGCGAAGGTTTCATTACTACTTGTAATTGATGATGTTGATATAAGCGATTCGGATTTTCCCCATATCTCCCGTCAGCTGGACGTCGTGAGGGCTCAACATAACAAGCATTCCAAGGCTCTGGTCCAATAGCTCGCAAAATTGTATACGGACTCATTGTACCGGCCCCTTTTTCTGTATCATAGGATTGCATGATCATACATCCCTGATCAGACCAATATTGTTGTAAACGTAAAATCATTTCTTGTAGCGTTACTTTTTTTGTCATACAATTGCTCCTTTCAAATTTTTCATAAAAAAATCCCTATATTTATACAGAAGGTGTATAAATATAGGGACGAAGATTTCGCGGTTCCACCCTACTTCCGATATCTATCGGCAGCTTTTTATTTGTGCTCACTTATGCCTACGGTAAAAGGGCTTCTATCTGGCTCTCACTTTCCCAAATTCGCTAAAAAAAGCTTCCTTTTCCTTTAAAAAGATCTCCGCACTATTTTATTAATACCATCATAGTTGTAAAAATACACATTTGTCAAATAAAAATTGATATTTTTTGGAAAAGTTTCCTTACTTCGACTTTAAAACATCGCCCCAACGATGCATCTGATCAATAAACTTCTTACTTTTTAAATTTAATCCCACGTACTCTTCGTATAATTGGTCAATCGTTTGCCGAATAGCGCTTTTTGTTTCTTCTTTTAATTCAATGGAGTGGATTTTATCATAAGAAATGTGGGAAAAAAGACGAATAAAATGCACCGCTCGTGGATCTGCATGGTAGCGGTGGAAATCCCGATCCCAATGTTGCTGACATAAAATACCGTTATACTTAGAAGAAAAATCAAACTTTCCTTGCGTACGTCCACAAACAGCGCATTCTCGCCAATTAATAGTAATACCAAAACGTTGTAAAATTTGAACCTCAAAAATATTTGTCAAAATTTGACCCTCAATTCCTTGATCTAACATTTCGAGTGCTTGATATAAAAAGGTATAAAGATGAGGGTCATAAACTTTATCTTCAATCGCCGCGTCTGCCAAATTCATGATATAAGTCGCATAACCAGCAGCAAAAATATCTTCTTGGATATGGGTAAAAGGATAAATATATTTCGCACTATTTAAAAAAGACAGACCCTCATTATTTAATTTCCCAATATAAGTTGCTTGCGTATAAGGCAAGATCGCTGGTGTTAAAGGATTATTTTTCCTATGAGCTCCTTTGACATAAAACATTAATTTTCCGCTAGATTCGGTAAATATCTTAACCAGCATATCTTTTTCTTTATGATCTTTTCGAAATAGAATAATCCCTTTGGTTTCAGCTTGGTTCATATCCCCATCTCCTTTGAACAAAAGGCTAAAGTGTTTCTTTTTTATAACCAAAATTATTTAAAGATTGTTGTTTATCACGCCAATCTTTTTGAACTTTTACCCAGAGTTCGAGATACACTTTATCTCCTAGCATTTTTTCAATATCTTGTCGAGCTTTTGTCCCAATATGTTTAAGCATTTGTCCGCTTTTCCCAATAATAATGCCTTTTTGACTATCACGTTCGACAAAAATCGTCGCTTGGATATGAATTTTATCATTTTCATCTCTCGATACTGAATCAACTATTACAGCAACAGAATGAGGAATTTCTTCCCGTGTTAAAAGCAATACTTTTTCTCGAATAAACTCTGCAACAATAAAATACTCAGGGTGGTCAGTTATTTGTTCTTCAGGAAAATATTGAGGGCCTTCTGGCATTTGTTCTTCTAATAGCTGTGTTAAAGTTTCAAAATTATTGCCTTGTGTTGCTGAAACAGGAACAACTTCTTTAAAAGGCATTTGCTCAGAATAATCTTGTATTACCGGCAACAAATCGTCAGGATGAGTTTTATCAATTTTATTGACTACTAAATAAACAGGAACGGATAATTTTTGTAGTCGTTCTATAATCAAATTATCTCCTTTTCCACGCTTTTCATCTGCACTAACCATAAATAATACAGCTTCTACTTCTTGTAAAGCATCATAGGCTTCATTGACCATGTAATCGCCCAAACGATGTTGTGGCTTATGTATCCCTGGTGTATCAATAAAAACAATCTGTGTATCTTTTGTGGTATAAACTCCTTGGATTTTATTACGTGTTGTTTGGGCTTTATCGCTCATAATAGCAATTTTTTCTCCCACAACACGGTTTAATAAAGTTGACTTCCCAACATTGGGACGACCTACAATGGCAACAAATCCAGACTTATGCTCTGTCATTTCCTATTTCCTCTCTTCTAATATAAAATCAATTGATAAATTTTTGGCAAAAAAATGAGCGCACCAACGACTACCGAAAAAATGGTAGTAAGTAAAACGGCACCTGCTGCAATATCTTTTACTTTTTTTCCTAATGGATGAAAATGTTTATCTGTCATCATATCCACAATATTCTCACAAACCGTATTTACCATTTCCATTGCAAGTATCAAAAAAATACATAACCCAATCCAACACCATTCAAAACGATTGAGTTGTACCACGAAACCTAAAATAACAACTAAAAACGCACAAAAAATATGAATTTTCATATTTCGTTCGTCTTTGTATACTGTTCTTAGCCCCGTAAAGGCAAACTCAAATGAATTGACTAAGTTTTTGCTTTTTGTTGTGTTATGTTTCTTATCGTTTGAGTCCATAGGCATTTAAAATTTCCTTTTGTAAACCAAACATCACTTTTTCATCTTCAGGAGTCATATGATCGTATCGGTTAATATGCAAAAATCCATGTAGTGCTAAAAACCCGACCTCACGTTCATAGCTATGTCCATATTCTTTTGCTTGCTCTTGGGCCTTTTCAATGGAAATCATAATATCGCCTAATTCATTGGGAAGACCCTCCCACTCTTCTTCAGCAAAGAAGATAGGCAATTCTTCTTCTCCTTCATCTTCGATCGCAAAACTAATGACATCTGTCGGAGCATCCTTATCGCGATAATCGCGATTAATCTCTTGAATGCCTTGGTTATCCATAAATGTAACTGACATTTCCGTATTTTCTGGAAGTTTTAGATAGTCTGCTGCAAACTGCAGCAGCTCTTCGATCTTAGACATTTCTTCTTTCGTTACTTGTTTTGTATCGTCAATAAAAGTGATTTCCACTATTGCCCACTTCTTTCTTGTTCTTCTTTCATTTTTTCAGCTTCAGATTTCATTTTAGGATATTTGATTCTTGAATGGAAAGTGCTACACAAACCATTAATAAGGGATTTTTTTATAATTTTTAGTTCTTTTAACGTTAATTGCGTATCATCTAACTGGCCATCGAGCATGCGATCTGTTATTAAATTAGAAACAAACTCATCAATTTTTTCATTCGTTGGATTTTCCATCGCCCGAACTGCCGCTTCACAACTATCAGCTATACTAACAACACCTGCTTCTCTTGTTTGCGGGTTTGGTCCTGGATATCGAAATTCCTCTTCCGTTACTTCAGAATTACGTTCTTTTGCTTTAGAGTAAAAGAACTTCATTAACGTTGTGCCATGATGTTGCTGACAAATATCAATAACCATTTGCGGCATCTTTTCTTGTTCCAAAACTTTTACACCATCGGTCACATGTCCAAAAATTATTTGTTTACTATCTTCAGGCAACAAAAAGTTATGCGGATTTTCAGCCTCTTGAGGCAAATTTTCAACAAAGAAATTCGCATGCTTTAATTTTCCAATATCATGATAATAACAAGCGACTCGTGTTAATAAAGTATTCCCACCAATTTCAGCTACGGCATTGGCACTTAAATTAGCAACCATCATACTATGATGGTAAGTTCCTGGAGCTTCTTCTAATAATTTTTTCAATAACGTGTGATTCGGGTTGCTTAATTCATTTAAAACAATATCGCTATCATCAGTGATCATCAATTCGATAAATTGATACAACCCAACACCCATTAGTAAAGACAACACGCTACCAGTTAAACTACAAGCCAATGCGATCCAAGTCTGACTATCAGCGAAGTTTACCCCTTGCAATACAAATATTGTAAGACTTATCAAAAATGGAAAAACGACAATCCATAGCATCGACTGCTTTCCTTGATGTGAAATTCGTCTTCTTGGAAGTAGTGTTCCCATTAATCCCGAAAACATATATGAGAGCAAAATAATAGGTAAAACGTTCGTTCCAGCAGCTTCATAAAAAATAAAGGCAGCTAATACAACTTGAAAAGCAGCAGCTAAAATACCTGAACGTCGGTTAACAAACAAATTTAAAACTACTGGAATAAAAGCCGCTGGGAAAAAGAGTGGAATGTAAGCCATCACTTCTGTTTGAAACAGTTGAAAAAATTTCATAAACAAAAGACTTAAGGTCATTGCCACTACATAAAAGACTACTTGATTTTCTCGTTTATCTTTATTTTTTACAGAATGTGTAAAGTAGTACAATACAGCTATTTGTAATAAAGCGACTAAAATAATCGCGATAAAAGGAAAGAAAGATTGAGTCTGTTCGGTCATTCCTAAGACATTAAGCTTTTGAATAGCATTAGAATCAATTTGAGAGCCTTCCCGTACAATAATCTCCCCTTGGTAAATCATGACTGGCTGCACAGAATCCTCTGCTTCTTGTCTTAATTCCTCTGTTCTTTGTTCATTTAAGAAGGTATTTACAACAATAACTTCATTCATTAAATCAGACACTGCTTCTTTTTGCTCATTTGATATATCAAGCGTTTCAACTTGTTCTTGTGCATCCTGTCGGGCCGTATTCAAATCAGCTTGACGCACTTGTTCAGTCATTCTTTGCTCTACGATATCCAAAGTTTCCTCTTGAACTTGTGTTAATTCTTCTTGATCCAAAGAAAAAACAATCCGATAAAAGTTGCGAGGAATCTGTTGGTAGAAGCTTAATTCTTCCTCTTCTGTTTGTTCTATTTCTTCATTCATTGCGGCCACTTTTTCATCCTCTGTCACTTCTTCGACAGCATCATCATCAGTAGCTTCTTCTCTGCGCCTTTCGTTTTCTTCTGCACTATCGTCTCTCACTTTTTCTACCATATCAAATAAACGGTTCACAAGTTGCTGTTGCTCACTAGCTATTTCCTCTTGATAGGTATACTCAGGACCTACAGCTTCGGCAGCTAACTCTTGTTTTTGTTGAGTTGCAGGTGTATCTTCTATGGTTTTATTCGCCCGAATATTTTCTTCTGCCACTTGACCTTCTCTATAGTTAGTATCAGTTTGATGCACACTAGAATAAAGAATCCCACTTGTGATCAAAAAAAAGAGCAGCAATAGAACTGGGAGAAAATACCTTCCCATTTTGTTTTTTAAGCGTGTTAAGGGTCTAATGATCATACATTTCCTTCCTCTCCAATTGTTTTTCAACAACTCGAGGTTTTAGGGTATTCCTTTTAATTTTTCTGCTCGTAAGCTGCAATAATTTGTGCTACAACTGGATGTCTTACCACATCATTCGCATCAAAATGAACAAAGGCAATATCTTTTACATTACTTAAAGTTTTCTTTGCGTCCACTAAACCACTTGTTGCTCCTTTAGGTAAATCAATTTGACTAATATCCCCATTAACAATCATTTTAGAATGAAACCCTAATCGAGTTAAAAACATCTTCATTTGTGCTATTGTGGTATTTTGTGCTTCATCCAAAATAACAAAAGCATCATCCAATGTACGTCCTCGCATATAAGCTAAAGGAGCAATCTCAACAACCCCACGTTCCATTAAACGGTTGGTATGTTCTACACCAAAGATTTGATAAAGCGCGTCATATACCGGTCGCAAATAAGGATCGACTTTTTCTTTTAAATCACCAGGCAAAAAGCCAAGACTCTCGCCAGCTTCAACAGCTGGTCTAGTCAAAATAATACGTTTGACTGATCCTTTTTTTAAAGCATTTATTGCTAAAACAACGGCCAAAAAAGTCTTCCCAGTTCCTGCTGGGCCAATACCAAAGGTCACCGCACGTTTATTTATCGTGTCTATATATTCTTTTTGTCCTAAATTTTTTGGCCGAATGGAATGACCATTATAGTCTTTAATGATTTCTTCTTCATACATTTCAATAAATGAAGATAAGGCACCTTGTTTAGCTAAGTTTAAGGCAGAAACGACATCAGGGGTTGCAATCTGAATACCTCGGTTAATCAATTCTTGCAAAGACTGTAGAATATCAATAACTAAGGTGCCATCTTCTTGACTTCCTTGAACTTGAATTGTTTCTCCCCGAGCATGTATTCTTGTATTGGTTGCCTCTTCTATTAACTTTACATGCTTATCATGTGTACCCAATAGCAAATCCATATCTTGTGGTTGCGTTACTTTTAATTCAAAAGACGTAAAATCTTCCGTCAAAAAACTCGCTCCTTTTATTGCAGCGAACAACAATGCTCTATTCTCATAAAGAATTTTATTTTCTCGCTGCTTTTCTTACGTTTAATTATCTATCTTCACTATCAACTAGGAAGAAGTCGCAATCTTACTATCACATAATACCATAGAAAATTCAAAAGAAAAATTGCTTTTATTTAAGATAAACAAATAAAGCTGCTGTAAGCACTTTGTTAAGTGTCACAACAGCTTTTATTTTTAATTTTGATTTAATTGCTCTTTCACGATCGCATTGACTTGTTTACCATCGGCTTTGCCTTTCACTTTAGGCATCACCACACCCATAACTTTACCGAATTCTTGAGAAGAACTAGCTCCCGTTTGCTTAATGGCGTCATTAACAATTTCGCGGAGATCTTCTTGAGTTAATTGAGCAGGTAAATATTTTTCAACAACCGCAATCTCTTTTTCCGTTTTTTTAGCTAAATCGTCACGTCCATTTTCTTCAAATTCAGCTAAAGAATCACGACGTTGTTTCATTTCACGTGACATAACTGTCATTTCTTCTTCCTCAGTTAAATCACGGCCAAGGTTGATCTTTTCGTTTTGCAACGATGCTTTGAGCATGCGAATGACTTGTAAAGACTCTTTATCCTTATTCTTCATAGCAGCTTTCATATCATCGTTCAACTTCGTAAGCAGTGTCACACTATCAGCTCCACTTCTTCACAGATGAATTAATATTTTTTGCGTTTTCTAGCTGCTTCGGATTTTTTCTTACGTTTCTCGCTTGGTTTTTCATAGAATTCACGTTTACGAGATTCTTGTAATGTGCCTGCTTTTGAAACGGAACGTTTGAAGCGACGAAGAGCATCATCAAGAGATTCGTTGTTATGAACGACTGTTTTTGACATATAATTCCCTCCCTCCGAGCTCAAGTAGTAACCGTTTTTGTTATGAACAAATAAAAAAGTTCATAACAACACTGTCCAATAAAATTATAGCTAAATCGAGAAAATGTGTCAAGCAGTTTTCGCAAAAGGGCTAGCTATTTTTTATAACGTGTGCAATTTTTATTAAATCTTTGAAAAGTCCATATTCGTTATACTTTTATTGTAGCCTTACCTATTTGGTGATTTTTTAACTGTTCTCTTCAGAATGAAGTTTTTCAACGTAAATTTCATTGACTCGACGTTTTTGTATATTAAGCACTTTGACATACAAATCACCAAAAACAAATGAGTCATCAACTTCAGGAACTTTTTCTAACTGTTCAATAACAAATCCACTAACCGTATTGGAAAGCCACTCCTCGTTATTATGGATATTAAATAAGTTAAACAATTTATCTAATGAATACGTTCCTCTAATTTTATAAGCTTCCCCTTTTTCAACAGTCTCTACTTCGTTTTGCACAATATCTGTCTCATCCCAAATTTCTCCGACTAGCTCTTCTAAAGCATCTTCCATCGTAGCTAGACCTAACGTCCCCCCATACTCATCCACGACAGTTGCCATATGAATTTTATCTCGCTGCATCTTCTTTAATAAAACAGATAATTTCATGGTAGGAGGAACAAACAAAACTTCAGAAAGTAAGCCAGCAATCGTGGGAACCTTCGATTCACTTCTTTCCTTTGCCCGTAAGTGTCTGTGAAAATCTTTTTCATGTAAAACACCGATCACATTATCAATTGTTTCTTCATATACGACTAAACGCGAATAAACGTTATGTTCAAAAATTTGTTCAATTTTTTCATCGGGCTCTTCGATATCTACTCCCAACACATCTACCCGCGGCGTTAAAATCGAAGAAACATCGACATCATCAAATTCAATAGCGGCTTTGACCAGACTATGCTCATCGTTTTCAATACTTCCTTCAGTTTTAGCTTCATCAACTAAAGAAAGCAATTCAGCTTCACTGATAGATTGGACAGTATTCACTGGGGTAAGCTTTTTAACTAACTGCTGCCACTTACTCAATAGCCAAACAAGAGGGCTAAAAAGAAACATGGCTAAACGTAAAATAGGTGTCGAAAATTTGGCCACCTGTTCTGGAGCTAATTTTGCTAATAGCTTGGGTGCAATTTCGCTAAATAATAACATTAAAATCGTAGTAATAATCGTGGCAATTGTTGCACCGTATACAGGAAAAATATTGACAAAAAACACTGTAGCAATCGCTGAACTAGCAATATTAACTAAATTATTTCCAATTAAAACAGTTGATAACAACGGTTCAAATCTTTCTTGTAGTTTTATTGTTTGCTCTGCCCTTTTATTTCCTGCTTCTGCTTGATTTTTTAAACGAACAACGCTTAAGGAAGTAAAGGCAGTTTCTGAAGATGAAAAATAGGCTGAAAATAATAAACAAATAAAAAACAAAAGAATACTTGTTAACTGACTCGAATCCATAAAACGGATAATTCCCCCTCAATTCATAAAATAAAACATCCCTTCAAACAAACAGATATGAAAAACCTGTTGTTTGCAAGGAAGTTAATCGACTCTACAATATTATAAAATATATTCTAACAAAAATTACTCAAAGTTTCAGTGTTTTTTAGCTTTTTAAGCAACGTTCTGGCAATCTTCACAATGACCATAAATTTCAAACCGATGATCTTCAATGCTGCACCCTGGAAGCTGGTCTTGAAAATATTCCATCGGACAAGTGGTTATTTCTTTTGTTTTACCGCATACCGAGCATATAAAATGATGATGGTGATGATTGGCTCCTTGCATGGAACAGTTAAAACGAAATTTCATCTCACCTTCTAGCTCTGTATCTTCCAAAATACCAATAGTCGCAAAATCATGAAGGTTACGATAAATGGTGTCATAACTAATGCCAGTGTATTTTTGACTTAAAAAATCATGTACTTCTTTGGCAGCTACGTATCGATTCGCTTTAGCTAAATAAGAAATGATTGTTTCTCTTTTTTTGGTATATTTAAAACCATAATCTTTTATTTGTTGCATAGCTTCTTTAATCGCTGCTTGATTTTTCATTCCATTTCCCCTCCAAACCAGAACTATTACGATTTCATTTTTATATTTATGTTATAATAATGATATATAAAATGCAAGTAAGGAGTCATATTATGTCAGAAGAAAATAATAGATCAAATGTTGTCATATTCGTTATTTCCGATTCAGCGGGTGAAACTGCTTCAAAGCTAGCACAAGCTACAATGGCACAATACCCTTCAGTCGAATTCACTTTATTTAGACGCACGTTTATTACAACAGATGAATCACTACTTAAAACCTTAAAAGATGCAAAAAAATATAATGCTATTATATTGCATACATTGATTAATAAGCATTTGGTTGAAATTACCAATCAATTTCGCCAAGAAGCGCAACTCTATCAATTTGATATTTTAACGCCTCCTGTATCAGAAATTACTAAACGGACAGGCGTAGAACCATTGAATGAAGCTGGAGCGATGCATCATTTAGATGAAAATTATTTTAGACGAATTAAAGCGATGGAGTTTGCAGTGAAGTATGACGATGGTAAAGATCCACGAGGCTTTTTAGAAGCAGACGTGATCCTACTAGGAGTATCACGTACCTCTAAAACTCCTTTGAGTTTATTTTTAGCAAATAAAAATCTTAAGGTAGCCAATTTGCCAGTAGTTCCCCAAGCACATATCCCTAAACAAATTTGGGAAGTTGATCCAAACAAAATTGTAGGATTGACCAATGATCCGGAAGTACTAAATACCATTCGTAAAGAACGCATGGTAGCTTATGGACTAAACCCTGAATCTGCCTATTCAGACATTGACAAAATAAAAGAAGAATTAGTTTTTGCCAAAGATCTTTATGAAAAGCTGGGGTGTATTATTATTAACGTTGCTTCATTATCCATTGAAGAGACAGCTTCTATGATCATGAATGAACTAAACTTAGAAGACCATGGATATTATGGGGCTGAAGAAGAAATCGATGATATCTAAAAAAGTTTTGGCGGATATCCGCCAAAACTTTTTTAGAATACTTGAACACCTTCTCGATCGTGAGACAATTGTTCAATGTGAGCTGTTCCGCCCATTTTTTCTAATTCAAGCGTAATAAAATCTGCTTTGTCTTCACTTGTTAAAATCAAAACAGTAGGCCCAGCACCGCTAAGAAAAGCGCCATAACCGCCATTTTGTTTTACAATCTGACGAATAGAAGATAAATGAGGAACAAATTTCTCTCGGTACCCTTCATGCCAATGATCTTCTTGCATCATCTGTCCAGCAAGCACTAAATCACCATTTAACACAGCTGCAATCATTACATTAGCAATAGAACTAGCTTTAACTGCTTCATCATAAGGCAGTGTTTCAGGCAAAACACTGCGACTTTCTTTAGTTAATATCTGAGAATTAGGAATATAAGCGATAATGCAACATTCTGGAAAATAATGTTTTACATAATGAATTGTGGGCTTCCCCTGATTAAAAAAATAACTAGCCACGACAAAATCACCACAAATCGCAGGGGCACAATTATCAGGATGACCTTCAATCGAAGTTGCAATTTCCAATTTTTGTCTTTCAGTTAAATTTAAATTTTCTACACGATTAGCCAACTCTATGCCTGCAACAATCACTGAAGAACTACTCCCTACTCCACTTGCAATTGGAATAGTAGAGCTCATTTTTATATGTTGTGGCTTCATCATAGGCGCCACTTTTTGTGCTGTTTGAACGAGTAGATTTTGTTCATCATGTGGGATACTTTCACCTAATTCATGATCTACTGTCCACTTTGTATCTTCTTCTATAACTTCGATCGTTAAATATCTGGATAAAGCAAGACCACAAGAATCAAAACCAGGTCCTAAGTTGGCGCTTGTCGCTGGCACACGAATTTTCATTTCCTAATCCTCCCAAACATTTAATATTTGTTTGATATTACTGATTTGCTGTAATTGTTTTTTTAATGAACATTTTTCTTCTTCAGTTAGTTTATCCGTAATAAAAGCTGCTTCAGTCTTTTCTAATCGTTGCTGTATCATTAATGGCTTTATTTGATGCTTCGCTAAAAATGTTTCAATATCGACGGTGCAATTTGTAATTAAGAAATAATTGTTTGTCACATCTCTTTTGGCTAATTCACCTTTAGGTAACTCCGAGCAACTCATTTGTGTTGCTGGGCCTTCCTTCTCTTTGCCTTGAACAATTCTTAAGATATCCGTAAGCACACTTACTGCAGTCGGTGACGCGCCAGCGCCAGGACCGTAAAACATCGAACTTCCAATAAGCTTACTTTCAATAAATACACCATTCATTTCGTTTCTAACTAACGCTAAAGGATGAGTTTTAGGTATAAGAACCGGCGTTACTGCAGCATAGACTTTTTCTGCTTTTTTTTCAGCTTGAGCTAACAACTTGATTTGATAGCCAAACTCTTGCGCATAAGTCATATCCCTTTGAGTTATTTCTCGAATTCCTTGAGTTTCAATATCAGTTAACGAAAGGTTTTTCCCTAAAGCTAGCCGAGCTAAAATGATTAATTTATAAACAGCATCCCAACCATCGACATCATTTGTCGGATCTGATTCCGCAAAGCCTGCAGTTTGGGCAGTTTTTAAAGCCTCTTCATAAGACTCTTCTTGCTCAGCCATTTGAGTGAGCATAAAGTTCGTCGTACCATTTAGAATCCCTTGTATACCTGTAATTTCATCTGCAATAAAATTTGTATTTAAATTTTGTAAAATAGGAACACCACCTGCTACGCTGGCTTCATAGAACAAGGAAACGTTATGGTCTTTAGCAATAGCTGTTAATTCGTTGCCAAATTGAGCGATTAAATCCTTATTAGCGGTAACGACATGCTTTCCTTGTTGCAAAGATTGGGTGATCCACTTTTTAGCGTCACTTACCCCTCCGATCAACTCTACAACAATGTCAATGGTGGGGTCCTCAAGAATTTCATCAATTTCAGTCGTAAATGTCAATTGATGTTTTTCAGCTTGAGCTCGTCTTTTTTCTTTGGAACGTACCATTACTTTAGTTATCGAAAGAGCCACACCTGTTTGTTGCTTGATTTTTTCTTTAGCTATAGTTAAGTTTTCAATAAGGCCACTAGCTACCACGCCTAAGCCTAAAACAGCAATGTTTACTTCTTTTTCCATACCTGCTCCTTTAAATGATACTAAACTAAATCGTAAAACTTATGTCCTGAATAATATTTCAAGACATAAGTTCGCTTGATTTATGTCCTGAGTTTTATTTCAGAACATAAGTTAACTTGATCTATGTCCTGAATAATATTTCAAGACATAAGTTCGCTTGATCTATGTCCTGAGTTTTATTTCAGTACATAAGTTTTCATATGTTATGTGCTAAAAGTCTAAATAGAACATAACTATCAAATTCTTTTGTCTTATGAAGATTTCTACCCTTCTCATTACTTGTCTAAGCATAACAAAATTTCATCAAGAAAAAAAGAACTTTCTGCTTGAAAGTCCCCTTTTAATGGTGTTGTATGTGTTTGAAGGTTTGTTCTAAAATATCTAAAATATGTGCGTCATCCACACTGTATAGAATTGCTTTGCCTTGTCTTCTTGTTTTTACTACACGATTATCGCGTAAAAGTTTTAATTGATGAGAAACAGCTGATTGTTCCATGTTTACCTCATTAGCAATAGTTGTAACATTCTTCTCGCCTGTTTTTACTGCTAGCACAATTTTTAAACGTGTAACATCGCTCAATACTTTATAAATCTGACTAACACGGTCAATATCTTCAAATGATACTTTATCCATAGCGTCTTCCCCTTAAGTTTTTTCGTGTAAAAAAATCTAGGACAAAGATCGCAACACTTTTTGTCCTAGATCTTTTTTATTTTTCAATTTTAGCAAAAGACATTCCTATTATACAACTATTGGCTAGTGATTTCATTGATAGCTGCTTGCAGTAACTCAATTTTTTGTTGGGCCCGTTCATCGGAATCAGCTTTCACACCAATATAAAATTTAATTTTAGGTTCTGTTCCTGAAGGTCGGATGGCAAACCAACTTTCATCTTCTAAAGTATATTTCAAAACATCAGCGGAAGGTGTCGTCATTTTTTCTGTGTTTCCTGCTGAATCTTTTCGAATTTGCTGTTTAAAATCTTCTGTTTGAACTACTTTAATTCCAGCAAATTCAGCAGGCGTTTGTTCTCTGAAGGATTTCATTAGTGCAGTAATTTTAGCTGAACCTTCTTGACCACTCATCGTCAAAGAAATAGTTTTTTCGGCATAATGACCATATTCAACAAAAATTTCTTGCAATGCATCATATAAAGTTTTGCCTTCTTTTTTATAAGAAGCAGCAACTTCTGCTAATAAAACAAGAGCTTGCACAGCATCTTTATCCCGTACAAATGGTTGGGCTAGAAAACCATAACTTTCTTCAAAACCAAAAATGAATGTATGGCTATGATTAGTTTCAAACTCTTTGATTTTTTCAGCAATAAATTTAAATCCTGTCAAGACATTCATCATAGGTACTTGGTAACTTTGTGCAATCGCTGTAGCCAATTCGCTTGAAACAATTGATTTTAAAATAACTGCATCTTCAGGCAATGTATTTGTCTTTTTCCGTGCTTCTAAAATGTAACGAATAAGCAAAGCTCCGATTTGGTTACCAGTTAGCACTTTGTATTCTCCGTCGGGCATACGTACTGCTGCTCCAAGACGATCTGCATCAGGATCAGTAGCGATTAACAAATCAGCATCTTCTTTTTTTCCTAAACGTATAGAATATTCAAATGCGGAGTATTCTTCTGGGTTCGGCGATTTTACGGTTGAAAAATCTGGGTCAGCTTGTGCTTGCTCTGGTTCTACGATAAATTCTTTAAAACCAGCTTGCCTAAGTGCCTTTTCTCCTAACATTTTTCCCGTGCCGTGTAATGGCGTATAAACTAATTTTAATTGATCCCCCATCTGATCAATGACTTCTTGGTCGATCGTTACTTTACTTAACTCTGCAAGATAAGCTTGATCAACTTTATCTCCGATCATGGTAAGGAGCCCTTCATTTTGAGCAGCATCTTCTGACATAACAGGAATAGTTAGTGGATTTTCTACTTCTCGGATCAAAGCTGTAACAAGATCAGCATCAGCTGGCGGCATTTGTCCACCATCTTCACCATAGACTTTATAGCCATTATATTCTGGCGGGTTGTGCGAAGCCGTAATCATAATTCCCGTATAAGTTTCTAAATGACGAACCGCAAAAGATAATTCCGGTGTGGGGCGTAAACTTTCAAAAACGTAAGAAGGAATGTTGTTGTATGCCAATGTTTTAGCTGCTTCCAGCGCAAAAGTTTGGGAAAAATATCTTGAGTCATAGGCAATAGCGACGCCTCTTTTAGCCGCATCAAAGCCTTGCTTTATCATAAATTGCGCTAGTCCTTGCGTTGCTTGTCTTACCGTATAGATATTCATACGGTTAATTCCCGGGCCTAAAACGCCACGCATTCCTGCTGTGCCAAATTCAAGCGGCGCATAAAAGGCATCTTCAAGTTTTTCTTCATCCCCTTTAAGCTCATCCAATTGTTGTTTTAAATGTTCATCCAGCGTATCTTCATTTGCCCATTGTTCATAAATCTCTTTCCAAGACATAATCAAACCACCTCGTTAATATTTTTCTTAATTCTATTATACCATAATCAGTATATTGTCAGACAATTAGAATAAAAAAAGTATCGCTGTAAGCAAAATTCTTACAGCGATACTTTTTCCTTTACTCGTTGGATAAATCTTCTCCATTAGAAGCGATAACTTTTTTATACCAATCAAACGATTTTTTCTTCGAGCGGTCTAGTGTGCCGTTTCCTTCGTTATCTAGGTCAACATAAATAAAACCATAACGTTTTTTCATTTCGCCACTACCAGCTGAAACTAAATCAATACAACCCCAACTAGTGTAACCCATTAAATCAACACCATCAATCTCTACGGCATCTTTCATCGCTTGGATATGTTTGGCTAAATAATCAATACGATAGTCATCTTCCACATAGCCAGCTTCATCGGGTTGATCAATCGCGCCTAGCCCGTTCTCTACGATAAATAATGGCTTTTGATAACGATCATAAATATCATTCATTGTGATACGCAAACCTAATGGATCAATTTGCCAGCCCCACTCACTTGAGTCTAAATAAGGATTTTCAACAGAGGCAAAAATATTTCCTTGTGTTTGCTTCAATAATTCTGGATCATTTGTAGCCACACGAGAAGAGTAGTAAGAAAATGAGATAAAGTCTACAGTATTTTCTTTCAAGATTTCTTTATCGCCCTCTTCCATTTCTATTTCAATACCACGACGTTCTAAATCTTTTAAGAAGTACGCAGGATATTCACCACGAGATTGGACATCAATGAAGAAATAGCTTTCGCGATCTTTTTTACGTGATTCAAAAACATCTTCTGGACGACAATTATAAGGATAATAAGAGCCAGAAGCCAACATACAGCCTACTTGGTTTTTAGGATCAACTTCATGAGCAATTTTGGTTGCAATAGCGCTTGATACCAATTCATGATGCGCTGATTGATATTTTACTTGCTCCTCATTTTCTCCTTCTTCAAAATATAACCCAGCGCCCATAAAGGGGGCATGTAAGATCATATTAATTTCGTTAAATGTTAGCCAATATTTTACCAAGCCCTTATAACGGTTAAAAAGAGTGCGACAAAGACGTTCATAAAAAGTAATCATTTTCCGATTACGCCAACCGCCATATTCTTTAATCAGGTGCATTGGGCAATCAAAGTGCGTAATCGTTACAAGAGGTTCAATGCCGTATTTATGACATTCGTTGAATAAATCTTCGTAGAACTGTAAACCTTCTTCGTTAGGCTCTGTTTCATCTCCATTAGGAAAAATTCGTGTCCAAGCAATCGATAAACGATAGGTTTTAAAACCCATTTCGCCAAACAAAGCAATGTCTTCTTTATAACGATGATACATATCAATCCCTACTTTTGCAGGAAAATGATGCTCGTTGTCAAAGTCAAACATTTTCTTATGTCCTGCGATAATTTCTGCGCGATCAGGGCCATTAGGTACAACGTCAACGTTCGCTAATCCACGTCCACCTTCATTATATCCGCCTTCGCATTGATTTGCAGCTGTTGCACCGCCCCATAAAAAGTCTTTTCTAAATCCCATCTTATTTCTCGCTTTCTTTTTTATTTAAATAATTTGAAAATGTTTAAAAGCTTTATTTTCGTTTCAAATCTATTTACAAAGTAATTATCTATAATGAGAACTCGTTTAGCAAGTTTATCCTGAATTTTCAATTATTATTTACAGATAAAATAAAAGTATCGACAAATATCGTAAACATCGTTTACAATATATATTAAAACTATGTAAATGAGGTGTTCTATGTTATTAACAGAAAAAATCGAAGAAATTTCTTTTTCTCCTGCAGAAAGAGAAGTCGTTCGTTATATTCTTACAGACTATACAAGAATTGAAAATACTACAGTAAAAGAGATTGCCGAAAAAAATTACGTACATCCCTCAACTTTGATTCGGGTTGCTAAAAAAATAGGATTTCACGGTTGGAACGATTTCAAAGACGCTTTTTTAAAAGAACAAGACTATTTACACAATCATTTTGTACAAACAGACGCTAACCTGCCTTTTACAGAAAATGATAGTATTCTAACGATCGCGCAAAAGATTGCTTCTTTAGAACAAGAAACGATTTCTGATACCCTTTCTTTGCTTGAACATAAAGAACTTCAAAAAGCTACCGATCTATTATATCAATCAAAACAAATTAAGATTTTCACTTCAAACGCAAATCTTCTAATTTCACAAGATTTTGCTTTAAAAATGCGTCGGATTAAAAAGCAAACGAGCGTGGCAGAAACTATTGGAGAACATGTCTATGAAGCCTATAGCACAGACAAAAATACTTGTGTCCTAATGATTTCTTATACAGGTGAAAATGAGATGCTTAAACGAATTTTGCCTATTTTAAAAGCACAAGGAGCAACAATTATTGTTTTAACAGGAATTGGTGATAATACCTTAGCGAAATTTTCTAATTGTCATCTACGTTTAGCTACAAGAGAAAAACTGTATTCAAAAATTGGTAGTTATACAACCAGTACTTCGGTTTCTTATCTATTAGATATTTTATACAGTACGGTTTTTGCTAAAAATTATCAAAAAAATATGGCCCATTTAATTGCTATTGGAGAAGAGTACGATAATCGCACCAGTACATCGCCAGTGATGCATGAAAATAATTCTCCGAAAATTCAAGTGACTGATGCAATTATTCCAAATTAACTCTTTAAAAAATCTAAAGCTTCTAAGAAAAACTTGTTCTAGATTTTTTAGATTTTAGACCTACTTAACGATTTCAGCTCTAGTTTTTCTCATTTCTTGACCTACTTATTAATTTCAGCTCTAGTTTTCCTGATTTCTTGACTTACTTTCCTTTTTCAACTCTAGTTTTTTTAATTTCTTGACCTACTTTTGTTTTGTAGCTCTAATTTTCCATAAAAAAAAGCGAATCACCACGATCCGCTTTTTTTATTTCTGATTTTTCATCTGTTGCATCATTTGACGAATTTTCTTTTCAGAAGGTTTTTGTCCCATTGACATCATCATTGTACGTAACATATCTTCATTAATGGGTGGATTTTTTTTCATATAGTTTTCCATATATTTACGTGCCAAAAAGAAACCGCCAACAGCACCAATAATTAAAGCGAGCACCGCAATCAAAATTACATAACCGATTGACATTTTATACTCTCCTTTCCTCTAAGCTGTCCACAAAGTATTCTACTAGAAAAATAACGAAAAGAAAAGATAAAAGTGAGCCTTTTAGGTAATTGCCTTATAACCGATCTAATTCTTCCATATCTTCTTGTGTTATGGAAAAATCGACCTTCGCATTTTCTGAAATATATTTTTCATGAACGGATTTAGGTAATGGCAATATATCTTTTTCCAACAAATAACGGATGGCAACTTGTGGAATAGATTTACCATACTTTTCTGCTATTTTTTGGATACGTTTATCTTCTAAAATTCCTCCAGTGGCTAAAGGAGAATAACCTTCCACTAAGATTGAATTGTTTTGACAAAATTCTATGGTTCCTGTGCTTAAATTCCCAATGTAGCACTTGATTTGATTGACCATAGGTTTAACATTCCCATTTTCAATAATATTTTTTAAATCATCCACATTAAAGTTTGAAACGCCGATAGCTCTCGTCTTTCCGTCTCGGTAAGCATCTTCTAAAGCTTTCCATACTTGAATATTTTTTTCATCATCTTTTTCTCGTACTTCGCCAATTCT
This sequence comes from Tetragenococcus muriaticus DSM 15685, assembly GCF_000423785.1. Taxonomy (GTDB): domain Bacteria; phylum Bacillota; class Bacilli; order Lactobacillales; family Enterococcaceae; genus Tetragenococcus; species Tetragenococcus muriaticus. The sequence goes on along the minus strand of NZ_AUIQ01000009.1, from coordinate 12,549 downwards.
ACTCCAAGGCCTTGGTGCGTGGATCAACAACAAATCAACTTGAGCTAATCCTAAGCGTTGTAAAGATTCATCAATATTGTCCATCGCTTGAGTATAAGAATCTGTTTCCGCTGGAACTTTGGTAGTCACAAAAATTTCATTACGATCAACAGAAGCATCGTTTATTGCTTGTCCAACGTTTGTTTCATTGCCATAAACATAAGCCGTATCTACGTGTTTATAACCATTATCTAACGCATATTTCGTTGCACGATACGCATCATCAGGTGGCGTTTGCCAAGTTCCAAAACCAATCTTAGGAATTTTTACATCATTGACTAGTTGGAATGTTTCATCTAAAATCATTTGCATCCCTGCCTTTCTACTTTTATTATACAAAAAATCCAAGGAGTATACAAAAAAGCAGAACTATTAAACGTTCTGCTTTTTGTCATTTATTGTTGTTTAACTTTTTCCAACATATCAGAGTCAAATTCTCCCTGATGAAGCATAGAAATTTCGTATCCGTAGGGCGGTTTTTTATCTTTTTTATCTTCACCTACCCAAGGAGTCTCTAAGATTTTAGGCAAATTAACTAATTGATCGTGATGGACCACTTTATTTAATGCATCAAATCCAATGGTACCAAAACCGATATTCGTATGCCTATCCTTATGGGAGGCAAGTTCATTTTTAGAATCATTGACATGAACAACTTTCAAACGATCCAAACCAATGATTTGATCAAATTCTTCCAATACACCATCAAAATCTTCACGAATGTTATAGCCAGCGTCGCTAACATGACAAGTATCAAGCGTTATCGAAAGTTTATCATTTAATGTAACACCCTCAATAATACTTGCAAGTTCTTCAAAAGAGCGTCCAATTTCAGTCCCTTTGCCGGCCATCGTTTCTAATGCAATTTGCGCTTTTTGGTTTTTATCCAACACCTCATTTAAACCTTTAACGATTTGAGCGATACCGGCCTTGGCACCTGCACCTACATGAGAGCCAGGGTGTAAAGTAATCTGGTTGGCCCCTAGTGCTTCTGCACGTTGAATTTCATCTTTCATAAACTCAATGGCAAACTCAAACATTTGTGGTTTATTCGTGTTCCCCAAATTAACAATATACGGCGCATGGACGACAATATTAGATAATCCGTGTTCTTTCATATAATTTTTTCCTTCTTCAATACGCATATCTTCAATCGCTTTTCTACGTGTATTTTGCGGTGCACCCGTATAGATCATAAAAGTTGAAGAATCATAACTAGCAGCTTCTTCTGCGGAACCTAAAAACATTTTTTTACCTTTCATAGAAACATGCGAACCTATTAACATAGTATTCCTCCTAAATTTTTCAATTTTCTCTAAATCGTAGGAGCCAACAACAATAATATAAGTGTCATTAATGGTAAACTTATTAAGAAACTTATAGATGAAGCAACACCCACGCTTTCCTCTTTGACACCGGCTATGACTGAGTTAACAACACCAAATAAAGGAACAGGCGTTACACAGAGTAAACACAATATCATTTTAGCAAGAGGTTCCATTGGCAACAAATAAAACAATCCCACAAAGGCCATTCCCATAACATAACGTAAAGTTAACAATTGAAATACCGTATTACGATCTTGAGGAGGTAACCGTAACTCCAAATACAGACCTATCATAAACATTGACAAGAAAACATTCGCATTTGCCACTGGTTCTAAAATCGTTAAAAAGGCCGCAGATAAATCCAAAGAAAGTAAACGCAAAGCTAACATTACTATATAACAAGTAAAAGGGATAGAAGAAAATAATTGCCGTAATACATCTTTGAAGGTTACGCCGGTATCTTGACCTGTCAAGCGATCACCGAGCACTTTCGTTCCTCCAGCAAGCATAATACTATTCCCTGTATCAAACATAGAAAGTAAAGGGACTCCTAAAGGTAGGAATCCTTGCACAAAGGGTAAAGTGAAGTTTCCTATATTAAAACCGGTAGCACAGTATATAAAAAATTGCTGCTCTGTTTTTGTTTTGTTTTTCGTTATAAAATAGCTAATAAAAATTTGTAAAATAGACCAGAAAAATCCAATCAATACGAACAATAATAAATTACCTTCAATATCTAAATTGACTAAATTAATAATAATGACGGCTGGCAAGGTAACGTTCATAATGATAATAGACAAACTAGAACCATCTGCTTTATGTAAAAGACCAATTTGCTTTAAAAAATAAGCCAATACAATAATGAGAAACAATCCCACAGCTTGTACAATAATTGCCCCCATAAAAAACTCCTTTTGAAATAATGAAATCACAAGAAAGCAAGTCTCTTGTGATTTCCTCTTCTTTTAAAAGCGTAATATAAAATACCTTTTTTTCCCACGACGAATAACGGTCGTTTCCCCACCTAATTTATCTGCTTCTTGAATTTCATAATTCGTATCTTGAATACGATCACCATTAAGATAAATTGCTCCATTATTTATGTCTTCTCTTGCTTGTCGTTTTGAGGATTCAATACCAGCAGTAATCACTATGTCCACTAAGTTTAAGGAATCTTCAGTATTTACTTTGTAGGCTGGGACTCCATTGAAAGCTTGGTCTAATTCCTCTATACTTAGCTCTTTAACAGATCCACTAAATAATGCTTCTGAAATTCGCTTTGCTTGTTCATAACCTTCTTTTCCATGAACTAAAGTAGTTACATCTTTAGCTAAAGCTTTTTGTGCAGCTCTTGTTTCAGGCGCTTGATTAAATTCTTCTTCGATTTTTGCAATTTCATCCAAATTAAAGAAAGTAAAGTATTTTAAGAACCTAATGGCATCACGGTCATCCGTATTTAACCAAAATTGATAAAATTCATACGGGCTTGTTTTATTAGCATCAAGCCAAATCGCGTTGCCTTCTGTTTTACCAAATTTTTTCCCATCGGCTTTAGTAATTAATGGAATAGTAATACCAAAACCTTGTACATCCTCTTCACGATGTAACAGTTCAATTCCTGAAGTAATATTTCCCCACTGATCACTACCGCCTAACTGTAAAAGACAACCATGTTTTTGATATAGCTTTAAAAAATCATAAGCTTGTAGTAATTGGTAAGCAAATTCCGTATAAGAAATCCCTGCTTCAATACGACGCTTTACACTTTCTTTACTCATCATATAATTAATTGTAAAGTTTTTGCCTACATTTCTTAAAAAATCAATTAAAGTCATTTCGCCTAACCAGTCATAATTATTGGCTACAATTGCTGGATTCTTTTCATTATCAAAATCAATAAACTGAGATAGCTGCCGTTTAATACTATTAGACCAGTCTTGGACGGTTGCCAAAGGATTTAATTGTCTTTCTTGGTCCTTAAATGAAGGATCTCCGATCATTCCTGTCCCACCGCCAACAAGTGCAATGGGCATGTGACCATTTTGTTGAAAACGTCTAAGCATCAAAATCGGCAACAAATGCCCAATATGTAAACTTTCTGCAGTAGGATCAAAGCCTACATATAATTTTACAGACTCTTCGTTTAATTTTTTTTCTAACGCTTTTTCATCAGTAATTTGATGAATCAGACCGCGTTGCTTTAGCTCTTGTAAAAAGTCTGATTGCATGGTATTTCCTCCTTATAATTTATACTCAATGTAATGATAACCGAAAAAAAAGTGAAATAAAAGTCTTAGTTTTATCTTAAAAGAATCAAACTATTCAAGTTGCTTTTTTTTTGCTATAATCATACAGAAGTAAAAATAAATGAGGTGACGTGTTTGTCGCAGCAGAAAAAAAATTCTCAAAAAACAAATCAACAGCAAGGTTCTGGCTGGTTTTATCTCCATATCGTAATAAGAGTCATCCAGTCGCTTCTGTTAACCCTTGTCTGTTTGGTCTTATTATTAGGTGCTCTTGGTGCAGGTATTGGCGCAGGTTATTTTGCTTATCTAGTCCAAGATACTGAAATACCTACCAAAGAAGAGTTAGAAGGAGATCTTGAAGACGTTGATGAAACTTCAAGTTTAGCTTATGCAGACGGTAGCAATATTGCAAATATTGACACAGAGTTACATCGCAATAGCGTAGAATCAGATCAAATATCGGATACATTAAAACAAGCCGCTATTGCTACAGAAGATAAAGATTTCTATCAACATGATGGCGTCGTTCCCAAAGCAGTCTTACGAGCCCTTGTCTCTGAAGTAACTGGCATCGGTTCAAGTGGTGGATCAACCTTAACACAGCAAATTGTCAAACAACAAATTTTGTCTGATAATGTAACATTTGAACGGAAAGCAAATGAAATTTTGTTAGCACAGCAAGTTGAAAATAATTTCTCTAAAGATGAAATTTTGACAATCTATTTAAACGTTTCTCCTTTTGGACGAAATAACCAAGGGGAAAACATTGCTGGAGCTCAAGAAGCTGCTCAAGGAATATTTGGCGTAGATGCCAATGAGTTGAACTTACCGCAAGCTGCATTTATCGCCGGCCTACCACAAAGTCCGATTGCTTATAGCCCTTATACGAATTCAGGTAAACTACAAGACGACTTAGAATCTGGGCTAGAACGAAAAGACTATGTTTTATTTAGTATGTATCGTAATCACGACATTTCAAGAGAAGAATATGAAGATGCCCGAGATTATGATTTAACTTCAGATTTTCTAGAAAGAGAAGATCCTGCTGAAAGTAATGATGACCAAAGCTTCTTATACGATACTGTCATGAATGAGTCCTTAAAAATTATTGCTAGGCAGTTAGCAAATGAAGATGATGTAAGTAGCGATGAGTTCTCTCAAGAAGAAACTTATCAAACTTATATCCAAGAAGCTCAACAAAGATTAGTAAACGGCGGTTATACTGTCAATACCACGATTGACCAAGATATTTACGATGCTATGCAAGATACAGCGGAAAACTATGGATACTTATTAGATAATAACAACCAAGTTGAAGTTGGTAATGTGTATATGGACAATGAAACTGGAAGAATTCTTGGCTTTGTTGGTGGACGAGATTATGAAGAAAATCAATTTAACCACGCATTTAATTCTACTAGACAAGCTGGTTCAGCGATTAAGCCTGCATTAGTGTATGGACCAGCTATCGACCAAGGGTTAATCGGTACTGAATCTCGTGTTTCAGATTACCCAGCAGATTGGCAACAAGGGGAAAACGAAGGCGATCCTATTGTCAATGCAACTAATGAAGGAACAGAAACTTTCCAAACCATCCGCGAGTCACTGGAATATTCAAGTAATATTGCTAGTTATCATATTTATCAAGAACTTTTAGATGATAAAAACGATGCTTCTTTTGTTTATGATAATTACTTACAAAAAATGAATTATCCAGAGACAGATGCGTGGACTTATGAATCAGCATCTTCTGGCGTTCCTGAAGTAACCACATTAGAACAAACAAATGGATTCCAAACATTAGCCAATGGAGGAGTCTCCCAAGAAGGATATCTGATTGAATCAATTACCGACTCTAGTGGTGAAGCATTGTATGAACACGAAGAAAATCCTGAGCGCGTTTATTCTAGAGCGGCTGCCTCAATCATGAACGACTTAATGCGTGATGTTCTCGATAGTGGATACACGACGGACTTTATATCGGGTGTTAGCAATTTAAATTATAATCTTGCCAATGCTGATTGGGTAGGAAAAACAGGTACGACTGATGAGTACAGAGATTCTTGGCTAGCCGTTTCTACTCCAAGAGCAACTTTAAGTAGTTGGTCTGGGCGTGAAGATAATGAAGGAACCGACCGTAACGCTAGTGATCGTACCGCTCGCTATATGGCTCAACTTGCTAATTCGATTTATCAAGCTGATCCAGACAGTCTAGGAGTTGATGAAGAGTTTGAATTAGACGACGATGTTAATGAAGAAGAAGTCTCTGAATTTACGGGAACTCAAGTCGATGATGACGATACTGTTGAAGTCGATGGTTCAACAATGCGTGTTCCTAACGATACAACAACTTCTTATTGGGCTCAAGGAACTCCGCCAGGTCCAAGCTTCCGATTTGGCATTGGTGGTAGCGAAGATGATTACGAAGACTACTGGCAAAATGGGCCTGATGACAACGATGATGATGACGATTAATAAAAGAACCAAGGACGGTTATAATAGCCTTCCTTGGTTTTTTTATATTGATTGTTACGTCAAATTCAACCATTCTAAGTATTTTAGTATTTCTTCAATATTTTTTGAATATAATTGTTTTTCTAAATTTACTGTTCTAATTAGGTTACTTTCCAAGTCAAATTCTTCAATAAGTGTTTTATCTTATTGGGTATAAAGTAACCACTTTAGTTTGAAACTGTTCTAATAGCCCTTTTTCACTTGTCACCCACTTTCTAGATTCTTCCTTCACAAAAAATGTTATTCATTTGCTCTACATTGTGATGAACGGTGAAAAAAGTTGTCAATGTGATAAGTAAAATACTCCTATCCTAGTTTTTGGCCATAAAAAAACGCCTCAGTAACTGAGATGTTTTTTTAGTATTTCATTTGTCCAATATTTATTTGGTTGATTCTTTTTCCATGATTGTTGACGGAAGTTCGATCGTTTTTTGTTCGATTTCTTCTCTATTCATCAACTTCGTTAATAGCCGCATAGCTACAGCTCCAATATCATAAAGTGGCTGTGCAATACTTGATAAACGTGGACGTGCTACATCAGTCAATAGAGAATTATTACTAGTGATAATTTCAAAATCTTTTGGAACATCCACCCCTTGGTCATAAAGACCATCTAAAACACCAATAGCTAATTCGTCATCCGTAACATAAGCAGCTGTTGCTCCACTATTTAACACACGCTCTACTAAAGCTAGACCATCTTTAAAATTATATGGTGATTCAAAAATCAACCCTTCATTATAATCCAAGTTATTTTCTTTTAACGCATCTTTATATCCAGTGAGGCGATTTTGTCCATTAATCGCATCAATTAATGCCCCACTAATAAAAGCTATTCTTTCATGACCATTTTTAGCCAATAGAGAAACTGCTTCTTTCGCTGCTTCTTTATAATCGATATTTACACTACCTACTTGCTCATCTGGATCAATTGAACCAGCCAAAACTACAGGGGTTTTCGAACGAGAAAACTCTGCACGAACTTTATCTGTAATACGATGACCCATAAAGATAATGCCGTCTACTTGCTTAGCTAATAGATTATTTAACACTTGTACCTCTTTAGCACTATCACCATCTGAATTGGCTAAAATAATATTGTATTTATACATAGTAGCCACATCATCAATACCACGTGCCAAAGAAGAAAAGAACATATTGCTGACATCTGGAATAATCACGCCAATCGTTGTGGTTTTTTTGCTAGCTAATCCACGAGCTACTGCGTTTGGACGATAATCAAGACCGTCAATCACTTCTAACACTTTTTTGCGAGTTGCTGGCTTTACATTGGGATTCCCGTTAACAACCCGTGAGACCGTTGCCATGGAAACATTTGCTTCTCGGGCTACGTCATAAATTGTAACTGTCTGTTTTTCCATATTTAAATCTCCTATCACTTTTTATTTTCTGAAAATCTCTTTTTCATTTCTTTTCTAGAATAGCAAATTTAAATCAAAGGTGCAACCGTTTTACTTCATTTTCATGAAAATGCTTTTTTCTTAAACAAATTTTAGAAATTCTCTTATAAGAATGCTAAAATAAAATAAATAAGTTAGAAAGAAGGCACTATATGAACAATGAAAAGATAAATGAATTAACAAAGTGGATGAAAGCAAACGGGACAGAGCTAGCTTATATTACGGATCCTAACACCATCGCTTATTTTACAGGTTTTGCTAGTGACCCTCACGAGAGAATCTTGGCTTTGTTCTTTGCAGTTGATAAAGAGCCATTCTTATTTACACCCGCATTAGATGCTCAAGCAGCTAAGGAAAGTGCCTGGAAATATGATGTTATAGGTTATCAAGACTCACAAGATCCATGGAAAATGATTGCTGAAGAAATACACAGACGTTTCGGCGAGCCTTCAGATATTGCTATCGAAAAATCTTCTTTGAATTTAGATCATTTTGAGGCATTTGCAAATCATTTCCCAAGAACAGATTTTTCTAAAAACTTATCGCCAGTTATTGAACGAATACAATTATACAAAACACCAAATGAAATTAACACGCTTATTGAAGCCGGCTCTTGGGCAGATGTGGCTTTTGACATTGGCTTTTCTGCTATTAAAGAAGGAGCTACTGAAGCTGAAATTATTGCTGAAATTGAGTATCAACTAAAACGTAAAGGCGTAGCTAAAATGTCATTTGATACAGAAGTATTAGCTGGGGCTAAAGCTGCTAACCCTCATGGAACTCCCGGAGAAGCTTCTGTTCAAAAAAATCATTTTGTCTTATTTGATCTAGGAGTCATTTGGAAAGGCTATTGTAGTGACGCTACACGTACGGTAGCTTTTAAAGAACCGACAAAATGGCAACGGGATATTTATAATATCGTATTAGAAGCTCAACTAACCGCCCAAGAAGCTGTAAAACCTGGCGTCAAAGCAAGTGAGTTAGACAAAATAGCACGGGAAGTCATTGAAAATTATGGATATGGCGAAGCGTTTAACCATCGTCTAGGACATGGTATTGGTACGACAATTCATGAGTACCCTTCATTGGTTGCCGGAAATGATTTAGTGCTTGAAGAGGGAATGTGCTTTTCTATTGAGCCAGGAATTTATTTACCTGGGGAAGTTGGCGTACGTATAGAAGACTGTGTTTATGTAACTAAAGATGGCTGCCAACCATTTACTAAAACCAGCAAAGAATTACAGATTATTGAATAAGTATTTAAATAATCCATTTCTTTAAATAAAGGATGGATTATTTTTCTATATAGTTTATTATGATCTACCTTAGTTTTGAGCGTTTCTAAGGTGCCTCCTACACATCCAAACACAATAAAAAAGCCGAGTAAGAGCAACGACAAAATTGCTCTACTCGGCAAAAGCTATAAATATTTATTCTTCACCCGGATTATTCTTTTCAACTTCATCTTTTAAGTCTCCTACTGAATCATCAAAGTCTTCTTTGATATCTTCATGTTCGGCAGCTAAATTATCTTTGGTTTCGCTGGTTACTACATCAGCTTGATCTTTAGCATCTTGTGCAATCGAACTTCCCTCAGAAGCTCCTTGAGCTACTGTCTCTTGCACTGCGTCTGAAGTATCTTTGACATCAATAATGATATCTTCTGCTGTATCTTGAACTTCATCAGACACCGCTGCAGCTGTGTCTTTTGCGTCTTCTGCCATATCACTTGCTAAATCAGCGTAATCTGAAGCGGCATCGGAAACTGTATCTTTCACATCTTCTGCTGTATTTTGGGTCTTACTTTTCATAGATCCTGCAAGATCGCTAGCTTGCTTGCTGAGATCGTCCGCTTTTTCCTTAGCAAGGTCCGTTAAATCGCTGCCCTTATCTTTTGCAATATCTGTATAATCTGAAGCAGCATCTAAAGCATGGTCTACCTGCTTTGCTAATTTCTCGCGCAATTCTTTACCTGATTCAGGTGCTAATAACAAAGCTGTCACTGCAGCTGCAGTGCCTCCAACCACAGCACCTAGTAAAAATCCATCTTTTTTTCCCATGAAAATCCCTCCAATTATTTTTCTTTATTCCGTTGTTTAAAAAATTTCATTGCGGTTTTTCCTACCTTGCCAGCAACTGTTGTTTGTGCTGTTGTCTTTCCTAAATCATTAATTCTTGAAACAAGACTTTTTCCAGAAGCATTTAACTCTGAAATGCTAGTACTTAAATCAGCAATGGCGGTAAATAGTGGATCGATAGTAGCCACTTTTTTGTTCACATCTGAAAATAATTCATTTCCCTTTGTTAGTAGTCCTTCCACTTCTCGTGAAAGTAAATCAACATCTTTTGTTACTACCTCTATCGTATTATTCGCTTCTTCTACAGTTTTTTCTACGGAAGTTACGGTTTTTTCAACTTTCATCAATAACCTTATCAGGAAGATGACGAGTACTGCAAATGCGATAGCGGCAATTAAACCGGCAATACCTCCAGCAGTCATACCAAAACCCCTTTCCTATTTTCTTAATATATATAAGCATATCATTTTCAAAATTTTAAAACAAATAATAATCGTTCTAATTACTGAATTTTTTTCGGCAATCCGATGATCATTCAATTTCCTAGGCCGCTTACTTTATTGAAAAACATTGCTGATAGTTAATCGCTTAAAAGAGAAAAATAGCTATCATTCTTCTTCCCTAGTTGTTGTATCTACTGAAGATTGATTAGCTTGTTTCTTTTGACTCAATTGATTACCAAGTTCAATAATATAATCCGATAAATCATCTTTAATTTGTGGGTGAACAAGGCCATATTCAATACTTGTCTTCATAAACCCAAATTTATCCCCAACATCAAATCGTTTGCCTCTAAACTCACGGGCAAATACACGCTGCGTTTTGTTTAAAATATCGATAGCATCCGTTAACTGGACTTCTCCTCCAGCACCAGGGGCTAGATTTTCTAGGATGGTAAAAATCTCTGGTGTTAATAAGTAGCGTCCAATGATCGCCAAGTCACTTGGAGCCACTTCTGGTTCGGGTTTTTCAACAAAACTATTCACATTGTACAAGCCGTCTTCAACTTGTCTTTCCGGATTGATAATTCCATATTTAGAAGTATCTTCATGAGGGACGTCCATTACTCCAATAGTGGATGCATGCGTTTTTTCATAATCATCTATCAATTGTTTACTAAGTGGAATTTGATCTTTCATCAAGTCATCTCCCAGCATAACCACAAAAGGCTCATTTCCTACAAAAGCTTTTGCTTGCAAAATGGCGTGGCCAAGCCCTTTGGGGTGTGATTGCCGAATAAAATGTAAATTAACGTCAGTGGTTTCTTCCACTAACTTTAATAAATCGTCTTTTCCTTTTTCTCTTAAATTCATTTCTAATTCTAAATTAGCATCGAAATGATCTTCAATCGGGCGTTTCCCCTTACCAGTAACAATTAAAATATCTTCAATCCCAGAATCTAATGCTTCTTCCACGATAAATTGAATCGTTGGTTTATCAACAATAGGAAGCATCTCCTTAGCCATTGCCTTTGTCGTAGGCAAAAAACGAGTGCCTAAACCAGCGGCTGGAATGACTGCTTTTTTTACTTTCATTCGAAAGGTCTCCTTTACTTTTTGTTTTTAAGAAAATTCGTTTTCTATTTTACCATCACGCATCATAATATCTTTAGCTGCTTGGCGAATATCCTTATCTTCATAAAGGACGCGATAGATTGTTTCAGTTATAGGCATGTCCACATTCAATTGTTCTGCTAATTCCATAGCTGCTTTTGTTGTAGACACACCTTCAATAACCATTCCCATGTTATCTACTACATCTTGTAGTTTTTGTCCTTTTCCAAGCATGTTACCTGCACGCCAGTTCCGTGAATGAACACTTGTACAAGTCACAATTAAATCCCCTACACCACTTAAACCACTAAATGTTAATGGGTCTGCGCCCATCGCTACACCTAAACGGCTAATTTCAGCTAGCCCTCGTGTCATAATTGCTGCTTTAGCGTTATCTCCAAACCCAAGTCCTGCAATTGCTCCAGAACCAATGGCAATAATATTTTTTAAAGCGGCGCCTGTTTCAACACCTACTACATCGTTATTTGTGTAAATTCGTAAATAGCCATTCATAAAGGTTTGTTGAACATATTTCGCCGCTTCATCATCCGAACTGGCAGCAGTAATTGTAGTAATATCATGTACAGCGACTTCTTCCGCGTGACTTGGTCCAGATAAAACAACAAGTCCTTTTCTTTTTTCTACAGGAAACTCTTCATCAATTACCTCAGAAATTCGTTTATGGCTCCCTTGTTCTAAGCCTTTTGAAGCATGTACAATATAAGGTTTATTTTCAACAATCGTAGCTAATTGCTTAGCCACACTACGAATCGCTTTTGTAGGTACCACTAATAAAATAGCATCGGCATCTGTGACCGCTGTTTTTAAATCTTTCTGCCCTTTAATATTTTCTGGGAGTTTTAAATCGGGCAAATAATGTCGGTTGGTATGATAAGTATTAATTTCATCAATTTGAGCGGGGTTATCTCCCCATAAATTCACCTCATGTCCATTTTCAGATAACACTTGGGCTAAAGCTGTCCCCCAAGAGCCAGGGCCTAAAACAGTAATTTTTTGTTTCAATAGTGAAACCTCCTCGTAAAATATATTTATAAGCATCATCTCTGATGCAAACATTCTGGTTCTTTGAAAATAAAATAAATAACATTCATCAATAAAAGCTTTAAGCAACACAATGTTTCCCTTTTGTTAAAGCGAGCTTTGCTCGCCAAGGCAAGGAGCGGAGCTCCGCGCAGCTCGTGATTCTTGAACGAGCGGAGGGCGTTTGGGATCTTGTTTCGATATTGTGTGGTTCCTGAGATATAATAGTCAGTGGAAAGGATCCACATGGGATTGTGCTATTTCCTCCTGTAGTTCTGTCTACGCGTTTAAGCATGCAACCCAGACCGTTGTTATCATTACCAACACAC